>JBKOUV010000320.1:0-24274 GCA_046723555.1 Actinomycetota bacterium | reverse complement strand
GGTCTTCGCTCGCTGCTTGGCCATCACGGCCTCCTCTCACAGGCGTAAGGTGAAAGGGCCGGTCGACAAATCCCCGTTGAGATGATCAACGCTTCTATCAAGTCAGACCGGTCCTCGAAGGTCAGGACCGGGGGCGACACTTCGGATAAAAGACACCCACACAGGGATCGGATAACAGCTGAGTCAGCCCCCGGTCCGGCCTTCGAACCTACGAACCGGCGAACCGGCGATCGCGGATCCTCACACTGCGAGTGAAACACGGGGAATAACCCGTCCGGCACCACGCGCTCCGAGTGTCATCGAACGCTGGGTCTCATCCGTTGTCTTGAGGATGACGCTGAGTCTGCGATGGCAGTCCACGAGGGATCCGCGAAGGGGTGTTCGAGCGTCTCAGCCGTGTGGCGATGCTTTGCCATGCTGGTCTGGTGAGTCGATGTCGACTGGCAGTCCTGGCGCTGATCGTCATGTCGTCGGCCGCGGCCTGTGAGTCATCCCCGGCCCAGCCGTCGGCGGCCACTGCCGCGGCAGGAACGTCGACCTCGCCCGCATCGATCGACGCTAGTGCGGCGAGGATGAGTGATACCGACGGCACCGTTCCAACCGACCGCCGCTTCGTCGCCGACCGTGGGTGTCTGGACAAGCCCGGCCGGCTACGGGCGACGGTGAACAGCTGGTACCCCAGACGGAGCCGTGGGACGCTCGGTCACGGCGGTTCTCGACGCCGCCCAGGCCCGAGACTGGATGCCTTCCAACGCGTCGCAGCCCAGGCTGTCACCAGGGCAGCACCCCGTTTCAAGGCCGCCACCGAGTTACAAACCGGCTACCCGCGACCACGATGTGTGACCCACCGCGACGCCTGGTTCCGCTCCGGCGGCGACGACCTCCAAGTGGCGGCGTGGCGAATGAGGTCAGCGGCCAGCCCGTCTTGGCTGCCCAACGAGGCCCTATTCGAGTCCATCGACGACTCGACGCTCGAGTCACAAGGCGACCACATCGTCGTCGTGGTCGCCGTCGCCCCCGACGGCACCACCGTCGCTGTCACCGCCTACGGCCGCCGGGCAGCCGAGCGCGCCGCCGGTTGGCCAACCACCCAGCCCACACGCCCGTCGTCGCCGGAATCAGGTCCGGCGACGCTCCCCGCAGACGACCTCGTTCCAGTCGCACGCCGCGTACTTGCATTCGTGCTCGCCCAGCGCTGACAGTGACCCGAGCATCCGGTCGACGGGCACCGGTGCCCGGACATCGCGCCGGACATGCCGAGTCACCGCGTCCTGGACCGCCGGGATGCGGACGGCGTCGAGTGACGGGTCGCGAGGTACTCAGTCCTCGCGCCGTCGGAACAGCCACCACGAGAATCCGAACCAAAACCGATCGCCGTGAGCCAGATAACGGCGGCACGAATCAGTTCACCGTCGGACGCGGCCGGAGAGAACACCGGCTCGGTGCTGGGCGAGTACATGAACCAGCCGCCCTCCGGGTTGTTTGCCAGCAAACGGTTGATGACCGTCGCAGTGAGCGCAAGGCCTGCCCCCACGGCGACGCAGACCAGGACTCGGCGCTGCCGGTTCACTGGCGCATCCGGCCAGATCACCTAGCGCAGGCAGGTCTATGTCCCGCCCACCGGGCGCGGGCAGCTTGAGAGTGGTGATTGGGAGCGCCATTGCGAGGAGGCGGACTAGAGCAGATCGCGCCCGGACAACCGCGAGTGGAGCTCCCCGCGAAGACGAAGGTCCACCCCATGGCCGCTACCGGCGGTTATCCAGTAACGACGCCGCATATCCCAAGTCGTCGCGTCCTCGACCGCCGGCAGGATGGCGCTACAGAACATCGCGAGAGGTCGTTCGGTTCCATCGCCGTCTCGGCCTGACTGCAGAGAACGGCAGTCACGGGCGGCGGTCGGCGCTCACGATCAGCTTCGGCCGTGCGGGTCAACCGCCGAACGGGGATCTCAGTCGATCGGCTCGCGGTGCACCCACTCGACGAGGTCGTCGGACGCCAGCGCCCGGACGCGCGCGGCGTACCGGGCGAGGCCGGCGTCGTCAAGAAGGTCGCGCCACTGACCGCTCGTGCCGCGGCTGAAGAACGCGGCGGGCTCGATCCAGTGCTCCGGACCACCGCCCGGGACCGTCGTGTCGGCCCTGCTGCGCATCGACTCGAACGTCGCCGCCTGGACCAGGGCGGGCCACCGGTGCTCGTCGACGTCGATGCCGAGGCGCGCGGCCAGCTGGCGCATCTGCCCCTCCAGGCCGGCCTTCAAGTCGTCGTAGTGCAAATACACGACGTCGAGATCGTCGCCGGCGTCCCGGAACGCCTGCAGGTGCTCGACGGTGCGCCGCAGCGACGACCCGACCTGCGTCGACGGCGTCTCGTCGTCGACCCACTGCCAGAAGCGGTCCCGCTCGCCGTCGGGGCGCGGCCGCGGTGGCCGCAACGGTCCGAGCTCGATGCCGTCGATCGCTGCCGCCCGCTCGCGGGCCTGGAGGAACGCGCCGATGTCCATGTTGTCGATGTGGTGGTCCATCGACAGCGCCACGTCGCGGGGGTCGCGCCCGACGCAGATGTAGGTGACCGTCGGATCGTTGGGGATCCCGTCGAGCGGCGTGGTGGGTCTTGATGAACCGGCGGTGTGTCTGGGCTTCCAGGTCCGCGAATACCTCCGTGCGGGCGCGGGTCACCATGTCGATCGACGGCGAGAGCGTGTCCAACGGGCGCGGCAGCTCCGGTTCCTGCACGATGAGCAGCGCGCAGATCATCTGCGTCCACGTCGTCCCGCACTTTGGCGGCGTGCTGATGATGTCGCCGGGGCGGAGCTCGAAGCCGTCCCAGCGGTTGCTGTCGTAGACGGTCGCCTCGTAGCGGCGCACGGCCGTCATCTTCGCAGCGGATCCGACCCCGTGAGGCCCAGTTATCCGGAAATGTCGCCGAGTAACGCGAGTCGCGAGCGTCCTGGAACGCCGGCTCGATCGCGTTCGCGACCGTCCGCTAATCGCGTCGGATGTCCGAACCCATCGACGCCCTGACGCGGTCCGACGATCTCCGTCGGGGTGGGATTACCGACCAGCGCAGACGGGCCGTTCCCGAATGGCCCGCGATAGCCCGAGCGCGGACTTACGGGCGGGTGATATCGCGTATGGGTGCCTCGCCGAGGGACCCTGGCAGGGACGCGCTGCGCGATGACAGACCGCCGCATTCGTATCCCGGCGGCCTCGCTCTTGGATGCTCGTCCGAGTTCCGCGCTTTCACGAAACAGGCTTCAGCTCGCCGATTACACGGTCACTGTTGTGCAAGCGGCCAGCGACGGGGACTCGGGTGTGACGATGCGCTGTGGCGATCGGCTCCTGACTTGCTCGTCTCCTGCGTCGTCGCCGTCTTCGTTGTCGGGCCCCGATGGCCGACCGACCGACCTCATGCTCCCGGCGTTCGGTACTGTCTTCGCGTCACCTCGACGTAGGGCCCACCAACGTTCTGCGTTTGAGTTCTTTCAGCGGTTTACGTGTGCGACGGCGCTGGCTCGCATTGGATCGGGGTTGGCACGTTCGGGTCGACGGTGTTGCCGAGCGCCGAGGTGGGGTACATCAGCGTTCGGCACAGCGATGTCCGGAACACGCGCCAGTCGTTGTTGTTCGTGAGCGCGAAGTCTGAGATGCCATCGGCGTTCGGGTAGAGGATCAGTTTTCCGTTCTGTGCGGCGATGACGAGGCGGACGTTGGTGCCGACTGTGGTTTCCTGCATCGACTCGACGGCGGCCTTCTTGTTGGACCAGACGTTGATGAATGGTCCGTCGAGCCCGATTCGTTGGACCCCCGTCGAGCCGATGCCGCTCGTGTATGTGCTCATCGAGCGAACGACTCCGGCCGGTGTGAGGTAGTGGAGGTAGAGGTGGCCGATTGTCTGGTCGGAGGTGTAGGTGGGTGCCCACACGAGGGCCGGGCGGCCGGTGTAGGTGGGGTTCGTGTCGAGGTCGGTCGTCTCGGTCCAGTACCCGGTTGTCTTGTCGAGGCGGTAGAGCGCGAGTCGGCCGTTGTCGTCGGCGAACGCCCCGTAGAGGGCGCGGCTGCGCGGCTGGGACGGGGTGTACACCCAGCCGAGGCCGGGTGAGGCTCCGGCGGGGAGCGCAGGCAGGAGCGGCGGCGGGCCGGTGGGGAACGCTGGTGGCGCTTCGGCGCTGCCGATCGGCCACCATCCGTGAGAGGTGGTGAACCGGCCGATCCGTACACGCCGGTCGGGTCCGGCGAAGGCGAGGTAGGCCTCGCTGCTGCTGACCCGCTTGAGCGAAGGCTCACTCGCGACACCGCTCGGAACTCTGGTTACGGCTGCGGTCCAGCGCTCGACGCCGCCGGAGGCGAGCGACAGTCTCGTTTCACGGAGCGCGCCGTCGGCGCCGGCGGCCACGATCAGCAGTTGCTCTACAGCGCCGAACTGGAGTCGGACGGCGGCGACGCCCTGCGATGCGTCGATCGGCCTCGTCTTTTCGGCGTCGAAGGTCGCGCCGGCGCAGGGTCCTTCCTTCGCTTCGCGGCAGATCAACGGCGACGAGGTGCGGGTGTACGCCAGCCGGCCGTCGCTCGCCCGAGCGTAGAGCACGTACGCGTAGCCGCCGAACCGGATGAGCGCCGGGCTGCGCATCGAGCGGCCAGCGAGGGGCACGCTGTTGTACTTCGTCCACTCGCAACCCGCGCCGCCAGGGGCGTAGTTCGCGTAGGCCCGCACCGTGAGCGACTCGATCATGCCGTTGCGGTTCCAGTCGACGCTGCCCGTGGCGCCGTCGACGTTGTACTGGAAGATCGTCCGCAGGTGATTGGCGAACCAGCTGTCGTTCGGGTTGATCGCGTTCCGCTCGGTCAGCGCGCCGTTCACGAGCGTCGGCCGGTCGCGTCCATCAGAGAACCCGACGTCGCTGGTTAACTGCCAGTGGTCGTAGTAGGCGTAGTTCATGAGGCTGGGGTAATTCGGCTTGCAGTTCGGGTCCTGGAAGAACGCCTGGGCCCGACCGGAATGACCGAGGCCGAGGCTGTGCCCGAACTCGTGCGCCGAATTCAGCGCGCTGTCGGCGTTGAACGCGGCGTACGCCCTCCACTCGGCCGCCTGACCGCCGCCACCGAAGTACACCAGGACGTAGTGGAAGACGCCGCGGCGGACCCGCGCCATCGACGGCCAGGCGTTCGCGGCGCTCTGACCTGCCATGCAGTTGCCGTTGCCGTCGGTCACCGGTGCGACCACACTGTGACCTCCCCAGTCGCCGTACGTCGTCTCGCCTGCCGAACCGCTCACGCCCGTGTCGAGGTGGAGCCGGATGCCTGGGCGGCCATCGGGGTTCTCGAGGTCGGCGGCGCGCGCGGCGCGTCGGGTCGCGGAGACGGCCGGACCCACCTGGTCTGCGTAGAACGCTGCCATCTGGCGTGCGACGTCCACCGGCATCCGCTGGTCGGAACTCGCCGGGTCGCCGCAGCGGCGCATGAAGTCGACCTCGACGAAGATGTCTTTGTGCCGCGGGTCCGCACCCCACAGCGGCAACGGTTGATGCGGGCTGAGATCGCGTCTGCCGAGCACCTCCCAGTCGTCGCGGATCCCGTCGCCGTCGCTGTCGCGTGCGTCGCTCACGACCCCGCAGTCGAAGCCGGCTTCGACGCCGCTGCGTCTCGAGCACGTGTTCAGCGCGTCTTCGAGCTCGGTGCCGAGGTTGTCACGGTCCGGGTCGTGATCGGGTATGCCGCTGTCGTTGCGGACGACCCGCAGCGTGCCGCTCCCGGATCGGGCTCCGAAAATCACGTGTCTCGAGCCGGCGAGGAACTGGAAGGCGAAGCGGACGTTCCCCGCGGTGCCGCCGCCCGTAACCCGCTGCCAGATTCGTTGCCGGTCAGGGTCGAAGATGTACATCACCTGACTGGTGACGGCGCTGCCCGGACGCCGCACCGTCTCGAGCGACTCTCCACTACGGAGCCCCGCGACGAGGGCGCGCCATCCAGCGACGGGGACCGTCCCGGTGAGTGCGGTGCCGTCACGGTAGATCGTCGCGGTCCCGGCGCTCGCCGGCGTGTACGCGTGCAAGATGAGCAGGTAGCTGCCCGAGACGGTCGGCTTGACCGTGAGCCGGGCTGCCCGTGTGCTGCTATCGGCGTCGTCGTTCCGGGCGAAGTCGACACCGCCGCTAGTGAGCAGGTGCAGCACGGGATCGGCGCCGCTCGAGAGATTGCGGGTCTCGAACGTCGTCTCGACCCCAGCGGTGAGGGTGACGCTCTGCTCGTACACGGGCGTCGCCGTGCCGTCCTTCACCTGGCCCGCCGCGCCGAGCGCGTCGATTCCGGTGTACGGCTTGGACGGCGGTGGAGGTGCCGTCGTAGGTGGAGGCGACGTCGTCGGAGGGGGAGGAATGTTCCGTGCGATCGCTTCGGTTGACGCGGGGTCCGATGCGTGCTGCACCGTCTCGGGTGTCGCGGGGACGATGGTGGTGGGCGGGGACTGCACCATCGCTAGGTGGATCCCGACCGTTGGTGTCTGGCCGGCGCCGGGCACGGCGTTCGGGGCGACCGCCGTGACCTCGCCCTTGCCGATGTCGTCGCTCCTCACGACCAGATGCGTGGCATAGGCCGTACCGCCTCCGAACGCCATCACGAACACCAGCGTCGACATCACGTTGGCGTAGCTGATCCGCCTGTGGACCGCGCTCGTGGAGCTTCTTGTCGTCATCGAGCCCTCCTTGATGTGCTCGGCCACCTATCGGCGACCTTGTTGTCTCCTCGTTGCATGTCGCGTCCGTTCATTCGTCGGTGTGTGCGGGGAACTAGTCGCCGACTGGCTGGACGCGGTCGGTGTGGAGCCGGGTGTTCATCTTCTGCGCCGATCACGGGTCCCCGTGCCGGCGGTGCGGAAGCGGATGCCATCCGAGATGCTGGCGTCGACAATCCCGTTCAGGGCGTGGCTTGGCGGGTGGTCGAGATCGGTCGCGTGGCCCCCGGCGGGCGGGTCCGCGTTGACGGCTCGAACAGCGACGTCCACCCGGGTTCGGCAATGCATGGCTATGGCCGTGGTTCGCTGCCGCTGGGGGTGGACGCCGGCTCGGGTGGGGTTGGGTCCGGGTCCGGGGGGCCGGGTGATGGCGGAGTCGGCAGGATCGGCTTCGCTGCACGCCACGGGTGCATGCACGTCATGTTCAGCGCGTCTGGTCGCATTGCCGCGACCTAGCCGTCGGCGCAGATCGCGTAGACGACACCGTCGACGTCGGTGTCGTCGTCGGCACCGACACCGATGCTCCATCTCTGCACGTCGGGCTGCACGACTTCGGGATGGGAGCCGCGGAACTCGTTGACCCCGGCCTGTTCGATCTCGTAGCCGCCGGAGATGACCACCGTGCCCGGTGGGCATTCGGCGGTCGCCACGTACGTGAACTCGAGGGTGGACTGGGGCACCGTGAAGTTGGTGGTCACCACCTCGATGCCGGCGAATGCGCCCGGTGGGCCGGTCGGGCCGGTCGGGCCGGGAGGCCCTTGAGGGCCAGTGGGCCCGGGTTCGCCCTGTGGTCCCGACGGTCCGATCGGACCCGGGGGCCCGGTCTGATTCCACGGCAGCGGTGTCTCGCTCGCCTTACACCCGTCGAGAGACGGATCAATCACCCGCAGATCGCCGTTGGTGTTCGAGTAACAACCCGAGATGACCCCATCGCCGCTGGGGATCGCCGCGCCGGCAACGGCGACACCGGTCGCACCAAGGACGGTGGCGACAGGTACCAACCACATCGGTGTCCGCCACGAGATCCGTGGCCTGATGTTCATCGTGCCTCCTGGGTGTCGTGGCAACGTCGGCCTCGTGCGAAAGGCTCGGGACGACCCCGTTCCTTCACATCCAGGGGCGGGACATCGGCGATGTCCCATTGGGACAGGCTCAGGTCAGCCGTACAACGGGCGGGCGCCGGCGCCGGTCCTGACCGTCCACACGATCGGTTCGCCGGGATCGGTCACGTAGCGGCACACGTAGCCGGTGTGCAGGCCGGTGTCGAGCACCCGTCCGACCACAGGATCGGCTTCACGAATCCGGCGGATCGCGCGATGGATCGCCTTGGACACGCTCATCCGGCAACGCTCGTCGTCGTCGGACGTGCGGCGCGGTCGGCGGGCGAGGCCGAACTCTCGCCGCAGATGGTCGACGACGATCTGGCGCTCCTCGGCCGCTCGCCGGCCACGTTCCACGTCACCAAGGACGTCGGCGGTGTCGAGCTCACGGTCGAGGTCAGCGATCCGCCGCTCGTAAGCGCGGCGAGCCTGCTCGTCGACCCTCGGCGCGCCGAACGCGGTCTCGGCGACGTCGAAACCGCGCACCGCAGCGGCGAGCTCTACGGCACGAACGTCGGTGTCGGGGCGTGCCAGCAGGTCGGCGATGTAACGCAGCCCGATGACGTCATCAACCGCCGCGGCGCGACCGTCGATGTCGATGCGCCATCCCGTCGGACAGCGTTCAAAGGTTCCCCGCCGCGGCGTGGCGACCACGGGCGAACCCAGCGTGGCGGCCGCCGCCGACCACTCGCTCACCCGCCGTGTCATCCCGAAGCCGGTGGCCCGGCTGGTCGCCTCTGCGTAGAGGCCCGCGGCTTCGCTGCGCTCGACACTCGATCCGTGGCGCAACACGTCGGCGAGCTCAGCGCGGATGATGGCGTCGACCGGGCCGTTGCCGATTCGCTGATTGGCGAGCAACGCCGCCCGGAACCAGACCACGGCCTCATCGCGTCGTCCGGCGGTCGCACACGCGACCCCCATCACGCGAGCGCCGGGCCCGATACAGGCGATCGACAACGACGGCATCACCGGCAGGTGAGCGAACGGCTCCATCGCCAGAGCCAGCTCGGCGGCCAGTGCGGCGTCGCCGAGTACCGACACTGCCTCAACCAGGATCGTCCAGGTCACCATTCGGTTGCTGGGGACACCGATCACGTCGAGTCCATCGGAGACGGCATCGTCGATCGCAGCGCGCGCCGCCCGCGCGTCGCCGTCGACCGCGCACACCAGCCCCAGCACCGCGGTGTAACTGACGTCGCGGTGACGAAGTGTCGACGACTCGATCACCACATTGACAAGGTCGCGCATCTCATCGAGGCGACCTTGCAGCCACCTGATGGCGAGGAGATGACCGCCGTAGTAGGCGAGGGCGTCAGCGTCGCCGACAGTCTCACCGAACCTGAGGGCTTCGGCGGCGAGCACCTCCGCCTCGTCCAGGTCGCCGCGCCGGATCGCCCGCATCACATCGAGCACGGCGACGATGTAGCCGATCGAACGACAGCCGAGAGCATCCGTGCGGTCGCGCAACTCGACCAGCGATCGCTCGGCGCCAGCCGATGCGATCAGGTACAGATCGATTGTCCTCCAACACAAACCGAACAACGGATAGATCGTCCCGCGGGCCGACACGGCGACCTCCAGCAGCTCGTCCGCCACCCGCAGCCGTTCGGCGGCATGTTCGGGACCGAGCAGCGTGTGATGTAGAAGGCACAATGCCTCCGCGGTCGCAGCCGCGTCACCGAGTTGACGCACCGTCGCGACCGCCTCGCGCATCTCTTGCAGCGAGCCGCTGTCGTAAGCGAGCTCAGCCGCCAGCCGCACCCCCAGCCGGGCCGCCAACACAACCTCGTCCGGGGGCAGCTCGACCAACGCCCGACGACACAGACACAGCAGCCGTCGACGAGACAGCTCGTCACGCTGCTCCTCGACCCACACCCCGCCCACACCCAGCGTCGCCGCCGCAAGCTGTGCACCATTCCCGGCACGCTCAGCAGCGTCGACAGCACGGTCAAAGAGCCGGCGCGCCTCGACCAGACGACCGGAGGCGAGCACCACCTCGGCGTGAACCAGCAACAGGTCAGCGTGCACGTCCGGGGGAGAGCCGTCGATCGCGAGACGGCAACCGGTGGCCGCCCACTCGATGGCTTGCTCGAACGCCAGCGCCCGCTGCAACACGACTGCCGCCTCCGCGCACGCGGCGACGGCGGTCGCCGTGTGCTGGACAGAAAGCGATGCCGCCTCGACCGCGTGACGTGCACGCCACACCACCTGGTCAGGCTCGACCCCTCGTCCAGCATCGAGCGCCGCCAGATGCAGCGCGAGCCGGTCGGCCTCTGGCAGCGCCGCCGCGAACGCATCACGCAACAACCCGTGCGAAAAGCGCAGCCGGCCATCGACGATCGTGGCGGCAGAACCGCTCCTCCCCACCGCGGCGGCGACATCCTCAGCGCTGCAACCGACGATTCTGGCGAATTCGACCACCCGAGCCCCATCACCGGCGACCGCGGCCGCCCCCAACAACGCCCGATCACCCTCGCTCAGGGCAGCAACCCGGCGCTCGATCGCAACCGCCAACCCGCGCGAACCCGGATGACCCGCCACCGATGGCCCGTCACGAACCAGCTCGGACACCAGCATCGGGTTCCCCCCACTGAGCACCAACAGTCGCCCCACGTCCGCCGACGACACGCCTTCACGACCACAGCACCTCAGGTACTCGACGAGCTCGGCCTCACCGAACGCGCCGAGCTCGAGCACCGTCGCCTCACGAGCGACCGACTCGAACCGGGCCGTGGTGACGTCCCCGCTGGCCGGCTCGACCCGCCACGTCGCCACCAACAGCAGCGGAAAGCGATGCACCGCACGAGCAATGAAGCGGGTGAGTGTCACCACGTCGTGGTTGGCCACATGTAAATCGTCCAGAACGATCACCACCGGACAGCTCGAGCACGCCGCCCGGAGATTGTCCAACACAGACTGGAACAACCCGAACCGCTCCCCGGCAGACCCGGCCAGGGTGTCGTCCGGGTGTCCCATTCCCCGATCGCCCAGCTCCCGCAGAAGATCGGGCCACGGCCACAGCGGCGGGCCCCCGCCAGCATCCCAACAACGCGACCACACCGACATCACACCCCGGGCGGCTAGACGGCGGTCAAACTCCGCGCACAGACGCGTCTTGCCTCCGCCGGCCTCCCCGGTGACCAGCACGAACCGGCCGACACCCGTATCACGGGCCTCGTCAACCCAGCCCGAAAGGCGCGCCAACTCTAGCGTCCGCCCAACAAACGGCTCGTCACCCATCCGCTCGACCCCTGCGTCTCGCACCCGAAGTCTCCCACCGCACACCCCCAGATGCCGCCCGAATTCCCGAAACGAGATGACCGCGCCAGACCGCGTCGCCCGACGACTGCAGCTGGCAGCCGCAACGTCTCAACCCAGGGCATGCCACGCCGCTACGCACTCTCCCGCCGTGGGTAGCGGCCATCTGACAGCACGCTGGCTCGCCCTCGGCCGACTCCAGATACCCGTTGTGCCTCGGGTTCTTGGCGACGTGGAGACACTCGCCGAAGCCGTCTCCGCACTCGGCAGCGCGGCGGCGGTCGTCGGCGGCCGATCGACCTACAACCGGTTGGGCAAGGAACACCTCGCCTCGACGTTCGCGGCCGGCCGGCGAACAACCCACCGTCGACGCCAGCAGTGCCTGCTGTCTGCCCGCGTCCGGGTGAAGAACACGCGCCTCGCTGCTCACATCTCATCAGCGTCAGGCCCCCGGGCGCCGCGGCCGCATACTCGACGATCTCGCCGGACTCTCCACGGCGAGCGTTACCGAGCGCCCGCGATGGGCCGTTACCGAGCGGCCGTAGGCAGCCCGCGGGCGGGGTATTGCGCTGGTGTTATCGGCTGCCGGCGAGCGCCGCGTTCGGCACATGGATGTCGCTCCGAGAGACGAGGCTCGCGCGTTTCCGGACGCGGTAGCCGGAAATCGGGCTGGCGTCGCCGCGCGGCAACCGAACGACAAGCGGGTGGCAGGTGAGCGGCAAGCGGCCAAGCCCATCGTCTTAGTGTGCACCGACGGTCGGATTCAGCAGCGCCCACGCCGCGCCGACGGCGAGCCCGCCCGGCGCCAGTGGCCCTCCCACCCCGCCACCGCCCACAGCCCTGAGGAGCCTTACCATGATCAATCACCACACTGTCAGACGCTTGTCCCGGGGCCGTGGTCCTGATCACCACAACGGCCGCTGTCTGTCGTCAGATGGTGGCGTTGGCGATTCAACCGGCCACCGCCGACCGGACGGCACGGCTGCGATGACCACGGTCCACGCCTACGAGCTTCATCCAGGCGACATCGTCGACTACCACGGGCAGCCGCACCATGTGACCCACGTTGATCGCAACCAAGGATGGGCATGGCCAGTCGCGTTCGACGACACCGGTTGGGCGATGGCGCTGGGCGACGACCTCGTGCTCGTCCACCGCGCAGCCGCTTGATCAACCGTTCGTCGGCCGAAACGGTGCGGCTCCCTGGGAGCCCATGACATCGCCGGAACCGACGGCACTCGCTTCCGTACGTCCGGCGACGACGTGTTGTGCACGGCCGGGAGCCGTTCCGCGGTCACAAATCCGCGCAACACGCCGAACCTTGGGCACTCGACCACTCTGCAGGACCACGACGCGTGAGAGCGGTGCTGGGTCCGCCCCACCGGGTGGTCGCAGGCCAACACCAGCCGCCACGTGTCCGACCTCGCCTTGTCACGCGGCCGTGACGGCATGCCGCTGAGCTGCTCCAGCTGTGCCTCGCGTGGACGCGACGGCGGGCACCAGAACAGGTACGGGGTCGTCCGTGATCCGGAACGCTCCAGCGGCCAGGCTGCGTCCCACTGAGTGGGACGCAGCCTAAACCTGTCACGGCGACGCCGGATCGGGTCGATCCGCCGGGCCAGCCGGCGCCAGGTCGGGATGGGTGAGGTCGTAATAAACCTGTCACGGCGACGCCGAGTCGGGTCGGTCCGCCAGGCCAGCCGGCGCCGGATCGGGATGGGTGAGGTCGTAGTACATCTGCCACGGCGACGCCGGGTCGGGTCGGTCCGCCAGGCCAGCCGGCGCCGGATCGGGATGGGTGAGGTCGTAGTACACCAGTTCGTCCGGCGTCCCCTCGGCGATCACCTGCCCGTGGTCGATGACGACGATGGTGTCCGCCAGCCGGTCGGCCTCTTCGAGATATTGCGTCGTGAGCAGCAAGGTGGCGCCGTCGTTCACGAGTTCGGTGAGGACGTCCCACATGCCGAGCCGGCTGCGCGGGTCGAGGCCGGTGGTGGGCTCGTCTAGAAAGTGGATGGGGGGTCGGGCGACGAGGCTGGCGGCCAGGTCGAGGCGCCGCCGCATGCCACCCGAGTACGTCTTGACGAGCCGATGGGCGGGCGCCGGTCAGGTCGAACTGCTCCAGCAGCTCTTCGGCGCGGGCCTGTGCACTCGTGGCCTGCATGTGGTAGAGGCGACCGAACATCTCGAGGTTCTCTCGACCGGTCAGGCTCTCGTCCACCGCGGCGTACTGGCCGGAGAGAACGATCACGCGGCGCAGCTCGTCGCGCTGCGTCGTCACGTCGAAATCCGCCACCGAGGCATGACCGGCGTCGGGCTCGAGGAACGTGGTGAGGATCCGCACGGTGGTGGTCTTGCCGGCCCCGTTGGGTCCGAGCAGGCTGACCACGCCGCCCTCCGGCACGACGGGGTCGAGGCCGTCGACGGCGCGGACCTTGCCGAATCGTTTGACGAGGCCTCAGCGACGATCGCGTTCGCGGTGCGATGTGATTTCGGCGTCGTTGGCGCCGCGTCGTCGATGACGGTCAGCTGCATTCGGTGCTCCTTTCGGGGTCAGGCCGCTTCGGCTGATCGCCACGCGGGGGCGGTGAGTCGAGGATCGAGCGGCGGGGCGGTGTCGCGCCACGAGGTGTTGCGCCGCCAGTAGACGTAAGTGACGACGCCGATGACGGTCGGCACGGCGTAGGTCAGCAGCCGGTAGACGAGCACGGCGGCGACGACCTCGGCGCGTTCGCCGCCGGCAGACGTCAGACCGGCGATGAGCCCGAGTTCGACGATGCCGATCCCTCCCGGGCTCAGCGGGATCACGGTGACCAGTCGCATGACGGCCAGCACCGCCAGCGCGTTGATCCAGCCGACCTCGTCGTCGGAGACACCGACGGCGCGCAGCGTCACCAGCAGCACCAGGTAGAGCGAGAGGTAGCCGGCCACGGCCGAGACGGTGAGCGGGATCCAGCGGCGGCTGATCACGCCGATGACCCGGCCGCGGAACTTGGCGGTTGCGCGGCCCCAACCGTCGGTCGGGTGCCGGCTCAGCCGTCGCCGGAGGCGCAGGCTCTTTCGGCCGGCAGCCTCTCCGGCTCGGATCGAGAACTCTTCGCGGCCGAGGATGACGGCGAGCAGCACGACGGTGGCGGCCAGGACACCCGCCGCGATCGCTGCGGCGATGAGGTGGGCACCGCTGCCGTCTCCTTGTACCACGAGCAGAATGACGGCGAGGACCGCCATCGCGAGCTTTGTCGAGATGTTCCACGCGCCGGACACGGTGAGCGACAGCGTGCTCCGCGACTTGGAGAACCCCCATGACCCCAACATCTTGTAGTCGAGACCGACGGCGAGTGCCGTGCCGCCGGGAACGGTGTTGGACACGGCGGTCGACGTCGCGTTGACGACGACGCCCTGCCGGTACCTCAGACCTGGTGTGGCCGCCAGCAGTACGGTGGCGGCGATCCCGACGTTGGCGGCGGCCAGCAGCGCCAGGACGCCGAGCTCTCGCCAGCTCATGGCCCGAACGTCTGCCCAGACGTTGGCCAGGTCGGTGAACCGTGGCAAGACGTGCTTGATCGTGACCGCGGCAAGCACGACGCCCACGGCCACTCCGACCATCCGGAGGATCATCGGTCGTCGTATCGACAGGCGCGTCGTCGACGGTTTCATTGTTCCTCCGTCGTGGACCGGGAGCGGTCCCGGTAGGCGCCGGGCGTGGGGTGGCCGGCACGCAGGAAGGCGCGCCGCATCGTCTCGACGGAGCCGAACCCAGCTCGGCTGGCCACGGAAGCGAGGGGCGGGCTACTGCGCCGCAGCAGCCCCCGGGCGGCCGCGACGCGGACCCCTTCGACGTAGCGCGCCGGTGTGATACCGATGTGCTGGGCGAACAGCCGGTTGAGGTGGCGGACGCTGACGACCGCCTTCGCTGCCATGGCCTCGAGCGAGTGGTCCCCTGCCGGGTCGTCGACAACGTCACGGAGGACCGATCGGATGGGTTCGCTGAACGGGACTGGTGTGGGCATGTCCCCAGCCTGAGGGCCGCGTTCGGTCAGCGCCATGACACGTGACACTCGTTATCGGACGGAGCGGCCGACGGCGGGTCGAGGGGCAACTGGTAGACGGTGTACGGCAGACGAACCGGTTCGCCGCTGGCGCGGATCGACGTCTTGTCGAACCACAGCGACTGCTGCACGAGATCAGGGTGTTCCGCCGGGCTCCCGCCGCTGGTCAGGAACTCGAGGTCGCCGAGATTGTTGCGCCCGACGATGCAATTCATGAACGACCAGCCGGACTTGGCTCGCAGGTCGATGGCCTTTTGGTGCAGTGGTGCCGTTCGGCTCGGCACGGGCGACTCCCCGCCGACGTCTGGCACGAACTCGACGCGGTAGCACCAGTCCGGCTCGGGCCGGCGGCGGGCCGATACCAGCGGCTCGGGCAGCACCAGCGGCGTCGAACGCGGCCGCCTCCATCGCAGCCACCGACGGCGTCGAGCGCGTTGGTCGACCGACCAGCCCAGGAACGAGCCCGAGGGTGGGGTGGTGAGCCGGGTCAGCAACCGCTCGACGCGGGCGCCGAGCGCCGCCGGAACCCGCTTCACGGTCGGCACGCCGCCGAGGATCCTCGTCTTGCGTTCCTCGTTCTTCAGCGCGCTCGAGGTGCACTGGACGAAGCGGGCCCGCCGGGCGGCGCCGGCTCGCCGGTCCCAGTACTGGATGGAGCCGGCGAAGCCGTAATGCACGTCGCCGGAGAGGATCACGACGCGACCGAACGACGCCAGCGTGGCCAACAGCCCTTCGAACGCCGCCGGATCGAGCGCCCACGCCTCCCGGTCCACTCGCGCCGGTCCGTTCTTGAACCACTCGATGACCTTGATCCGCTTGAGCTGGATCCACAGCTCGATCAACGGGTGACCGAACACGGGCGCGGCCGACACCACGATCGTGAGGTCCACGGGCCACTGGCGAGCGTCGAGGCGGCCGGTCAGCTGGCGAGCCATCGCGGCCCGGCTCAGCAACGCCGGGGCCGCCCGGCCGGTGCCGCCGGTCCGGTACCCCCGCTGGGTGCGAGTGTCGAGCACGATCGTCTGGTAGCACGGCGTGTCCAGCTGGTAGTCCCACCGCAACCGGGTGAGCCGCTGGGTCGCCGGCAGCCCGAGCCGGGCTCTGATCGCGTCGGCGGTGGCGTCTTCGCCACCCCGCCACGATCCCAGCTCGGCGAGCAGCTGGCCTCCGGGTCGGTCAGCTGCGAACTGATCGGGCTCGTTGCCCCACGCCTGGAAAACGGCGTAGGCGGCGAGCGCGTTCTGTACCAGACGTCGTCCGAGCGGCCGGCGGTGCACCTCAGCGCGCCACTGGCGATGCAGGTTCCAGTCGTCAGTGACGTCGTGGTCGTCGAAGATCATGTAGGTCGCCACGTTGGCGAGCGCCCGGCGCACCACCCGCACGGTGCGGGTGAACTCGTGGAGATGCGCCTCGGCGCGAGCGGCCAGCGCCACTGCTCGCCGGTACGCCCGGCGATGGGCGGGCGTGCGCCAAGCGGGATGATCGAACACCGCGTCGAGCGGGGGAAGGGTTGGATTGCCTGCCTCGTCCCGGGGCCATACAGCGTCCGACCAGACGAGGAGATACATGCCATAGAACTCGGCCAAGGACATGAGATGGGAGTGGAGGATCGGGCCGCTGAACCCAGCGTGGCGGCGCACCAGCGAATCCCGCCGAGTGGGCGCCAGCACGAAGTCATCGGTACCGATCACGGGGAGCCATTCGGGGCCCTCCCAGCCCAACGCAGCGCGGCCCACGGAACCGGCCTGGGCGAGCACCGTCGGGTGGACCTCGTCGGCGTAGATCTGATCGCCGGTGAGGAACAACTGCTGCGGCCGTGTGATCGCGTCACCGTGTGTCGCCTGCAGGATCTGGTCGAGCGTGGCCAGCGCGTCACGGCGCTCGCCGTGAGGCTTGCGACAGGATCCGTGCACGATCCGCACGTCCTCCAGCCGCAACTGCGGCACAACGAAGCTCGGCAAGCGGTTCGGCTCGTAGCCGAGCCGCTCCAGCAGGCCGAGCGAGCGGAGGTCGACCACCGCGGTCGTCGCGCCGTGGTCGCCTGTTTCTGAGGGGCCGGGAGGGCCGAAGTGGAGATTGTATCCGTAGACCCGTTCCGGCTGCAGCGGCGTCGGCGGGCGGGCCGTGACCACGGCGACATGGAGGAACCGGCCCAGCTCGACGGTGTGACCGTCGTGCTCGTGGATCAGCCGAGTGGGGTCGGGCTCGGTTCCGTCGTAGATCGACAGTCGAACCGTTCTCGGGTGCTTGCACACGACGAAGACGCTGACCGCACCTGCCTCCACACGGCGCACCATCGGTCCGACCAGGACCAGTGGCCAGTCCGATGCGGTCGTGTCGGTCGTCATCCCGGGTCGCCGAGAGTCCCCGGCGACGTGCCGCCGCGAGCGTGTGGTTGAGCCATGAAGGCGAGCATCGGCGTTCGCTCCTCGTCTGGCAAGGACACGCCACCCTCCGATCGGGACACCGCGTGAGGCACGCGGTCTCACGTCGGAGAGCACGACCCGATGTCCGAATCAGAGGGTCACCTGTCGTTGCCGCCGCCATCGCGAGAGCGCACTGTGACCATATGGCAGTACGTACACCGAGCAGACGGATCCGACCGGCTCCGCTCACAATGTGGGTCAACGAGCTCACGGGCGAACGGTTGGATCGACGCCAGCTCGACGGCTGGCAGCGGCGAGCACGCGGGCTCTACGAGGTGAACAGCCACATCTTCGAAGATGAGCTCGAGGCGCTCGCCGCCCTCGGTGTCGTCTCGACAGCCGGCCCTGAGGCGGCCTCGATCGCCACGGCGCTCCTGCCTCCCGCGGCCTAGCGGCGCGCTATGGCGACTGGTTGGCCATCTCGACGGGTGCCGACACCGGGACCCGGTGCGCCGTCGCCGACCAGCGATCGGGTCGCGGCGGCTTGTCCTGGGGGGTGGTGCTTATCCCGGTGGTGCGGAAGTGTTCACGGTAGGCGCCCGGCGACGTCCCCACGTCGCGCAGGAAGGCGCGCCGCATCGTCTCCACGGACCCGAAGCCGGTGCGCTTGGCGATCGTGGCGAGGCCTTCGTCACCGCTCTCGAGCATCACCTTGACTGCTTCGACCCGGACGTGTTCGACGTATTGGCCGGCGCTCATTCCGACGTGGTCGTCGAACAAGCGGCTGAGGTGGCGCACGCTGAAGTTCGCCCGCTTGGCCATCGCCTCAAGGGTGTGGTCTGCGGCCGGGTCGAGGGCGATCGAGTCCAGCACGTGGCGGAGCGGCTCGTTGCGCACTGGCCGTGACGTTGTCCAGGTGCTGAACTGCGACTGCCCACCGGGCCGCTGCAAGAAGACGACGAGGGTCTTGGCGGTGGTGCGGGCGATGTCGGGTCCGAGGTCGTCCTCGACGAGGGCCAGGGCGAGGTCCATGCCGGCGGCGATGCCGGCCGACGTGAAGACGTTGCGGTCGCGGACGAACAGCGACTCGGGTTCGACCACGACGGCGGGAAACTCTCGTTGGAGGGCGCCGGCATGGCGCCAGTGCGTGGCGACGCGGTGGCCGTCGACGATGCCGGCGGCCGCGAGAGCGAACGTCCCGGTGCAGACCGAGACGACCCGCCGGGCGTCTCCGGCGAGACGCTGAACGCCGGCGACGACGGCCGGGTCGAGCAACAGCCTCCAGTTCGGGCTGCCGGCGACGATCAGCGTGTCGATGTCGTCGGTTTCGATCTCCTCGAGGATGGCGTCGGCGCCGAGCCGGTTGCCGGTCGTCGTGGTGACGTCGCAACCTTCGGGCGTGGCGACCTGGGCAACGTAGAAGTCGCCCTGCTCGTTGGCGACGGTGAAGACCTCGAGCGGCCCGACGACATCCAGGAAGCGCACGCCGTCGTAGGCGACGACAACAACATGTCGGGGTCCCTGCTCGTTCCTCCGGTCGGACAGATCCACCGCCCCATTCTCCGCCTCCACCGGCAGGCGTGCAACCGCCCACCCGCCGGCCGGAAGCGAGGGGCGTCTGTCATCGCGCCGGCCTACCGACGAGGATGTTGGCGGACGCTCCGGCGGTAGCGCCGAGGGCGGCGCCACCGACGAGATCGAGCGGTAAGTGGGCGCCGACGTAGGTCCGTCCGATCGCGACAACCACAACGAGCGCCGCCGGGACCAGCTTCCAGCGTCCGCGGAGATACGGCGTGACGACCATGGTCAGCGCGGCGGCGACGGCGATATGCCCCGATGGGTAGCCGAGGCTGTCGATCGCGAACGACTCCCGCTCGTGAACGCCGGCGAGCAGGGCGCCGGGACGGCCGCGCTCGACCTCGTGCTTGAGCCACTTGGCGACGAAGTACACCCCGAGCCCGGCGAGCGCCATCGCGCCCGCCAGCCGGTAGCGGTGAACGATCACGGCGACGACGACGAGGATCGGGATCGTCAAGAAGACGCCGTACTGCATGAACGGCCAGATCACGACGTACAAGGCATCCGGCAACGAGTTGATCGCCGCGAAGATGGCACGCTCGCCCGCCGCCAACCCGTCGCGGGCGAGTGACCCGGACGCGGCGATCACAAACAGCCCGACCCATGCGACGAAGAAGTCGAGAACGCGTAGTTGGCGTTGTCGTGTCTCGTCGAAATCGAGCCTGGGGACGGGCGTAGGGGTTGGCTGGGTGATCGACATCGGAAACCTCCTCAGTCCGTTCCGTTATGCGGTGGTAGTGGCGACAGTCGGGCGATGACGCCGTCGGTACGGCGTCGCACCTCGTCGTCGAGCTGTGATCTGGGAGTGAGGGCCAGGCGGCCGTCGAGTAGGTCGGCGGCATCAGCTGCGGTGACATCACCGGTCATCGCCACACACACGCCGTCGCGGCGGAGGACGGCCGAGGTGGTCGCCTGATCACACGCCGCGCTGACGGTGACGTCGACCAGACCGTGCTCGACGGTGATGACCGTGAACATGGTCCTTCCGTCCTCGACCTCGGCGGTGATGATGTCGAGACCGGCGGCGTCTGGCCGGATGCACGGAACGACCGCCGCGCTCGGGACGGACTGGGCTACCAGCAGCTCCGTCGCCGAACTGCACAGCGGCGGGGCGACGTCGCGAGTGTCATGGCCGAAGATGACCGCCCACACGAGGTTGATGCCGAGCACGCCGCCGAGCAAGGTGGCGGTCAACAACCACACGCGGCGGGCCGTCCACCGCTGGATCGTGATGCGAGGGCGGACCGGCGCCAGCGCCCGGAACTCGCCGATCAGGTCCCGGCCGTCAGCGGCGATCGCCTTGTGCAGCTGCGACGGGACGGTGATCGAGCAGGTGGCCGCCATCGCCTCGGCGACATCGTCAGGGGTGAAGACAGACAGTGACCGGCGGTAGACACGCTCGGCATCGGTCCGCAGCGCGAGGCACAGCAGCATGTTGGCGAGGTCGACCGCCTGCCGCCACGGCGACGGGCGCAGCTCGGCGAACCCGACGTCGATCAACAGCACGTGGCCGTCGCGCACCATCACGTTCGACGGCTTGATGTCACGATGGGCGAGCCCGGCGTCCCACAGACGGCGGACAGCCTGCAGGGCTTCGTCGATGACGCCGTCGGTGACGTCGAGGTCCGGGTCACCGAGCTCGCGGGCGCTCTCTGCGAACTCGGTGACCACCAGGTATTCGCGCTGCGGAGTGAGCTCCACCAACCCGTGGCTGCGCACGACCGGGGCGCCGGCGGCGGCGAACACGCGCAGCAGATAGTCCTCGTTCATCGCCAGCCGGCGGACCGACGAGAACGGGCGCTCGTCCTCCAACCGTCCGTAGAACACCGCCCGGACGAACTTGTACTGACGGTCGGCGCGAACGTGACGTTCGGCCAGCAGCTTGGCGAAAAGCCTGACCCCATCGCGGCTGTCCAACCGCAGCGGCGTGGAGCCCGCCGAGCCGGCGTTGCCGAGGGGATGAATCGTGTCGATCTCCATGCCTAGCTGCTCACGCATGGCCAACCGGATCGCAGCGGTCCGGGCCTGGTCGAGCTCGACATGGGCACGCTGGCCGCGGTAGCGGATCGGAAACGACGAGTCGGGGGCGATCCACAGGAAGCAGACGATCACGACGACGGCAGCGATCGCTGCGCCGGCGATCATGTCCGACAGGTAGTCGGTCGAGAGCACGACACGCCCGATCGCCACCGCGGCCACCACCGCAGCAGCCGCGCCGAACGCTCGCCGCCGGGCGATGCCGGGCGGAGCGAAGGCGAAGCAGGCTCCGAACAGCAGGCTGGTGAGGGCGGCCACCGGGGCCGACGGGCTGGCGTAGCCGGCCCATGAACCAACGATCTCAACGTCGTATGGGCGAGGCCGCTGCATGCTCTGACGGACCGCGGCGGCGATCACCTCGGTGCCGAGAACGGCCACTGCGAAGGCGACCGCTCGGCGTACCTGTCGCAGGCACAGCAGGGCGACGAGCACGAGAACCAACGCCGCGTGCACCACCCCGACATGAGTGAGCGTGTCGACCGTCTTCGCGATCGTCACCGTCCATGACCTCCGGTGGTCGGCGGCGAAGGACAGCAGCGACCGATCGAACCGCCGGGCCCACGAGCCCTGACCGAAGGTGACCTCCGTCGAAACCCACACCAGGACCACCCCGGCCGCGGCGACGAGCGCGCGCCGGGCGTGCACCGGAACCGGGCGCGGCAGCGGTGGCGGCTCACCGGTCGGACGCCTCCGCTTGACGCGAGCTCCGACGCTCACCGGTGCATCGACCGCCACGGTCGCGGCGGTCCACGACCCGACCCGACGCTCCCGGACCAGCTCGAGCAGCGCCGGCCAGAACAAGGCGACACCGACGCCCAGCAGTGTCCCGGCGACGACGTCGGTGAACCAGTGGGCCGCGAGATACGCGCGGGACATCGCCATCAAGGCGGCGAAGGCCGCGGCGGCACCGATGTACCGCAACCGCTCTACCCGGGCCGGGACGAAGGCGACCACGAGCGCCAACGCGGTGACCGCGCCAGCGATCGCGTGACCGGAGGGGAACGATGCACCCGTGGTCTCGACCAACGCACCAGTCGGGCGGGGGCGATCGGTCCACGACTTCAACACGCCGATCAGCACCTCGGACGACACCACGGCGGACACGAAGACGGCCAGCTGCAACCACCGCTGCCGCGCCGCCAGGACGATCACCGCCGCCAGACGCAGCGGCAGCAGGACCGCGACGCCGCCCAACGCGCTGATCAGCTCGGCCCCCCGGATCAGCGCGCCGGTGCGATGGTCGTCCGACCAGTCCAACCACCAGTCATCGATGCCCTGGAACGGTGGGTGGATCGGATCACGCTCGACGACGAGCGCCAGCCCTAGCCCGACTACGAGAAGGACGACCGCGACAGCCAGGGCTCTGCGGTGGACCTCGAAGAATCGGTTCCCGGCGAGCTCGACGCGTCGCGGCGCCGACGCGGCCAGCGTCCCGCCAGCTGCGGTCATCACGACGCGTCGCCGACGGCGACCTGGCGCCGCCAGTACAAGAAGGTGAGCGCCCCGAAGCCGATCGGGATCAGATACGTCAGGGCACGGAACACCAGCACCGACGCGACAACCCGCTCACGATCGCCGCCGGCCGTCGCGAGCGCCGCGGTCAGCGCCAGCTCCACCACCCCGAGACCGCCCGGCGTGAACGGGATCGCCGTGACCAGCCGGGTGAACGCGAACGCGGCGAGCGCCTCGATCACCGACACCTCCGACGCCGAGATCCCGATGTGGCGCATCGTCACGAGCAGCACCAAGAACAGCGAGAGATGACCGACCAAGGTCCACAACGTCAGCCAGTACCACCGCCGGCTAAGGAGCTCGAGCATCCGGTTGCGGTAACGGACAACCGTGTCACCCCAGTCGTGCGCCGGGGCCATGCGCAGCACGCGCCGGATCGGTCCGACCGCGCCTGCCGCCAGCTCGCCGGCCCGCCGAGCGACCATCTCCCGGCGCAACGCCAAGGCGAACAGTCCGATCGCAGCCGCCAGAGCTGACAACCCGACCATCCCCGCCAGCACCCGACTCGGTGTCGCCGCGCCCTGCAGCGCCAGCAGCGACAGGGCCAGCACCGGAAGCGCCAGCTTGGCGAAGTTGTTCCAGATGCCCGACGTCAACATCGACAACGTCACCGCCGACCGCTTGAACCCCCACGAGCGGAACATGCGGAACGTAACCCCCATCCCAATCGCCCCGCCCGCCGGCACCGTGTTCGACACCGCCGTCGAAGCCTCTGTCGAGATCATCGCCTGCCCGAGCGTCGCCCCAGGCAACGACGCCTTGACCACGAACCAGTAGGTCACCAGGTTCCAGACCGCGGCCGCGGTCAGGGTGACCAGCTCGATCCAGGTCATGTCGGCGATCTCCGCCCGCACCGCCGAGAAATCCGCCACCTTCGGCAACACCCCAATGAAGATCGCCGAAATCAGCGCCAGCGAGAACACCACGCCGATCACCCGGCGATGCCGGCGGAAGAGACCCACCAACCGGCGGGCGGCAGACACCGGCGGTGCCACCGGCGGCTCCACGGACGAGAGCTCGGTCGTGATCGTGCTGGGGATGGTCGTCATGGTCGTGGTCACCTCTTGGCAATTGGTCGAGCGCCCTCATCGACCGCTCGATCATCAGGCCGACGACTCCACACGGCAAGGACAGCTCGCACTCGGATCCGGACATCGCCGGCGAAGGCGCCGCGTGCCAACCGGCGTCCATAGGCGCCGAGGGAGTACCCACGGGAAAACTCAGCAACACCACCAGAAGATTTGTCGTTGAGACCATCGCGGCGCAGAGGCCCCTGGTTCACATGAGCTAGCCCGATTGCCGCAGCACCCTTCGCTGCCGCCGTTGCCGCACTCCGCGCCGCCGGGGACGGCGAGCGCGACACAACGAGCCGCTGATTACTTGCGGTCGGCAGTCGCGTCACGCGCCCCGAAGTTCGAGTCATTCATACCCGCTCGCGATTGCGAGCACTCGATCAGCTTTCAGACCGTTGACGTAGTACCTAACGACGGCTCGGGCGCGGAGCGCGCCGGGCGGTTCGGAGTGACCGGCACGCACCGAATGCCCGGAGCTGCCATGCGAACGAGGATTATCGACTGGTCGCGCTCGGGCCGTTACCGCCGGGCCGCGACGAGGCCGAGGCCGATGTTATGGGCGCACGATATGGCTC
>JBKOUV010000215.1:0-6970 GCA_046723555.1 Actinomycetota bacterium | reverse complement strand
GGCCGCGGCGGCGCCCGTCATGGCGGGCGACGAGCTCGTGCCTCGCCTGCAGGATTTCGCCACCGTCGGCCACCTGTACCGGGCGATCGAGGCTGGGTTCGGGCACCTCGTCGACAAGATGGGCGAGGACCGTCTGTTCGTTGGGCCGCCACAAGCCCAGATCACCCAGACCGCCTTTGCCTGGCCCGAACTCGTTGCCGTAACCGATCTGGCGAGCGCGACGGCCGCCATCGAGGCGATCGTCGCCCAGGGCGAAGGTCCCCGAGGCGACTGGCGTGACGCCCACTTCGGCCGGTTCAAGCAGGTCTTCGACGAGTTCATGGCGATCCGGTCGGCCGACGAGACGTTCGAACCCTCCCGGCCCGTGGTCGCCGCACGCGTCCGCCCCGGCGAGGGAGAGTCGGCAGGGCCGCTGATCGAGGATCCCGTGACGGCACGGGTCGCCGACCTGTTCAACGTCGTGTACGAGGTGCTGCTGCAGGTGCTGTACCGGCTGCTGGCGCGGATCGACGAGACCGAGGCCGAGACTGCGATGCTCGCCGACGTGACCGTCGGTCTGATGTACGACGCCATCGAGCCGCTGGGCAATCTGCTGGCGACGCTGCCCGTCGGACCCGACCATCCGGGTGCGACGGCGGGCGCGCCGTTCGAGCTCTTCTACCAGACCGACTACCTCATCCCCCACCATCGCGCCGCGTGGGTGCTGTTCGCCGAGCGCCTCCACGACGCGGCGTCGTTCGCCGCCCGCCTTTCGGACAGTGTTACCCCGCTTGGCGCGATCGGCGACGCGCTGGCGCGTCACGCTGATCGGCTCGCCACGCAAGCTGAGTCGCGCCTCGACTGAGGCCCGGCCGGTCAGCGCGTCATTGACGCTTTCCCCGACGCAGCGTTGGATGAGGTCGACCTGTTCCCCTGGCCAGGCGCCATCGCACGGCATCGTCTGTCACTCTGTTCTCTCTGATGCGAAACCGGTTGCGCCGCCACAACGCGGTGGTAGCAGGGTGTGGCCATGGCAGGGGATTCTGGGGTGACGTCACGGCTTGTCGCGCTCTGCGTTGCGGCGAACGATCCGCTCCGTCTGGCCCGATTCTGGGCCCACGCATTGCACTGGGAGGTGGGCGCCGAGACCCAGGATGAGGTCGGTCTGCTGCCGACGGATGACACGAGGTTCCGGATCCGCTTCGTGCCCGTCCCGGAGAAGAAGGCGGGCAAGAACAGCATCCATCTCGATCTGACAACCACGTCCATCGATGACCAGACGGAAACCGTCGAGCAACTGATCGAGCTCGGCGCCCGTCACATCGACGTCGGTCAGAGCCCGGACGACCCTCACGTCGTGCTCGCCGACCCCGAAGGCAACGAGTTCTGCATCATCGAACCGCAGAACAACTTCCTCGCCACCTGCGGACGCCTCGGATCGATCACGTGCGACGGCTCACGCGCGGTTGGTTACTTCTGGAGCCACGCGCTCGGATGGCCGTTGGTCTGGGACCAGGACGAGGAAACCGCGATCCGTGCGCCGGACGGCACCGGTCCGTTCATCACCTGGGGTCCGCCGGTTCCCGCGAAGACCACGAAGAACCGGCTTCACCTCGACATCGCTCCACCCGATGACAGTGATCAGCGGGCGGAGGTCGATCGCCTCGTCTCGCTGGGGGCGACTCGCGTCGACATCGGCCAGGGCGACGTCGATTGGGTGGTCTTGGCCGATCCCGACGGCAACGAGTTCTGCATGTTGAGCTCATCGGGCGTCGACGAGCCCCGACGAGCGGACACCCGCCGGTGAGCCGTCGCCGCCCGTCCTAGCCGAGCAGGCGGGCCAGCGCGCCGGTGTTGCTACGGACCGCGTTGCCGAAGGTCAGGTCGACCACGGTGCCGGTGATCGCGCCGGCGCGATCGGACGCGAGGAAGACCGCGGCATCGGCGATGTCGGCCACCGTCGGGAGCCGCCCCAAGAGGGTCACGTCCTGGGCAAACTGCGTGAGCCACTGCTCGACACCGACGCCGGCTGCGGCGGCACGCGACTCGAACACCGCCCCGGCGAACGAGCCGTGGGAGGGTCCGTCGGCGATCGCGTGCGGTCGGAGGCAGACGACGCGAACGCCGCTCGGTCCCAGCTCGACCGCGAGCCGTTCGCTCACCACCTCCACCACCGCGCCCGCCGTGCCGTAGCCGAGCGTCCCGGGGAGCACCACCCGAGACGCCGCCGTCGAGAGGGTCAGGATGGTTCCCGATCGGCGCGCAGTCATGTGTCGTGCCACCGCCTGCGCGGTGATCAGGTTGGTCCGCAGGAAGGCGTCGACGGGATGCATGATGTCCTCGACCGCGATGTCGACGAAGGGCACGCCGTGCACGAACGGGAAGGCCACGGCGTTGAGTGCGATGTCGATGCCGCCCGCGTCGGCCACGACCCCGTCGGCGTGCGCGGCGACGGCCCGGGCGTCGAGCGCGTCGACCTCGGCCACGCCGGCGGCATCGCCGATGTCGCTCGCGACCTTCTCCAGCCGGTCCCTCGACCGCCCAGCCAGATAGACGCGCGCGCCTGCGTCTGCAAAGGCACGCGCAACCGCACCACCGATCGCGCCGCCGGCGCCGTAGATCACCGCCGACTTGTTCTCCAGCATCGCCATGGCCAATCTCCTTCGAGTCGCTCGAAGAGGCAGACACCATCGACTGGCCCAACCGGGCGCCCGCCCGCCGACCAGTTCGCGGCCCCGGCGGTGTCGATACCCGCGTGAGCGCAGAGACCGCCAGCGAGCGCGAGCGTGGAGTCGTGCCGTCGGACCTGATGACCAGGGCTCGGGCCGGGGACGGTGACGCGTTCCGCGCGTTGACCGAGCCGCACCGCCGGGAGATCCAGATGCACTGCTACCGGATGCTCGGATCCTTCCAGGACGCCGAGGACGCGCTACAGGACACGCTGCTCGCGGCCTGGCAAGGTCTCGGAGGATTCGGAGAACGGGCCTCGATGCGCACCTGGCTGTACCGGATCGCCACCAACCGGTGCCTCAACGCGCTTCGCTCGACCCGCCGGCGGACGGCCAGAGAGTGGACCATGCCCGAGGTCACGCCGCCGGAGCCGACCGGACGCGGCGAAGTCGTGTGGCTCGAGCCATATCCCGACGCCCTCCTCGAGAGCCCGATCGACGTGCCGCTCGGCCCGGAGGCGCGCTATGAGCAGACCGAGGCCATCTCCCTGGCCTTCGTGACCGCCCTGCAGATCCTGCCGGCCCGTCAGCGCGCCGTGCTGATCCTGCGCGATGTGCTCGGCTTCCACGCTAACGAGGTTGCAGACATGCTCGAGGCGAGCGTCGAGTCGGTCAACAGCGCGCTCAAGCGGGCCCGCGCCGGCCTGCAGCGCCATCTACCGCCCCCCGGCGCGCGTGAGCCGGCTCTCCCCGACTCCCCCGCCGAGCAGGCCGCCGTCGACCGGCTCACCCACGCCTACCAAACCGGCGACGTCGACGCCCTGGTCGCGCTGCTCACGAGCGATGCCCGGCTCTCGATGCCACCGCTGCCGCTCGAATACCACGGTCGCGACGCCGTGGCGCGGTTCTACGCCACCGTCGGATTTCGTCAGGGCCGCCGGTACGACGTCGTGCCGACGCGGGCGAATGGTCAGCCGGCGTTCGGCGTGTACGTCCGCACCCCCGCGGGCGGCATCCGCCACACGATCGGCCTCGACGTCCTCACACTCAGCGGCGACCGGATCCGTGCGATCACCCACTTCGATGCCAGCGTGCTGCCGACCTTCGGGCTGCCGCGATCGCTGTCGAGCCGATGACGAGACAGCCGGCAGTGATGCCAGCATCCCTGCTTGGCTCGTGCGGTCAACCTTGCCGCCGGCCCGTGGGCTGTGTGCAATGTGGGTGTGAGGACGGCCGTGGCGCTGTGGGTGCGCGCCGGATGGAGGCGCGGGCGGGTGGCGATGCTGGGCGTGGTCGTGCTCCTCGGCCTCGCCGGTGCCGTCGTGATGACGGTGGCGGCGGGGGCTCGTCGTACGGCGTCCAGCCTGGAGCGTCTCGCGGCCGAGACGAGTGCGGCGGATGTCACCGTCGAGGTGAGCGACGCGGATCCGGCGGCGGTGGAGCAGATCGCCGGGCTGCCCGCCGTCGCCGAGTCAGAAGCGTTCTCGGTTGTTTTTGTCGTCGTTGACGGGGTCGAACACGACATCTCGTTGTTGATTCCTGACGGCGACCAGGGCGGGGAGACAATCGGGCGCGACCGGCTGGTGCGCGGGCGTCGGCCCGTTCCAGGCGACGGTGATGAAGCGGTCGTCAACGAGTTGACCGCCGAGGTCACGGGAGTCGATGTCGGCGAGCGGATCCGGGTGGCGACGATGACCGCCGAACAGATCGCGGCCGAGGACTACGTTCCGCCCCGCGGCCCGGCCCTGGACCTGCGGGTCGTCGGGGTGACGCGCGGACCCGGTGACCTCATCGCGGGTGGCGATGCCGTGATCCGCGGCAGTCCGGCGCTCCTCGAGACCGTGGCTGGTCGCGCCGACATCTACGCCACGTACCTCGGCGTCCGGCTCGTTCCGGGCGCCACGGTGGCGGATTTCGAGTCCCAGTTGCGCAGTGACGTCCCGGACGGTGACCGGTTCGCCTACTTCACGCTCGACGTGCAGACCAAGCCAGCCCGCGACGCGATGTCCACGGTCGCAATCGGGCTCGCAATCTTCGCCGCCGTGGCCGCCATCACGGCGATCGTGGTGGTCGGTCTCACTGTTGGCCGTCAACTGGCGGGCATGGCGGGCGATCAATCCGTCCTGGTCGCGCTCGGCATGCCTCGGTCGGCACGGGTCGCGGGACTCGTGTTGCTGGCGGTGCCAATGGCCGTCGGTGGGGCGGCGATCGGAGTCGTTGGCGCGGTGCTGGCTTCGCCGGTGATGCCGATCGGACTCGCCCGCCGAGCCGAACCCGACCCCGGGATCTCCATCGATTCGACGGTCCTGACGGTCGGCTTCGCCGCGATGGTCGCCGTGGTCATCGGGTCAGCGGCGCTGACCGGCCAGCGGATCGTCCACGTGCGGCGGTCCTCACTGCCGCGGCCGACCGCGCCATCGTTGCCCCGGATGATCGCTCGTCGGTTGGGTGCGGGGCCGTCCATGACGACCGGGGTCCAGTTGGCTTTCGACCGACAGCCTCCGGTGATGCCGGTGTGGTCGGCGCTCGCCGGCAGCACGGTCGCCGTGCTCACCGTCACCGCGGTCCTGACGTTTTCGAGCAGCCTCGATCGATTGATCGACTCTCCCGATCGGTGGGGAGAGCCTTGGCAGCTGATGTTGGACTTCACATCAGCCGATGTCGATCGAGCCGGCCTCGAGCTCGCCGGCGACGACACGTTCACCGGCGTCGCCCGTTGGGACTCCGGGCTGTCATTCGTCGGCGGCGATCCGGTCCGGGCGTTTGGCCGCACACCACTGCACGGAGACGTCGGTTACTCGCTGCGGTCCGGCCAGCAGCCTGCCGCGGCGGACGAGGTCGTCCTGGGTCCTGATACCGCCGAGCAACTGGGAGTGACCGTCGGCGACTTGGTCGAGGTTGCGCCGGACCGGTCTGCCGACCCCGCCACGGCTCGCGTGGTGGGCATCGCGCTGTTCCCGCAGATCGAAGAAGGCGACCTCACCGACGGAGTTGGCTACACCGGCCCGGCGTTCGCGACCTATGCCACGGTTCCGGATGTCTTCGAGGCCTCCCAGATCGTCCTGACCGTCGCTCCCGGCCACGACCTCGGCGACGTGGCCTCCTCGCTGAATCAGCGGTTTCCGGACTCCGTTTCGGGCGACAGCATCCCCGCACCTTCCGGAAGTGTGGGCAACCTCGTCGGTGTGCGTCGGCTGCCGCGGTGGATCGCCGCCTTCGTCGTCGGGTTGGGATTGGCATCGCTGGCGCACGGACTGACCACCGCCCGTCGGCGTCGCCGCCACGACCTGGCGACGCTGCGCAGCCTCGGCCTGCGCCCCCGCCAGACGGTCTCGTGCGTCGTCTGGCAAGCGGTCACGATCGGGCTCGTCGGACTCGTCGTCGGTATCCCCATCGGGCTCATCGCCGGCCGCGCCGCCTGGTGGGCGGTCGCCGAGCCGATCGGTGTGCGCGCGGATGCCAGCCGACCGGTTCTGGGCGTCGTCGTCGTGAGTGTCGCCGCCCTCGTCACCGCTGCGCTGCTCGCGATACCGGTCGGCCGGCAGGCCAGCCGAACCGCTCCGGCCCATGGACTGCGCGCCGAATGAGAGCCCGCCGGCGTGACGGACGAGGGAGTCGGATGCCGGTTGGCGGAGGCTCTCAGTCCCAGCGCGAGTGTCGCGCTTGCTCCGTCACCGCCCGGGCGCGGGCTGCTCGGTCGCTCGCCACCCAGGTATGACCGAGATCGACACCGGTTGTGAGGGCGTTGCGGGTGTCGTCGTCGATCAGCCGCGCCGGCTCGTCCGGATGTGCGCCCGTGGTCCGCTGACGCGAACGAGCGCGTCGCGACCACACCAGCCCGAGCGTGACGACGCCCGCCATCGCGACGAGCACGAGAACAGGGACCACGTCCTCGACTCTACGCGTGGCTGGCGCCCGGGTCACTCGGGGAAGACGACCACCATCCCCAGGGTCGTCCGGTCGGCCATCTGCCCACCGTGGGTCAGCCGATCTGGGCGCAGTTGTTCTCACCCGTTGAGAAGATCTGCGCCCAGAAGCCGGATCTCGACGTATGCGGTGACACAAACCCGTCGGGTAGGTTCCGGCTGGGGGTGCCACATGCGGATGAAGTCGACGCTGGGCGGTGTGGATCGGCGACTCCTCTACCTCGTGCTGTGCGCTCCGTTGCTCGGGGCGATCGGCGTCCTGCTCGCCGAGTTGGTGCCCGATGGGCGGATCGGCTACCACCTGCTCCACGCCGAGCGGGCCGGCGTGATCACTCCGGTCGAACGACCGACGATCGCCCTCGGCACGCTGGCGGATCACTTCACCGAGTGCACCGC
>JBKOUV010000287.1:0-23564 GCA_046723555.1 Actinomycetota bacterium | reverse complement strand
CCGCACCGCCGGCATCCGGGTCCTGCTGGCGGACTCGACCAACGCCGAGGAGGCCGGCCACGCGCCGAGCGAGCGGATGGTCGGCCGGGTGTTGCGCACGCTGTTCGCCGAGCACCGCGACCGGCGCATCATCACGGCCAGCTTCGCCAGCCACCTGCACCGCATCCAACAGATCGCCGACGCCGCGATCGAGAGCGGACGGCGGGTCGCCACCCTCGGGCTGAGCATGCGCAAGAACGTGCAGCTGGGGATCGACCTCGGGGTGCTGCGGATCCCGGCCAGCTCGCTGGTCGACATCGAGGACATCGATGTGTTCCCGCCGGGCCAGATCTGCGTGCTGTCCACCGGGTCCCAGGGCGAGCCGATGTCCGCTTTGGCGCTGCTCGCCCGGGGCGAGAACAAGTACGTCAAGCTCAGCGAGCACGACACGGTGATCCTGTCCAGCCATGCGATCCCGGGGAACGAGAGCAACGTCAACCGGGTGATGGACGGCCTGCTGCGGGCCGGCGCCGAGGTCGTCCACTCCGGCATCCAGGACGTCCACGCCACCGGTCACGCCCAGGCCGACGAACTGAAGATGTATCTGTCGATCGCCCAGCCCGAGTGGTACGTGCCGGTGCACGGCGAGTTCCGCCACCTCGTCGCCAACGCCCGGCTCGGTGGGGTGATGGGCTTGCCGCGCGACCGGGTGCTGGTGTGCGAGAACGGTGACGTGCTCACGATCTCCGACTCCGGCGTCGAGATCGCCGGCCGCGTCCCGGCCGGTTATCTGTACGTCGACGGGATCGTGGGCGACGTCGGCACCGGGGTCCTGCGCGACCGCCGGATGCTGGCGTCCGAGGGTGTGGTCGTGGTCGTCGTCACGGTCGACACCCAGACCGGCAAGGTGCTGGTCGGCCCGGAGATCATCACCCGCGGCTGGGTGTACGCACCCGAGGCCGAGGACCTCCTCGACGAGGCCTGCGACACCATCGCCACGGCCGTCGAGGCCGCGCTCGCCGACGGGGTCCGCGACGTCGAGGCCCTCGAGCGGGATGTGCGCCGGGCCGCCGGCCGGTTCGTCAGCGAGCGCACCCGCCGCCGCCCGATGATCGTCCCGGTGGTGATGGAGGCCTAGACGCCTGCGGTGAGCGGTGAGCGCGGTCAGCGCGCTCACCGCTCACCGCGTGATGTCGGGGGCAGCTGACACCTCGTTGGTACCGTGATTGACGTGGCCACGTGGGGTCCGTCGAGGCGCAAGTCGCAGCGCTTGAGCCGCTCGAGCGGCTCGACCGCGCGTGCGTCGGGCCGGAGCACCCCGAGCCGCGGCACCACCCCGAGCCGCGGCACGACGAGCTCGACTGCCAAGACCCCGGCCACGACGCCGACCACCGGCCCCGGCAAGCGGGCCCAAGCGACCGCGGAGCTGCGCGGCGCCGTGCAGGGCCGGGAGCACGAGTTCCTCGGCATCGGCCTCATCGTCGTGGGCGCCCTGCTCGCCCTCGCCATCTACTTCGGGGTCGCGGGGGTGCTCGGCCGGGGCACCGACGAGCTGTTCGGCTGGATCACGGGGGTCGCTCGCTTCGTCGTGCCGGTAGCCCTGATCGCCGCCGGCGTCACGCTCGTCCGCTCCGGAAAGTCGGCCAGCCCGTGGCGGCTCGTGATCGGTTGGGGGCTCGTCGCCGTCGCCGTGCTCGGTCTGCTCCACCTGATCAACGGCCCGGACGGGGTCTCCCACCTCGATCAGCTCGAGGACGGCGGTGGTGTGATCGGCGCGGCGGTGGCCGAGCCGCTGAAGGCCTTGATCGCGACACCCGGCGCGGCGGTCGTCCTGGTCGGGCTGCTGATCGGCGGCATCGGCCTGATCACCCAGACGTCGCTGCGCACGATGGCGGTCGGCACCGGCCGAGGCGTCGGCGCCGTTGCCTTGCCACTCGGCCGGGCGGCCCGCAACGCCCTGCGCGAGCTGTCCTCGCTGAGCAGCGATCGTGACGACGAGGCCGCCGACGCCACCCGGGTCAACGGCGAGCGCCCGGCGTTGCCGCCACCGCCGTACGACGCCGCCGCCGACTTCGACAATGCACCAGGGCGCGCCGCCCGGCCGAGGCGGGAGCTGGCGCCGGGGGCGGCCGGCGAGCTGAAGCCGGCGTCATTGGGCGCATCGTCCAGTCGGTGGAAGCTGCCGCCCATCTCGCTGCTCCACCGCACCGGCGAGCTCACCGTCAACCGGTCGGAGATCGAGGCGAGGGGGCGGGTGCTCCAGGAGTCGCTCGCCCAGCACGGTGTCGAGACCTCGCTCGTCGGGATGACCGTCGGCCCGACGGTCACCCGCTACGAGCTCGAGCTGGGCGCGGGCGTCAAGGTGGCGAGGGTCACGGCGCTGCACCGTGACATCGCCTACGCGATGGCGGCCACCGACGTGCGCATCCTCGCCCCGATCCCTGGTCGCTCGGCGATCGGCGTCGAGGTGCCCAACCACGCCCGCCAGCTCGTGGCGCTCGGCGACCTCCTCGTCTCGCCGGAGGCGGCGGCCGCCAGCGACCCGCTCGACGTCGCCCTCGGCAAGGACATCGCCGGCAAGGCGGTGTTCCTCGAGCTCGCCACGACGCCCCACCTGCTCATCGCCGGCGCCACCGGTGCCGGCAAGTCGAGCGCCCTCAACTGCATCATCACGTCGCTGATCATGCGCAGCACCCCCGACGAGGTGCGCCTGATCCTCGTCGACCCGAAGCAGGTGGAGATGGGGCAGTACAACCGGCTGCCTCACCTGCTCACCCAGCCGGTCACCAATCCGAAGAAGGCCGCCAACGCCCTGGCGTGGGCGGTGAAGGAGATGGAGCGCCGCTACGACCTGCTCTACGAGTTCGGGTTCCGCGACATCTCCGGGTACAACGCCGCCTTCGACCGTGGCGATCTGGCGACTCCCGACAGCGAGCGGCCCGACGGACGCACCCACGAGCGGCTGCCGTTCATCGTCGTCGTCGTCGACGAGCTCAACGACCTGATGATGGTGGCGGCCCGCGACGTCGAGGACTCGATCACGCGCATCGCCCAGAAGGCACGGGCGGTGGGGATCCACCTGATCGTGGCCACGCAACGCCCGAGCGTGAACGTGATCACCGGGGTGATCAAGGCCAACATCCCGGCCCGGATCGCCTTCGCCGTCTCGAGCCTCACCGACTCGCGGGTGATCCTCGACCAGCCCGGCGCCGAGAAGCTCGTCGGGCGCGGTGACATGCTCGTGCTCCCCGGCAACTCGTCGGTGGCCCAGCGCCTGCAGGGCGCGTTCGTCAGCGAGGACGAGGTGCGCAAGGTCGTCGCCCACTGGCGGCGCCAGGCGCCGGAGGTCACCTACGTCAGCGGGGTCGAGGGAGACGACGACGATGCCGTCAGCTCGAGTGCCAACGCGTTCTCGAACGGCGGCGACGACGACGATGCGGCGATGCTCCGCCAGGCGATGGAGCTGGTCGTGCGCAGCCAGCTCGGCTCGACGTCGATGCTCCAGCGCAAGCTCAAGGTCGGCTTCGCCCGGGCCGGGCGGCTGATGGACCTGCTCGAGCAGCGCGGGGTGGTCGGGCCGAGCGAGGGTTCGAAGGCCCGCGCCGTGCTGATGACGGTCGAGGAGTTCGAGCTGCTGCAGCAGGCCGAGCGCGAGTGAGCCCGTTCTTGCCGCTGAACTGCGCGCCAGGAAGCGCAAAGTAGCTGCAAGACCGGGACGAGCAGCGCCGATAGCCTGTGCACCCGTGCCTTCGCGCTTCTACGTCGAGACGTTGGGGTGCCCGAAGAACCAGGTCGACTCCGACAAGCTCACCGGCACGCTGCTCGCCGACGGCATGGAGCCCACCGACGAGCCCGGCCAGGCCGACCTGATCGTCGTCAACACCTGTGCGTTCATCGACGCCGCCCGCCGCGAGAGCATCGACACGGTCCTCGCCCTCGCCGACCGGCGAGCCGCCGGAGCCCGCCTCGTCGTCACCGGATGCATGGCCGAGCGCTACGGCGACGAGCTCGCCGCCGCCCTCCCGGAGGTCGACCAGGTCGCCGGCTTCGGCGTGCCGGTGCGCAAGCTGATCCCCGTACGCGAGGCGGTGCCAACCCTCGATCTGCTCAACCTGCCCCGACCGCGCGCGACGAGCCCGTGGGCGTACGTGAAGATCGCCGAGGGGTGTGACCGCCGCTGCGGGTTCTGCGCGATCCCGTCGTTCCGCGGACCGCAGCGCAGCCGCTCGGTCGCTTCGATCCTCGCCGAGGTCGACGAGCTGGCGGTCCGCGAGGTCGTCCTCGTCGCCCAGGACCTGGCGTCCTACGGCAAGGACGAGCCTGAGTCGCTCGGCGCCGGCTCGATCGTGCCGCTCGTCGGCGCGGTTGCCGGTCGAGTCGACCGGGTACGCCTGCTCTACTTGTACCCGAGCGATCTCAACGACGCCCTGATCGACGCCATCTGCGCGACCGGCGTGCCCTACTTCGACCTCTCGCTGCAACACGTCAGCAAGCCGCTGCTGCGACGAATGCGCCGCTGGGGCGACGGCGGACGGTTCCTCCGGCGGATCGACGACATCCGCGGCCGCGAGCCCGACGCCGCCTTCCGCAGCAACTTCATCGTCGGCTACCCCGGCGAGACAGAGCGCGACCACGACGAGCTGCTGCGCTTCGTCGAGGCCGCCCGGCTCGACTGGTGCGGGTTCTTCGCCTTCAGCCTCGAGGAAGGCACCTACGCCGCCGGCCTCGACGGGCAGGTTCCGCCGGCGCTGGTCGCCGAACGGCTCGCCGAGCTGTCCGAGCTCCAGGACACAATCACCGCTCGCCGCCGCGACCAGCTCATCGGCCGCGGGGTCGAAGTGCTCGTCGATTCCGTCGGGGCCGGTCGCACCCACCGGGAGGCACCCGAGATCGACGGCATCGTCCACATCGCCGACGATCTCGCCGTGGGAACCTTCACCGAGGTCGACATCGTCGACGCCCTCGGGCCGGATCTCGTCGCCGCCGGGGCGGCGCCGGAGCGCGGGGTCTGATGCCTGTCGACCCGAGCGCGCTGGCGACGTGGGCGAACGCGATCACCGTCGGCCGGCTGCTCCTGTCGCCGTTGATGTTCTGGGTCATCCCGGATCACGGCGAGGGCAGCTGGGTCGCGTTCGGGCTGTGGTTCGTGTTGTGCGCGAGCGATGCCGTCGACGGCGTGATCGCCCGCCGCCACGGCGCCACCCGGTCCGGCGCGTTCCTCGACCCCCTGGCCGACAAGGTGTTGGTGCTCGGGGCGATGTTCACGCTGGTCGGCAACGACGTCTTCTGGATCCTCCCCGTGGCGATCATCGCCGTGCGCGAGTTCGTGATCAGCATGTACCGCACGGTCGTCGGGTCGAAGGGCGTGAGCGTCCCGGCGAGCAAGCTGGCGAAGCACAAGACCCTCGCCCAGCAGTGCGCGGTCGGCTTTGCCCTGCTTCCATTGACCGCCGTCGACTCCAGCTGGCTGGCCGACTGGGCGCTGTGGATCGCCGTCGTGCTCGCGGTCATCAGCGGGGCGCAGTACCTGTGGCACGCTCGCAATGCCCAGCCAGAGAGGGTCCATGCGCTGTGACGTGATGGCGGTCGGAACCGAGTTGCTGCTCGGCCAGATCGTCGACACCAACGGGACTTGGATCGGTGAGCAGCTCGCCCTCAACGGCATCTCGTCGCTGAGCGAGGTGAAGGTCGGTGACAACGTCGGGCGCATCGAAGCCACGTTGCGCCACCTGCTCGCGGAGGCCGACGCCGTGATCATCTCGGGCGGTCTCGGACCCACGCACGACGACGTCACCCGGGAAGCGATCGCCGCGGTGATGGGAGTCGAGCTCCGGCCCGACGGTGCCGTGGCGGCAGTGATCCGCGACATGTTCGCGGCGCGGGGCCGGAGGATGCCGGAGAACAACCTGCGCCAGGCGCAGGTTCCGGAGGGCGCGACCGTCATCCCCCAGACCAGGGGCACCGCACCGGGTCTGATCTGCCCGGTCGGTGACAAGGTGGTGTACGCCGTGCCCGGCGTTCCGCACGAGATGCGGGACATGCTCGAGCGAGCGGTGCTCCCCGACCTGCGCGCCCGCAACCCGGAGCCCGGCGTGATCGCCAGCCGGGTGCTGCGGACGTGGGGGGAGAGCGAGAGCGGCCTGAACGAGCGACTCGACGAGGTCATCACCCGCCTCGACGACGCCCGCGATCCGACGCTCGCGTTCCTCGCCCGCGGCTGGAACGGGTTGGAGATCCGGTTGACCACCCGCCAGGCGGATGCCGAAGCCGCGGCGCGGGTGCTCGACGAGTGGGAAGCCGAGGTCCGGTCGCGGCTGGGTCCACTGGTGTTCGGAACCGACGGCCAGTCGATGGAGGCCGTCGTCCTCGACCTCCTGCGCGAGCAGGGTCTGACGCTCGGCCTCGCCGAATCGATCACCGGCGGGCTCGTCGCCGCCCGGCTCACCGACGTCCCCGGGGCCAGCGACGTGCTGCGCGGGTCGCTCGTCTCGTACGCCAGCGACGTGAAGTTCGAACTGCTCGAGGTGACGCCGGGACCAGTGGTCAACGAACCGGTCGCCGCCGAGATGGCCGAAGGGGCGATGGACATCTTCGGCGCCGGTGTGGGGCTCGGCCTCACCGGCGTGGCGGGGCCGGCGGAGCAGGACGATGTTCCGGTCGGCACCGTTTGCGTGGGCGTCGCGATCAGCGGATCGGAGACGATCACCCGGCAGCTGCGACTCCCCGGAGATCGCGAGCAGATCCGTCAGTTCGCGGTGATCAGCGCGCTCGATCTGCTGCGGCGCCAACTCGGGCTCCGGGTCGAAGGCGTCGCCCCGTTGGACTAGCGCGACCCGTCGACGCGCGCCACGCGCGGCGACTTCTTCAACGCACTCCTAGGCTGACCGCCGGCCCCCGTAGCTCAGTCCGGAAAGAGCAGTGGCCTTCTAATCCACAGCGCGCAGGTTCGAATCCTGCCGGGGGCGCGACGGGACGGCGACGAGTCGGAAACCGGGCGGTTCCGCCCTAGCCTGAAACGTTGCCGTCCTTCCCCCCAATCGGTGTCCCGGACGGGCTTTCCGTGATGCGAGAGGTTGCCGCGTGAATTTCAAGAAGGGCGAGACCATCATCTACCCCCAGCACGGCGCGTGCATCGTGCTCGGCACGAAGAAGATGGAAGCGTTCGGCGAGAAGCGCGAATACCTGATCCTGCAGACGGTCATCAACGAGATGACGCTGAAGGTGCCGGTCGACAAGGCCGAGGAGGTTGGGGTGCGGCCTCCGGTGTCAGCCGACGAGCTCGAGGACCTCGTCGCCGTGCTGTCGAAGCCCGATCCGCGGGTCCCGTCCAACTGGAGCCGGCGGTTCAAGAACCACCAGGAGAAGCTGAAGAGCGGCGACGTGTACCAAGTCGCCGAGGTCGTGCGCAACCTCGCCGCCCGCAACCGCGACGCCTCGTTGTCGGCCGCCGAGCGGACGATGTACGAGCGGGCCCGGGTCAACCTGGTCAGTGAGATCTCGCCCGCCCTGAAGGTGTCCGCCGAGGACGCCGAGGCCTACCTCGACGAGGCGCTGGCCAAGGGCGTGCTGAAGCCGGCCAAGGACGCCACCGCCCGCCGCAAGTAGCGTCCCCACCGCCAACTGTTGCCACAGAGCGACAGAAAGTGTCGTTTTCTGCCAAGAGTTGTCGAAAAGCGACAGCAGCGCAGCGGAACGGCTACCCGGCGATGCCGGCGCTCGGGTCGTGCCGGCCGGCGGCGCGGTCGTCGGCGAACTTGTCGAGCCATTCGCGCATCTCCGCCGAGCCGCTGGCGTCGGCCCATTGCCGGGGGATCGCCGGGAACTCGTAGTCGCCGAGGTCGCGGGATTGCTCTCGCTCGGCCTTGCGGGCCAGCGCCGCCTCGACGAGCGGGGCCAGCCGTTCGTCCTTCGCCGCCGACAGTCCCGGGTCGCGTTCGGCGAACTCAGGGAGCACCTCCCGCCCGAACAGTTCGAGCGACTCCATGATGTGCTCGTGCTCGTTGCGGCCGGCCTGGAGCACGAAGATCACCTGGTCGACGCCCGCCTCCTCGTAGCGCCGCAGGTACTGCCGCGCCTGGTCGGGCGTGCCGATGCACCCGCGCAGCCCGGTGCTGTCACCCGCCGCCACCTTGGCGCCCAACCGCTCCTCCTTCACGGCGCGGGCCACCGCCTCGGGATCGAAACCCTGCGCCGCTCGCCGCTGGGTGTACTCCGCCCACACGTTCGTCCGCCCGGGACGGTGGGTGCCGAAGATGTAGTAGTGGCCGAGGCTGTAGCCGAAGAAGTTGGCCCCCTCGACGCCCCGGCGGATGGCCTCGTCCTCGGAGTGATGCACCATCATCGGGCTGACGCACGCCACCTGCGGGTTCACCGCCCAGCCGACCGGGAGGCAGTCGGACGCCAGCACCCGCTCGTACTCCGACACCCACGCGCGGGCCTCCTCAGGGTCGATGAAGGCGAACGTGAGGGCGCCGATCCCTTTGCTCGCGGCGAGCAGGATCGTCTCCCGTCGGCTGCACGCCACCCAGAGCGGCGGGTGCGGCTGCTGGTACGGCTTGGGCACGACGTTGCGCGGCGGCATCTGCACGTACTCGCCGTCGACGCCGGTGAACGGCACCTCGACCATGCAGCGGAGTGCGGTCTCCAGGCCCTCCAGCCACGCCTCCCGTTTGCGGGCCGGGTCGATCTGGAAGCCGGCCAGCTCGGCCTCGCTCGACGACTCGCCGCTGCCGAAGTCGACCCGCCCGCTCGACAGCAGGTCGAGGGTGGCGATGCGCTCGGCGACGCGGGCGGGATGGTTGAACGACGGCGCGGTCAGGACCACGCCGTGGCCGAGGCGGATGCGCGACGTGCGCTGGCTGCACGCGGCGAGGAACACCTCCGGCGCCGAGGAGTGGCTGTACTCCTCGAGGAAGTGGTGCTCGACCTCCCACACGTAGTCGAAGCCGAGGGAGTCGGCCAGCTCGACCTGCTCGAGCGCATCCTGGAGCAGCCGGTGCTCCGCGCCGTCCGCCCACGGCCGGCCCATCTGGTGCTCGTAGAAGACGCCGAACTTCACGGGCCGATGTAAACACACGGGTCCCCGTTCACCGACATCGCCAGATTTTCTCGGCGAGTTGTCGTTCGCGGCGTGCCGCCGTTCGTCGTCGTCCCGTACCGTCTCGAACCGGAGGATACGGAGACCATGGAGTACCTGCTGTTCATTGCGACCGACACCGAGCCGGGTGATCCCGGCGACCCGGTACCGGACATCGACGACTGGGTCGCCGAAGGTGACCGCCGGGGCATCCGCCTGCGCGGCGACGCCCTGCGGCCGCTCTCCGACGCCACCACCGTGCGGGTGCGCGGCGGCCAGGTGCTGATCACCGACGGCCCCTACACCGAGTCGAAGGAGTGGATCGTTGGCTACGACCTCCTCGACTGCGAGGACCTCGATCAGGCGATCGACTACGTGTCGCGGCACCCGATGGCGCACCACGGGCGCATCGAGATCCGCCCGGTGGCCCCGCCCGACGAATGACCTCGGCGTCCGCCGCCATCGCGGAGGCCCACCGCACGGACTGGGCCCGCATCGTGTCCGGGCTGATCCGGTTGACCGGGGACTGGGCGCTCGCCGAGGACGCCACGAGCGACGCCTTCGCGACCGCGCTCGTGCGGTGGGAGGCCGACGGTCTGCCGGCCAACCCGGCGGCATGGCTGACGACGACGGCGCGCCATCGGGCCATCGACGTGCTGCGCCGGGCCGCGTCGGAGCGGGCCAAGCTCGCCACGCTCGCCGACACCGGCGGGCCGGATGACGCTCCGGAGGACGATCGCCTGCGGCTCATCTTCACCTGTTGCCATCCGGCGCTCGCCCTGCCGGCCCAAGTCGCACTGACGCTCCGGACCGTCGCCGGACTCGACGTCGCCGACATCGCCCGGGCGTTCCTCGTGCCCGAGACGACGATGGCACAGCGCCTGGTGCGGGCCCGCCGCAAGATCGCCGAGGCCGGGATCCCGTACCGGGTGCCGCCACCCGAGGCGCTCGACGAGCGGCTGGCCGCCGTGCTCGCCGTCATCTATCTCGTGTTCAACCACGGCTACTCGGCGGCCGCCGACACACCGGTGGCGTCGGCGGCCGTCGGGCTCGCCTCGCAGCTCGTCGACCTCATGCCCGGCGAGTCGGAGGCTCGCGGCCTGCTCGCGCTCGTCCTGTTCCAGCACTCGCGACGGCACGCCCGGCTGGGCGCGAGCGGCGAGCTGTTGACGCTGGAGGAGCAGGACCGGTCGCGCTGGGAGCGGGATGAGGTGACCCGCGGGATCGTGCAGCTCCGCGCCGCTCGGAGTCGCGGTCCTTACGTGCTGCAAGCGGCGATCGCCCAGTGCCACGCCGTCGCGCCGTCGGCCGACGCGACGCGGTGGGAGGACATCGTCCGGCTCTACGACGAGTTGCTCGCGCGGGCACCCTCACCCGTCGTCGAGCTCAACCGGGCGATCGCGGTGGGGATGCGCGACGGACCCGCGGCCGGGCTCGCCCTCCTCGACGAGCTCGCCCCACGGGTGAACGGCTCGCGGTACCTGCCGGCGGCTCGAGCCGACCTGTTGGAGCGGGCGGGGCAGCTCGAGGCGGCGGCGCGGAGCTACGCGGACGCGCTGAACCTGACCGAGTCGCCTCGCGAACGGGAGCAGTTGCTGCGGCGCCTCCGCGCGCTGACGTGATCAGTCAGCTCGCCGACCCGGCCAGCGTGTCGACGATGCGGTCGATCTGATCGTCGGTGGTGACGAGCGGCGGGCAGAACGTGAGCGTGTCGGGACCGATCGCCCGCGTGATCACGCCTCGGGTGAGCATCGCGTCGCGGACCGTCGGGGCGTCCTGGTCGGGGCGCAGGCCGGCGGCCCACACGGCGCCGTCGCCCCGCGCGTGGTCGATCACGCCGTCGGCGGCGAGCGCCTGCAGTCCATCTCCCAGCCTGGCGCCCATGCTCCGACTGCGTTCGACCAGCCCCTCGCGCTCCATGATCGCCAGGTTCGCCAGTCCGGCGGCGCAGGCCGCGGGATGTCCCGAGTAGGTGTAGCCGTGGCGGAGCAGGTAGGCGGGATCGGCTTCGAGGGCGGTGCGCACCCGGGTGCCGACCAGCACCCCACCCAGCGGCTGGTAGCCGGACGTCACCGCCTTGGCGAACGTGGTCAGATCGGGCACGACCTCGTAGTGGTCGGCGGCGAACCACGTGCCGAGCCGGCCGAACCCGGTGATCACCTCATCGAAGATCAGCAGCGCCCCGTGGCGATCGCACAGCCGGCGCAGGTCGGCGAGGTAGTCGGCGGACGGAGGGTAGACGCCGCCGGCCCCCTGCACCGGCTCGACGAGCACGGCCGCCACCTGTTCGCTGCGTTCCGCCATCAGCACGGCGAGCGCCTCGACGTCGTCGCTCGGAGCCTGCACCACGTCGGGCACCAGCGGCCCCCATCCGGCTCGGTTGGGGGCAATGCCCTGGGCGCTCGTCCCGCCGAAGTTCACGCCGTGGTAGCCGCGCTCGCGGCTGATCACCAGGGTGCGCTCGGGGTGTCCGGTCAGAGCGTGGGTGAGCCGGGACAGCTTCATCGCCGTATCGACGGCCTCTGATCCCGAGTCGCAGAAGAACACCCGCGCCGACTCCATCGGGGTGAGCGCGGCGACCCGCTCGGCGAGCTCGTCGGCGGGACGGTTGGTGAACGGCTCGAAGCACGAATACGCGGCGACTGCACCGAGCTGCCGGGCGACGGCGTCGGCGATCTCGACCCGGCCGTGGCCCGCGGCGCAGTACCACAGGCTCGCCATCGCATCGAGGTACTCGCGCCCGTCGGCGTCCCACACGGTCGCCCCCTCACCGCGGACGATGGAGATGAACTCCGACCGGGCCGGGCTGGCGAACGGGTGGAGGAAGGCAGGTGGGTTCGAGGGCACGGCATTGAATGTACGCGCGCACCCATTTGCCAGGCTGGTGGGACGATGACGGCCGTCCGAGTGCTCACGTGGAACCTGCAGGGTTCCCGCGGTGTCGACACCGCCGCGGTCGCCGACATCATCGGGCGGACCGGCGCCGAGATCATCGCCCTCCAGGAGATCCGAAGGCGGCAGGTCGGCGCGCTCGGTTCGGCGCTCGGCATCGACGAGCGGTGGTGGGTGTTCAAGCATTGGCCGGTCGTCGGCCGACCGGAGGGCCTCGCGGTGCTGACGTCGCACCGCCTCGTCGCCACCAGCTCCGCCGTGCTGCAGCGGGCGCCGTTCTGGAGCTGGCGGCGCCGCGTGGTGGCCGAGGCAACCTTGTCGCGGGACGGCGAGCGGCTCGCCGTCGTCAACGTCCATCTGTCGCCCCACGACGCCGCCGTGCGCCGTGGCCGCGAGGCGGGCGTCGTGCTCGAGCGGGCGACGACGAACTCACCGACTCCGATTCTCTGTGGCGACCTCAACGAGGCGCCGGACGGCCCGGCGTATCGCGCGTTTCTCCGTGCCGGGTGGACCGACGCCTGGCTCGCGGCATGGGGCGCCGACGCCGACGTGGCGGGGGCCACCAACTGGACCGCCGGTCGTCGTGTGGGCCGGCCGCCCACGCAACGCATCGACTACGTCTTCGCCCCGCCGGGATGGGTCGTCGAGAGCTCCGCCCTGGCCGTCGAGCCCGACCGGTTCGACGACGTCGCCCGGCTGTCCGACCACCTCCCGGTCGTGGCGACGCTGCGACCACCGGCGAGCGGAAGCGAGCGTTGATGGGCGATCAAGACGTCCTCCGCAAGGTGCGCAAGCTGCTCGCCAAAGCCGAGGCCACCGACAACCCGAAGGAGGCCGAGGCATTCTCCGCCAAGGCGGCGACGTTGATCGCCGCTCATCGCATCGATCCGGACCGGCTGGCCGCCGATCCCCGCCGGGACGAGCTCACCGTCCGCCGGGTCGTCGTCGGTCGTGGCGCCTACGTCCGGGCCCGCCTGGCCCTGCTCCAGGCCATCGCCGACAACCACGACGCCGAGCTGGTGTGGCAGTCGGGTCCGGATGGCGCCACCGCCCTGGTCGCCGGGTTCGCGGCCGATCTCGACGCGGTCGTCCTGCTGTACGAGTCGCTGCACCTCCAAGCCGCGTCGCAGATGGCGGCCGTCCGCCGGGCGACGCCCGCGGCCACGCAGCGGTGGCGACGGGCCTTCCTCTTCGGGTTCGCATCGCGCATCGGCGAGATGCTCCGGGCGGTACGGCGGCGCGCCGAGACCGGTGCCCCGACCAGTGGTCGGTCACGACTTCCCGACCTGCCCGAGCGGGCGGCGCGGGTGCGGGCCTACGCGGCAACCGCGTTCGGTCGGGTCGTCAGCGCCGGCGCGCCGAGTCCGGCCGTGGCGGCCGGCTGGGATCACGGCCATCGAGCCGCCGCGGGAGCCGACCTCGGCCGGGCCCGGCTGCGGCCGCGACGCGCGATCGGACCCGGCCGATGATCGACGGCCGGCGCGACCGGACGTGCGCTCACGACCGGGGACGGGAAGCGGTCTACGCCGCCGAGGAGGCGGCGTTCGGCGGCACCGACCTCGACGATCCTCGTCCGCTCGCCGAGTTGCGCGCCCGGGCGACGACGGTGGTCGGCGGCGATTGGTGGACCGCCGCGGGAGGGCCGCCGGTCGACGTCGTCGCCGCCCGCGTCGATGCCCGATCGTCAACCGCGCGTGGCCGCGGTCGCGGAGCCGTGATCCGCCTCGCCGAGGCGCAGCTCGACACGGCGACGGTTGCCCACGAGCTGGCCCACGTCCTGGCCGGGATCGACCGGGGGCACGACGAGCGGTTCCGGGCCGCTCACGTCGACGTGGTGGCGGTGCTCTCCGGATCGCGGGCCGCGGCATCGCTGGCCGGGTCCTACCGTACGTTCGGCCTCACAATCGGTCCGCGGCGGTGGCCGCCGCCGGTTCGGGGTGTCGGCGACTCGTTCGTAATCGTTCCGTAAGCTGCCGCCACGCCCTGGCGGTAGTCTGCGCACCATGTCTGCGGAGGCGACCCGGCTCGATCTCACCGACGACGTCGACGGGACGCTGGTCCTCGTCGGCGAGATCGACAGCTACACGGCCCCCGCCCTGGCCGCGCGCCTCGCCGACGAGCCAAAGGTGCTGGTGGTCGATCTGGCGGGCGTCACGTTCATCGACTCCTCGGGGCTCAGGATCCTCGTCGAAGCCCACCGGGCGCGGATCGATTCGGACGCCTCGTTCACGCTCCGATCACCGAGCGCCGCCGTCCAGCGGTTGCTCGAGATCAGCGGTCTGTCCAGTCACCTCGACGTTTCCGGATAGCGGCGTTCCGCCCGCCGGCCGGATCCCGTTTGATTCCGCCTCGCCGTGGGAAACACTCTGCCATGGCGCGCTCCGGCGGAGATCCGACGCTCGAAGACGAGCCGATGACGGATCGGCTGGTCCTCCAGCTGCGCGCCCGCCCGGCAGACGTCTCGGAGGCCCGTCGCGCCGTCGCCACGTTCCTCGCCGACCGCGGTGTGTCTTCGATGGTCGTCGACGACATGGAGCTGGTCACCAGCGAGCTGGTCACCAACGCCGTCGTCCACGGCCGCCGTGGATCCATCGGCCTTGAGGTCGACACCGAGGGTGAGATCGTGGTCACGGTTTCCAACGTCGGCCCGGCCGAGCTGATCCCACCCATCGACCAGTGGCGGGCCGCCTCTCCGCTCGCGCCGTCCGGGCGCGGTCTGGGCATCGTCCGTCGACTGTGCGACGACGTCGCAGTGCTCGAGATCGACGACACCACCGTCGTCGTGTGCCGCCGTCGGATCCCCGACGCCGGCGGGATGAGATGATCGATGAAGACGCTGGCGGGCCGCGGCAACCAGGTCGGACCGAGGACGGCGCGCGGCCGCTAGCGGTCGCGGTGATCAACGAGTACGACGTCGTCGTCCGCGGCGTCGAGTCGATGCTCGCCCCCTTCGACGACCGGGTTCGGGTCGTCGGGCCCCAGCTCAGCCCGACCGCCGAGGAGCCGGCGGACGTGGCGTTGCTCGACACGTTCGCCGGGCGCCGGCGCACGCTGGCCCGGGCGGCCGAGCTGGTGCGCACCGGCGCGGTGGAGCACGTGGTCCTCTACACCTGGGACGCCGCGCCGGAGTTCGTGCGCGGGGCCCGAGAGGTCGGCGCCTCCGGCGTGCTGCTGAAGACCCGGTCGGGCGAGCTGCTCGTCGATTCGCTCGAACGGATCGCGTCCGGTGAGAAGATCGGCCTCGAGCCGGGCAACGGCACCGAGCCGGGAGCGAGGGTCGTCGAGCTCTCCGATCGTGAGTCGGAGGTGCTGGCCCTGATCGCCCTCGGGCTCACCAACGGCGAGATCGCCGAGGAGCTCTACCTCTCCATCGAGACCGTCAAGACCTACGTGAAGCGGCTCTACGCCAAGCTCGGCGTGCACAACCGGGCGCAAGCCGCCCTCGCCGCGTCGACTCATCAGCTGACGCCGCGCCCCTCGAGCTGAGCGGCGACGGGCCGGTGCGCGCCGGCCGGGCGTACGGGGCAGACTTTCGGCGTGACGTCTGCTCCCGTTCCCGATCAGTCGGTCCGGCTCAACCTGCCGGCGTCGACGCGCTTCGTCTCGTCGGCGCGAGTGGTGGCGGCGTCGATGGGAGCCGAAGTCGGTCTGGATGTCGACGACCTCGACGATCTGCGGCTCGGGGTCGACGAGTTGGTGTCCGCGCTCGTCGATGGCGCGGACGACTCGGCACGGGTCAGCATCGAGTACGTCACGGGCCGTAACTCGGTCACGGTGCGAGGGGTGCTCGAAGGGTCGGCGCGAGCATCCGAACCGGACGAGCTGACCCGCCGCATTCTCGACGCCGTCGCCGACCACTACGAACTTGGCGACATGTCGTTCACGCTCACCAAGGCCTCCGCGTCTGTGTGAGCGGTTCAGGCGTTGGGGACGCAGCCGGGACGGACGGCCCCTCCGGTGAGGATGAGCTCTTCGTCGAGTTCGCCCGCACCCGGAGTCGGCGTCTGCGCAACGAGCTCGTCGAACGGCACATGGGGCTCGCCGCCCACGTCGCCCGGCGCTTCGGGCGCCGCGGGCCGAGCGACGACGACCTCCGCCAGGTGGCCTTCCTCGCCCTGGTCAAGGCGGTCGACCGGTTCGAGCCCGAGCGCAACGTCGCCTTCTCGACGTTCGCCGGACGGACGATCGAAGGGGAGATCAAGCGGCACTTCCGGGACAACACCTGGACCGTCTCGGTACCCCGGTCGGCGAAGGAGGTTCACCTGCAACTGCGCCGGGCGACCGACGAGCTGACCCAGATCCTGGGCCGGGCGCCGACCGTCGCCCAGCTCGCCGAGCGACTGGGCGTGGAGATCGACGTCGTGATCGAAGGGATCGCCGCCGGTTCGGCATACGCGACGGCCAGCCTCGACGCCCCGCCGGTGGTCGAGGGTCAGACGACCGAGCTGGGGACCGAGGACCCGGGTTACGGCTACGTCGCCGACAGCAGCGTCGTCGCGGAGCTGATCAGCCGGCTCCCCGAGCGCGAGCAGGAGATCGTCCGTCTGCGGTTCTACGAGGAGCTGACCCAGGGGGAGATCGCCGACCGCATGGGTATGTCGCAGATGCACGTTTCGCGGCTCCTGCGCCGCAGCTTCGAGCAGATGCGGCGGCAGCTCGACGCTCTCTGACGTCACCGTGGTCGAGCGACGAAATCCCCTCGCCGGGCGGCCGCGACCGATGGAAGGATGACCCGATGTCGCACCAATCCGCTGAGCAGTTGACGGCCGGGCTCGCGGCGGTCGCTCGCTCACCCGTGGGTACGGGCACGCTGGAGCTGATCGTGCGCCGTCCCGCGGTCGACGAGCGGGAGGTGCGTGACATCGCGGAGCTCGATACCGAGGTCGGACTCGTCGGGGACAACTGGAGCAGTCGCGGCACTCCGGAGCGCGATCGGCAACTGACGTTGATGAACACCCGGGCCGCCGCACTCGTCGCCGTCGAGCAGGAGCGCTGGCCGCTCGCCGGCGATCAGCTGTACGTCGACCTCCACCTCGGCGGGGCCGAGCTCCCGCCCGGCACCCGGCTGGCGATCGGCGACACGGCGGTGATCGAGGTGAGCGACAAGCCGCACACGGGCTGTTCCAAGTTCTCGGCCCGCTTCGGCGTCGACGCGCTGCGGGTCGTCAACTCGCCAACCGGTCGAGCGCTCAACCTGCGGGGCATCAACGCTCGCGTCGTGACTGCGGGGACCATCCGGGTCGGCGACAAGGTGTCTCAGATGGCGGTGCGCGACTGGAACGACTGAGACGGGTGACGCGGCGAGCGCTCCCCGCCACGATCACTAGCGTGGACGCGTCGGACTCGCCCGTTCGGCAAGGGGGTCGAGATGGCGCAGACCACAACCGTCCAGATAACGCTCGACGAGGACGAGGAGCACACCGAGGCGCAAGCGAGCCTCCGGCTGCGGGACCGTGACTTCGTCGCCCGCGGCCAGGCACGGCGCAACCCGCACGACCCGAACGTCCCCGTGGTGGGAGAGGAGCTGGCCGTCGCCCGAGCTCTCGCCGAGTTGTCGCACCAACTCCTCGCCGCCGCCGCGGAAGCGATCGAGGGGTTCGTGGGTCATCGCGTGACGCTGACCGAGTGACCCTCACCGAGTGACCCTGATCGAGTGAGCCTGACCGGGTGAACGTTGCGTCGGGCCATCACTGGCTGCATCTCCTCCGTCACTCCAAGTCGAGTTGGGCCGACGCCGGGCTCGACGACCACGACCGGCCCCTGGCCCCGCGCGGAGAGAAGGCCGCCCGCCGGATCGGCGAGTACCTCGCCACGACTCCTCATCCGCCGGAGCTGGTGCTGTGCTCGTCGGCGCGGCGGACCACGATGACGCTCGCCGGCATCGCCCCTGCACTGCCCGCCGAGGTCGAAACGAGCATCGAAGACGTCCTCTACGGGGCGTCGAGTGGCGAGCTGCTCGAGCGCGTGCGCCGGGTCTCGGACGACGTCGCCGTCGTGATGCTCATCGGTCACAATCCCGGAGTGGAGGACCTCGCCCAGCTCCTCGTCGGGTCGGGCGACGCCTCGTTGCGGGCGCGTTTGGCCACCAAGTACCCGACGGGCGCCCTCGCCACGATGAGCTTCAGCGGTGCGTGGGCCGCGCTCCGACCCGGCCGGGCCACGCTGGAGGGCTTCGTCGTCCCCCGCGACCTCTGAGGACCTGGGCCGGGCGGCGGGCTCCCCTGGAAACCCGCGAACCGACTCGCTGACTGGTGCGTAGAGGACGAAGGGGGGATCGTCTACCCGAAGCCCAGGAGGAGATCGTTGATGGGGGTTCGAAGGTTCGTCCGACTCGCCGCGTGCGCCGTGGCGGTTGTTGCCCTTCCCATCGTCCTCGCCGCACCGGCTTCAGCCGGTCGGCCCGACCGCCCGCCGCGCCCACCCACCGACGGTACGCCGCCCAGCGAACCGACCAACCTGCACGTCGCCGGGGTCACTCAGACCAGCGTGACCCTGGAATGGAGCGCCTCGACCGACAACGTCGCCGTCAGCTCCTACTCGTTGTGGGGTGAGGGCCTCTCCGGAGTGGTCTCCGTGACCCACCCGCAGACCACCGCCACGTGGTCGGGGCTGCGCCCCGGCCAGACCGTCACGTTCCACGTCACCGCCTTCGATGCCAACTTCAACGGCTCGACGGCGAGCAACGGGGCCACCGCGACGACGCTCGCCGACGCCACCGCGCCGACGACGCCGAGCGGGCTGACCGTGGGCACGCTCACCGCATCCAAGGTGCTCCTGACGTGGAACAGCGGGACCGACACGTTCCAGCCGGTGCGGCACGAGATCCTCGTCGACGGGGTGCCGACCGGCAACGCCTTCTCGACGGTGCCGGCGGGGACGATCCCGCGGCCGGCCGTGCAGAGCGCGTGGGTCCGCCAGCTCGACCCTTCGACCACCTACGAGTTCAGCGTGCGAGCCGTCGATCCCTCGGGCAACGTCTCGCCGACGAGCAACACGGTGCGCGCGACCACTGCGGCCAGCACCGACACCGTCGCGCCGACGACGCCGACGCTGCTCAGCGCGTTTGACGGAGGCAGCTCGTTCTGCCCCGAGGAGCTCTGGCTGCGCTGGACCGCCTCGAGTGACAACGAGGCGGAGTCGGGAATCGAGTACGAGGTCCGGGTCAACGGCACGATCAACGAGGTCGTCCCGATCGGCACCGGGACCGTCACGTACACCGAGGTCCTCGGGGCCAACACCGTGACCATCGTCGCCGTCGACCAGGCGGGCAACGCCTCGGCGCCGAGCAACGCGATCACGGTGTTCACCAACTGGGCTCCCGGCGGCTGCGGGATCTGACGGATACACGTTCGGCGGTCGGGGCGGCGGCGCTCTAGCGTCGATCCGTGCCGATCGAGATCCGGAGCATCGACGCGGACGAGGCGGTCGCCTTCCGGCGGGCCGTCCGCGCCGGGTTCAGCAACGCCGACACGGTCGACGACGAGGAGTGGGCGCGCGCCGCCGCCGAGCCGCTCGACCGGACGTACGCGGCGTTCGACGGCGAGTCGATGGTGGCGACGCTGCGCTCGTTCCCCACGGAGTTGACGGTGCCCGGCGGGAGCACCGTCCCCTCGGGAGCGTTGACCGCGGTGACGTGTCGGGCCACCCACCGCCGGCAGGGCCTGCTCACCCGGATGATCACGGCCGACCTCGCCAGCAGCCGCGAGCGGGGCGAGCGGGCGCACGTGTTGATCGCGTCGGAGTACCCGATCTACGGGCGCTTCGGCTACGGGCCGGCCACCCAGTCGGTGCGCTGGGAGCTCGACGCGTCGGCGACCGGGTTCACCGCCCGCGGCTCGGGCACTGTCGAGTTCGTCGACAACGAAACGCTCCGCAAGGAAGGCCCGGCGATCTTCGAACGGGTGCGGGTGGGCCGGCCGGGGATGATCGGCCGCTCGGACCTCGTCTGGGACAACCTGACCGATGTGCGGCGGCGGCCCGAGGACAAGCCGTGGCAGGGGTTCCGAGTCCTCGTGCGCGACGACGACGGCACGGCGCAGGGATGGGCGAGCTACAAGGTGGCCGACGACTGGAGCGACCTGCGGTCGCGGGGGACGGTTGAGGTCGCCGACCTCTGCGCCGCCGAGCCCGGGGCGGAGGCGAGGCTGTGGCGCTTTCTCGCCGAGATCGACCTGGTGACGAGGATGACCGCTGGCGACCGTCCGGTCGACGACATCCTGCCCTGGCTGCTCGACAACGCCCGGGCCGTGCGTCAGGTGGGGCGGAGCGACTTCCTCTGGGTGCGGGTGCTCGACGTGGCGACGAGCCTCGCCGCCCGCTCGTACGCGGCGGCCGGACGGCTCGTCGTCGAGGTCGTCGATCCGTTGGGGCTGACCGGAGGGACGTTCGCGCTGGACGCCTCCACCGACGGCGCGGCGTGCACGACCACGGACGAACCGGCTGATCTGACGCTGCCGATCAGCGCGCTCGGGGCCGTCTACCTGGGCGGTTCGCGGCTGGCCACGCTGCACGCGGCCGGTTGGCTCGACGAGGACACCCCGGGCAGTGTGGCGCTCGGCGACCGCCTGTTCGCCGGGAACCGCGAACCCTGGTGCAACACCTGGTTCTGAGCTCTGAGACGGCCGGCTGCGTCAACCCGGATCTTGGTCATCATCGCCGGTCGGATGGACGTCGACGTGGTCGGCGTGGTCGACGTCGCTCGGGGACGGGCCGCCGAGCCGGCGATCGAGGTGAAACGGTCCGAGGGTGGTCTGCATCAAGACGGCGAGATCGTCGTCGTCGCCTTCGGAGGGGCGTGGGAACACCGCGCCGAGTGTGAGCGCGCCCCTGCCGTCGTCTCCATCATCGGCTCGGTAACGGCCGCAGTCATCGGTCCCGACATCACCTCCGATCGGGCCAACGGGCGCGCTCCCGATCAACGTGCGAACAACGAGACACTACTAGGGCGACGGTCTCCAGGATCGGCCCGAAGCATCGCTCGAACTGGCTCGCGCCCGGCCGCGGTGTAGAGAACTGCCCCTGGGTGCGGTGCCACGTACAGTCGCAGGCGTGGAGCACCGCTTGCTGCGCGGCCTCGAGGACGAGGACCGCCGTGCCCTGCTCGCCCGCCTGACGCGACGGTCGTACCGCAAAGGGGACACGCTCTTCCACGCCGGGGACCCCGGCGATTCGCTGCACCTGGTCGAGAAAGGCAGGATCGCCATCCGGGCGTCCACTCGCGCCGGGGACGAGGCGATCCTCGCCGTGCTCGGGCGCGGCGACAGCTTCGGCGAGCAGGCGCTGCTCAGCCCGACGGCGAGCCGGACGGCAAGCGCCGTCGCCCTCGAGGCCGTCGAGACCCGCGTGCTCCTGCGCACCGACTTCGAGCAGCTCCGGCGGGAGCAGCCGTCGGTCGAACGGTTCCTCGTCGAGGTGCTCGCCGCCCAGGTGCGCCGGCTCTCCACCCAGCTGCTCGAGGCGTTGTACCTCCCCGTCGAGATTCGCGTCGTGCGGCGCCTGAACGAGCTCGCGGTCATCTACAACTCCGGGGAGTCGAGCATCGAGGTCCCGCTGCGGCAAGAGGAGCTCGCCTCCCTCGCCGGCACCACCCGATCCACGACCAACCGGGTGCTCCGCCAGCTCGTCGACGACGAAGTCGTCGCGCTCACCCGTGGCCGCATCGTGATCCTCGACCTCGACGCGCTCGCCGAGCGGGCACACTGACGAGTCCGGACGCGCCGGCGACCCCACCGGAGGGAGCACGGCGGGGTCGCACCACGCGATCGGCAGGCCGACCGGGTGGCTGGCGTTCCTCGGGGTCCGGGCGATCATCCCGTCGTCCCGCACGCCGTGAGTGTGAACAGGATGCGGTCTCGTGTCCGTCGGCTTCCGCACACCCGTCATGTACCCGAGGACACACAAGGGGACTCGACGGCGGAATCCGGCCCGCGTCGCGGGTGCTCAGTAGGCGCGGGCGCAATAGGCGATGAGGTTAGGTTCGTCGGCGTGGTCGGGAACCGACCCGTCCGGCCGTTGGAGACAGCGGACGGTGACTCCGACCTCGGCCAGCCGCTGTTCACCGGCGTCGCCGACCGTGGACCAGGGGAGCTTGGCCCATCCCGTTGCGGCCGCGTCAACCGCCTCGTCGAGCGTCGCCACGTCGATGATCCGATCATCACGAGCGGCGACCGCTCGGCGCAGGAGGTCCGCCTGAATCGTGGCGAGCAGTTCGACCGTTCGCTCGACGACGTCGGCGAGCGGAATCGGTGTCTTGTCGGCGCGGTCGCGACGCACGACGGTGACGTTGCCGGCGGCGAGGTCCCGCGGACCGACTTCGAGCCGCACCGGCACACCCTTGAGCTCCCAGTCGGTCGACCGGCGACCGAACGACTGGTCGGTGCGGGCATCGAGCCGGGTGCGGACTCCCCGGCTGTTCAGGTCGGTGACGAGATCTCGAGCCGCGGCGACGGCGCGGTCTTCGTCGCCGACCGCCAGCACGACCACCTGCGTCGGCGCCAGCCGCGGCGGCAACACCAGACCTTGGTCGTCCCCGTGGCCCATGATCAACCCGCCCACCATCCGGGCCGAGGACCCCCACGACGTCGTCCAGCAGAGCTGACGCGCGCCCGTGTCGTCGAGGTAGTCGATGTCGAAGACCTTGGCGAAGTTCTGTCCGAGCTCGTGGCTCGTCCCCATCTGCAGCGCCTTGCCGTCGCCCATCATCCCCTCGAGGGTCAGCGTGTTGATCGCGCCGGCGAACCGCTCCCTGGCGGTCTTGCACCCGATCACGACCGGTATCGCCAGCACGTTCACGATGAAGTCCTCGTACACGTCGTGCAGGATCCGGCGGGCGTAGTCGGCGGCGGCCTCCCGGGAGGTGTGGGCGGTGTGGCCCTCCTGCCACTGGAACTCGGTGGTGCGGAGGAACAGCCGCGGTCGGAGCTCCCAGCGCACGACGCTGTTCCAGAGGTTGAGCAGCAGCGGCAGGTCGCGGTAGCTCTGGATCCACTTGGCCATGTACTCGCCGACGACGGTCTCGCTCGTGGGCCGCACGACGATGGGCTCGTCCAGCGGCTTGCCGCCGGCGAACGTCACGACGGCCAGTTCGGGACTGAACCCTTCGACGTGGTCGGCCTCCCGGCGGAAGTAGCTCTCCGGGATGAACACCGGGAACGAGGCGTTCTCCGCGCCCGCCGCCTTGATCCGAGCGTCCTCCTCGGCCACCATCCGCTCCCAGATCGCGTACCCGTAGGGGCGAATCACCATCGTGCCGCGAACCGGACCGTTCTCCGCCAGCTCCGCCTTGGCGACGACGTCCTGATACCAGCGGGGGAAGTCGACGTCCCGGGGAGTCAGAACCGGCCGAGCCATCGCCGCCGAACCGTAGCGGCAGATACCTTCGTGTCGGCCAGTTACGTCCGAGCGGATGCTCTTCGTGAATCTGGGCGCGAATCGTCTCATCGCGTCATCTGGGCGCCGATCTTCTCAACGGTTGAGGGCGGCCTCAAGGGGTGATCGCGACAGCTCCTGATCAGGGGAGGTGTCGGTGGGTGCTGCGAGGATTCCGTGGTCGGTGGTGGTGCCGGGGTTGAGGGCGGTGGCTGCTGGTGCGACGCAGGCGGAGGCCGCAGCGTTGGCG
>JBKOUV010000168.1:0-11221 GCA_046723555.1 Actinomycetota bacterium | reverse complement strand
ATCTGAAGCTGGTGCACTGCAACGATCCCAGCTGTGCCGGCGGCGGCGAAACCATCGTCAGGGTCGACGACAGCGCCGGGAACGTCGGCGGGTACACGTCGCTGGTGTTGGACGGGGCCGGCAACCCGGTGGTCAGCTACTACGACGACTCCAACGGTGATCTGAAGCTGGTGCACTGCAACGACACCAGCTGTGCCGGCGGCGGCGAAAGCGTCGTCACCGTCGACAGCGCCGGCGACGTCGGCGGGTACACGTCGCTGGTGTTGGACGGGGCCGGCAACCCGATAGTCAGCTACCACGACCGCTCCAACGGTGATCTGAAGCTGGTGCACTGCAACGATCCCGACTGTGCCGGCGGCGGCGAAAGCATCGTCACCGTCGACAGCGCAGGCGACGTCGGCGGGTACACGTCACTGGTGTTGGACGGGGCCGGCAACCCGGTGATCAGCTACAACGACGTCTCCAACGGTGATCTGAAGGTCGCCCACTGTGACTGGGTGGCGTGTGCGGACGTGGTCCCGCCGGTGACCTCGATCGGCACCGACCCTGCATCCCCCGACGGCGCCAACGGGTGGTACCGGTCAGCGGTGACGGTGTCGGCGTCTGCCAGAGATGACAAGGGGGTGGTCGAGACCCGCTGCGAGCTGGACCCGGTGGTGGCGCCGGTGTCCTTCGGCGAGCTGCCGGCGGGACCGTGTGCGATTGGCGCCGTCGCCGTTGACGGTGAGCACACCGTGTACGCCGGGTCGGTCGATACGGCGGGCAACACCGACTTGGTGCAGGCATCGTTGCGAATCGATCGGATCGCGCCGCGGGCGTCGATCGGCACCGACCCGGTGTCTCCCGACGGTGCCAACGGGTGGTACGTGTCCCCGGTGACGGTGATCGTCACTGCTAGTGACACCAACCCGGGTGCGACTCGCTGCGTGCTCGACCCGGCAGTGACCCCGGGGTCGTTCCTGGACCTGCCCGCTGAGCCCTGTGTGGGGTTCATCGTCGATGTTGACGGTGACCATGTGCTGTACGCCGCCAGTGTCGACGCCGCCGGCAACGTCGGGCCGATGGTGGAGTCCGGGCTCCGGATCGATCGGACCGCGCCGGTGACCTCGATCGGCACTGACCCTGGGCCTCCCGACGGTGCCAACGGGTGGTACCGGTCAGCGGTGACGGTGTCGGCGACTGCCGCCGATGACAAGGGGGTGGTGGAGACCCGCTGTGAGCTGGACCCGGTGGCGGCGCCGGTGTCCTTCCACGATCTGCCGGCGGGGCCGTGTGCGTCGTTGACCGTCGCCGACGACGGGGAGCACACCGTGTACGCCGGATCGGTCGATGCGGCGGGCAACTCCGATCTGGTGCAGGCATCGTTGCGGATCGACCGCGCCGCCCCGGTGACCTCGATCGGCACCGACCCTGCGTCCCCGGACGGTGCCAACGGGTGGTATCGGTCAGCGGTGACGGTGTCGGCGGCAGCCATCGATGACAACGGGGTGGTCGAGACCCGGTGTGCGCTGGACCCGGTGGCGACGCCGGTCTCCTTCGCCGAGCTGCCGGCGCGGCCGTGTGAGTCGTTGACCGTCACCGACGGTGAGCACACCGTGTACGCCGGATCGGTCGATACGGCGGGCAACACCGACGTGGTGCAGGCATCGTTGCGGATTGATCGGATCGCGCCGCGGGCGTCGATCAGGCTGAACCCGGCAGTTCCCGACGGGGCCCGGGGCTGGTACGTCGACCCGGTCACCGTGTCGGTGAGGGCCGACGAGCCCGGCGCCACGCTGCGTTGCGAGCTCGACCCGGTCTCCGCGCCGACCAGTTTCGGACAGTTGCCGAATCGGCCCTGCACGAGTCTCACCGTGTCTCGCTATGGGCAGCACAACGTGTACGCGGCGGCCGCCGACGCGGCCGGCAACATCGGTCCGGTCGCCGCCACCGCGTTCAAGTCGGTCGGCGCCCTGCGCTGCGACGGCCAGATCCCGACCCGCGTCGGCACCCTCGGCGCCGACGTCATCGTCGGTACGCCGGGTCGGGATGTGATCGTCGCCCTGGGGGGTAACGACGTCATCCGCGGGCGCGGCGGCAACGACCTGATCTGCGCCGGGGCCGGCGACGATCTGGTGTACGGCGGGGCCGGCAACGACAGGATCTTCGGCGGGGCCGGCCGCGACGTGCTCCACGGCATCGGCGGCAACGACACCCTCCACGGTGGCAACGGCCGCGACCTGCTGTTCGGCGGCGCGGGTGACGACCGCCTCCACGGTGGCACACGCAACGACGCCTTGTTCGGCGGCCCGGGTGACGACACCCTCCACGGCGGCCCCGGCGACGACTTGCTCGACGGCGGCGCCGGAACCGACATCATCCACGGCGGCCCCGGAAACGACCACAGCATCGGCGCCCGCAAAACCGACACCAACAAGGCGGCCCACGACACCGCAGCCCCACGCTGACCGGAGCGAGCAGACCGCCACCGACGGCTGCACTATGATTCCGACACACGAGCCAAGGAGGCGGGTGATGCGCAAGCGGGCGGTTACGACAGTTGTCGGGCTATCGGGAGCGGCGATGCTGCTCGGTGTAACGAGCGCCGAGGCGGCGCCGAAGAACGGGTTGACGTTCGAGGTCACCTGTCCGGGGTCCGCCCCGTTCACGATCGTCACGCCTCCTGGCAACGGCGCGTTCACACCGGCGTTTGGGGCGAACCAGGTGTTCATTCCATACGACATCGAGGGGACCGTCACCGCCGACGGCATCGTGGTCGAGACGTTCCATGACATCAAGCCGGCGCCAGTGCCGTCAGACGCCGTCTCGTGCACGTTTGAAACGTCGTTCGAAGACGACGGTTCGGTGATCGTGATCAGCGGCACGGCGCTGGTCGTGCCGCGCCCATAGGGTCCATCGACCGCCAGAACGGGTATCCGGTCGCGGGCCGACCGGTGATCCCGTAGGAGACGTCATCGACGCTGCGGATCAATGAGGCAGCACTGACTGGACCGCGCCCGACGAGAGGTGTTCACGTTCACCACCGACCTCGTGCGCCGCCGCCGCCACGTGCGTTTATGGCCGACGCACGTGGGAGCGATGGGCTGCCCGGAGACGGACTCCGGCCTGGCCCGCCAGTCGACCCCCGCTCGCTCCGCAGGTTAGCGATCGGTGAAGTGATCCCGTAGGGCGGCGCTGAACTGGTCGCAGTGTCGCCTGGTTGCGTCGATTGCGGTGCCGGGTGACCGAGCTTCGGTGAGCCATGCTCGGCAGATGTCGGCAGCGGCTTGCGGGAGCAGGATGGTCGCTTGAGTTAACGCCTCCTGGAGCGCTGACAGGGCGTCATCGTCCGGTTTGGCGTCGAAGCCGATGAACGTACTGGCGGCGGCGAGCACGCGATCAGCTGCCGCGAACCTGATCGCCCACTCGCTAGCCATCGGCCGACGACGTTGCTCGTGCCTGACAGCATTGGCCGACAGACGAAGGGCCTGGATGGGGCGGCGATGCGGTGGGGTCCGTCCGGTCGCGGCCGATCGGAGCAGACCGCGACTGGGGCTGTCCGCGCCATTCGACGTCGACGGTGGAGCCGACTTCGGCTGGCATCGACGTTGCTGCGAGCTCAGCTGGCGCAGGGGAAGATGCCGAGACGGCCAGTCGTAACTGTCCAGGAGAGTGCGCCGTTTGCGCCTCCACGCCCGGAGCGGGTCCGCGACACTGCAGCGGGGTCAATGGCGCGCGGGGCATGGCGGCCACGGAGAGCCATCGACGGATTGCCTTTCGGGACCGTCCGTCGCCGTGAATGGCCACGAAACGGGCCGATGGCTGTACAGCGTCGGTTGGCGTCGAGAGTGCAAACCCCAGACGCGGTCGTGACCGGCGGACGTGCGAGTCCAGAGCAGCGCCGGGCTGTGCGTGCCCGCGGGTCGGGACGGTCGACGAACCCGTCACATCTCAGGTGCCCGCAATGTGTCGAATGCTCGACGCATCGCGTCGTAGCACGGGCAGGCTGCGGCTTCGAGTCCCGGCCGGTCGACGATCTCGACGACCCCTCGGGCATAGCGGATCAGCCCGTCGGCCTGCAGCGAGGACGCCGCCTCAGACACGGTGGCCCGCCGTACCCCGAGCATTTGGCCGAGGAACTCATGGGTGAGCGGGAACTTGGGGCTGGCGACTCGATCTTCGGTCATCAACAGCCACCGGCTCGCCCGCTGGCGGGTCGCGTGCAAACGGTTGCAGGCGACGTTTTGGGCGAGCTGCACCATGGTCGCCTGGACGAACCGGTACAGCTGCCGCTGCAAGGTCCCGTCGGCGGTGAGCAGCTCGCGGAAGTCATCAGCATCGACGCGCAGCGTGCGTCCCGGCACCTGGCAGAACGCGGCGTTCGGGCTGGTGGTGGTGCCGAGGAACAAGGGCAGTCCGACCATGCCTTCGCGCCCGATTGTGCCTACCTCTACCGCCGGTTCGTCGTCGACCACCACGACGAACGAGAACACGGCGGTGATGGGAAACTGGACATGATCGATGAGGGCTCCGGACTCGTACACCGCCGCCCGCTCTTCGACGTCTTGGAGTCGGCCGCGCCCGACCACGTTGGCGAGCTCGTCGTCGGGAAGCACGGCCAGCACGGCGTTGTCGCGAACATTGGTCATCTCGACTGACTCAACCATCGGACACTTGCCATGCAAACACTGCTCCGACCGCGTTGTACCCGTTCGTACGGTCCCGTACACAGAACGCTGAGCGGAGACCATCTCGATTAGGCCTCGTGGAACGATGCGCGCACGGTGGGGCGGCCCTGCCTCCGGCCGTGCCCTCCACCGCTATGTTCCGATCGTGGACCGCGAGGGCGAGGCCGCCGATCAACTGCGACGGCTCGAGCTCGTTGCCGACCCAGACCTGGCGGAGTTCGGGACCAAGGAGCTGCTGCAGGAGCTGCTGACCCGAGTTCAGGCCGTCATGGCGGTTGACATGGTCGCCGTGTTCGTGGTTGACCGTGGTGGTTCGAACCTCGTCGCCCGAGCGGCTCGTGGACTGGAGAGGGAGGTTCGGCAAGGGTTCCGGCTTCGGATCGGACGCGGCTTCGCGGGGCGGGTCGCCGCGACGAGGAGTCCGATCACAACCGACGAGGTCGGACCGGACACCGTCGCCAGCCCGATCCTGTTACGGAGCGGGATCCGCTCGCTGCTCGGCGTGCCGCTCATCGCCGACGGCCGCCTCATCGGCGTGATGCTCGTCGGCACGTTCGAGCACCGGCGCTTCTCCGACGACGAGATCGATGTCTTGCAGGTCGCGGCGACTCGGATCGCCACGACATTGGTCGCGGAGCGGACGGCCGCCGAACGATCGGCGGCTCGAACGCTGCAACAGAGCCTCCTTCCAACGGACCTCCCGGAGGTGGACGGCCTCGAGTTCTGCACTCGCTTCGTCACTGCGGAGGAATTCGGCGTGGGCGGAGACTGGTACGACGCCTTCACACTGCCGGACGGCCAGACCGGCATCGTCGTTGGCGACGTCGCCGGCCACGGCCTCGCGGCGGCGGTCGTGATGGGCCGACTGCGCAGTTCTCTCCGCGCCTACGCGGTGGAGTCGGCGCATCCGGCCGACGCGCTGGACCGACTCACCCGCGAGTTCTCGCACCTCGAACCGGACGCGATGGCCACGCTGTTGTACGTCACGATCTCGGCCGATCTCGAATGCTTCACCGTGGCGTCGACTGGACATTTGCCACCGATCGTCGCTGTGCCCGGCGACGAACCGGTGCTGCTCGATTGCTCACCGACGCCCCCACTCGGCGTCGCCCACCCGTCGCCGCATGTCGGCCTCACACGCGAGCTTCCGCCCGGCACGACCATCGGTCTCTATACGGACGGGCTCGTCGAACGCCGGAGAACATCGATCGACGAGGGCCTGGAGCGTCTTCGTTCGGTCTTTCATGCCGGCGACGTCGAAGAGGTGTGTGCCGCCGTGATGGACGAGCTCGTCGGGGATGAGATCGTCGAGGACGACACGGCACTACTCATCGTGCGCCGCCTGCCGGAAGGGTAAGCCGCGCCTGGCTCACGCGTCGGCTGAATCCACCTCCCTCCCCGCGGCAGATGACTCCGGACCACGGACCGGGGGAGGGCGTCCATCGCCCCGGGCGGCTCGAGGGCTCGAGAATGCCGGCGGACGCCGTTCGCAGCGATGAACACGCTCGAGAACGGGCAAGCAACGACATGCGCTCGACCGTACGAGGGCGCGGCCGATCGGTTGACCAGGCTGTACGCGTCGACCGTCCGTGGGAGGCGGGCCGTGCGAGCGAGCCTTACGGGATCGGCGTGTCGGTCCAGCTGCGCGTCTCGGCGAGCAGCCTGGCGATGACGCTTTCGTGGAGCGTCGCCTGATCGGCCTCGGCCGTTGCGAATGCCTGATCGAAGAAGTCGGCGCTCGCCAGCAGGTCACGGGCCCGTTCGATGTCGGCGGTGGTCACGAAACCGTCACCGTCAGGAACGGCGACGTGCCGCAGACCGACTCTTGCCAGCTCGGGCAGCTTCGTGCCGGCATGCACGATCGCGCCAACGCCGATACGAGAGCCCGGACCGACGGATGCGCCTTGCAGCACGATGACACTCGTAGCGAGATAGCAGTTCGATCCGATGCAACAGCCCGTCAACGTGCAGTGCGGCGCCACCAGGGTTCGCGGGCCCACGCTCAGCGAGAACTCCGGCCGGTTCTCTCCACCGACCGAGCGCAGGACACTCCCCGCGAAGATCACCGTCTCAGCTTCCACTCTGACCTCGGGACCGCTGCTGGCGATCACCACGTTGTGGTCGATGTAACAGCCGCGTCCGACGGTGACGTTCCCGACCAGCGAGGCCGACTCGGCTACCGCCGAGCCCGACTCGACCGTCGGCTGTGCCCCGTTCCGCTCGAACAGCATCGACGTCTCCTTCCGCGGGACAGCCCTGACTTACTTGGACGTCCTACCCGGCCTCGGCCGCGGCGACGCTCGTCGCCGATCACCCGGGTCCGCAGGCACAGCGCGGGACTCTCGCGTCCGATGTCTCTGGTGTCGGTGACCGGCTTGACCACCGCCGACCCGGTGTCCCCAGCCGACGGATCCTTGCGGACAAGGCGGCCGGGGACTCCGTTCCGATACCACGCGGACGCGTGGCTCACACATGCGAACCCAGAACAGCGAAGCCTTGCCGCCCGCGGACGGAGGGCGAGACACCCGGTGCGTCGTGCGCGCTCGGTTGGTGCCACTCGCAGCGTCGGGACGGTGTTGACGGAGCGGCGACACTTGCTGCGCCGAGCTGTGCTCCTGGCGTGGTTCACCGTCTGCTGGAACGTCATCGAAGGGATCGTCGCCGTCGCGGCCTCGCTCGTCTCGGGTAGTCGGGCGCTGCTCGACTTCGAGCTCGACAGCGGCGTCGAGTCGCTGTCACCCAGATCACGGGCTGTCGGGTGAGGCGGGCTCCGTGGGCGGTTCGAGTCGGGCCGAAGTGGTGCACCGCTGTGTCGGCGAGCTTTCGGCGGTCACCTGGCCGGGGCTCGTTCGTTGGTGCTCGGGCCGCGGTTGGATGCGCTCGTTACGGGTTAGCCGGGGGTGGCGCCGTAGCGGAGGGTGATGAGGTGTTGGAGTTCGCTGGCCAAGGCTGGGTCGGCCCGGTGTAGCCGATCGGCGATGGTAGTGAGCTTGATTCGGTGGATCCGGTCGACGTCACGGTCGGTGATCGCGTCGAACGGGCGGATGAAGATCTCCTGGGGTCGGACGCGAGCCTTGTCGAGGATGCCTTCGATGCAGGCGCGCAGCTGTTGTTGGATGCTCTGCCGGTAGCCGAACTGGAGCCCGTCGGCCTGGAAGGGCACGGCGGTGGACGCGGTTGATCCGGTCCCGTTGGCTTCGCTGACGACGGCGACGACGTCGAGGCGGTATTGGCCGTCGTCGGGCCGGCTGGCGAGAGTCAGCGAGCCGGCGGTGGGATCGACGGTGACGTCGACCGTGACGATCCGTCCTGGTGATGTCTCGACGTCCAGCGTGACGGTGGACTCGTCAACGGGCTTGCCGGCCACGGTCCACGACGCGACCGGTGGGGCGGCGACCCCGGTGCCGGCACCGCCGAAACCGTACGAGCGGACGAGGAACGTCGAACGCATCACCACGCGGCGAGCGCCCCACTCGGCATGGAGCCGCCCGCAGAGGGTGTCGGCCTCGTCCGTGCGCTGCACGTCGAACCCGACGACCTGTTCCTGGTCACGGCGGTTGATGAACACGGCCCGGTCGGTGGTGCGGGTCAACTCGACCGTCACCCATTTGGCGTCGGGAGCGACGTCGAGCACGCGCACGGCGAGCGGAAGACGGCGAACGGTGGCGTCGGCGTCGACCTCCAACGGCACGAGGATGCGCCCCTGGTACCAGCAGCGCACCTCGCCCGGCGCTCCGTCGGCGAGCCGGTGTATCACCACCGCCCGTCGGGCGAGATCGCCGCCGGTGGTGTCCAGGCCCCGGTCCCATCCGTTGGTGTCGCGGTACTCGACATAGTGGCGGCCGCGACCCTCGGCGTCTTCGGTCGGTGGGTGGACGGCGATCAGCGTGGTGCGAGTGCCGTCGAGCGGCGACGAGGCAGCCCACAGCACCGCCCGGCGGGTCTCGCCGGGATCGGGTAGGTCGACGTGGACGACCCGACCGTGGCGCTCCAGGGCGTCGGGCGCGTAGAGATGGAGGTGGGCTTGGGCAACGCCGGGTCCCGCGCCCCGCCACGGCACCGGATCGGGCCAGCCGGACACCGGTGCGGTGGGCAGCGCAGAGCTCGGACTTGCGGAATACGTGGGGCCGGCGGGATCGAGCCATCGGGACCCGAACGTTGCCGACGACATCACGTCGTACGGATCGCCGTACTCGCGGTTCAACTCGAACGGCGGCTGCCCGTCCCAGTCGCTGCCGTGGTTCCACAGTCCGAATGTGTGGTTCCAACCGATCGCGTGTCCCAGCTCGTGACACATCGCCGTCAGGTCGCTCTCCGGGTTCAGCACCGCGACACCCCGGTCCCCGTCAGTCGTCGCGCCGGCGTCGAGCCGCACCTCGGTCGGACCGCCCAGACCCAGGCTCGGGATTGCCACGTAGTTGACGACCGTGCGCCGCGGATGGGCGAGCACGAAGAAGGCGTCGAACTCGTCCAGGTCGTGGCCCGCGGCCTCGGTCGCCTCCTTCGCCCGGCGGTACAGGGTGCCTCGGCTGCGCTCCTCACGGTCGCTGGCGTCGATCTCGATGTCCACCCACGGGAACATGCGGCTGCCGGTGAACGTCAAATAACCGAGACTGACCTGGTTCCAGTACTGCAACACGGCGGACCCGCTGCTGTTGGCGATGATCACCCCGGCACACGCGGCATCCGAGATCACCCCCGCCGACCGCTCGTGGCGGGCCCGCAGGATCGCCACCCGAAAATTCCTCGACATCGTGTCTTCCCTCCCGTCGCCCAAGCCGCGAGCCGCACGACCCGACTCATGGTCCCCGTGCTCTACGGCGAAACGTCAATCACGGTTCTCGTCCCTCCCAACCGGGGCGCCGTTACACGTCGGTTTGCTCCATGATGAGCCGACCCTCCAAGCAAGAACCTCCGGCCGTTCGCCTGGGTTCAATGGCGCGCGCCGGCCGACGGCTATGTGCGCTCGTCGAGGGCACGTCGGGCAATCCGGTCACCTGCGTTGGTGTTGACGAGCCAGCAGGAGAAGGCCCAGTCGTGCCACTCCGATGCGGAGGCGCACGCCTGCTGAACCCGATCTTTGACCACGCTGATGGGCTCGGCGACGTGCTTCACAGGTGCCACTGTTCCCGGAGGCGTGGTTGGGTCCACGTACTCGACCCGCCCGATCGCGATGAGGCCAGCCGAGCTAAGTCGGTCGAACCTCTCGAACGCTGACTCGATCACGTGGGCACTCGGCGACTCGTCAACTGCCGGCGGGTTCGCACGAAGGCCGAGGTGGATGAGTGCCCACTCGAACGCGAGGTCGTCGCTGAGCCCGTGGATGAGGAGCTCGATCTCCTCGGCGCTCAACGGCTCGTCCGGATCGACGGTCACGCGCACAGGATGCCCGGTACCAAGCGCCGACGTGGACGTGACTGGCCGCCCCGATTGGCGGATGGCCGGACCTGCACGAGTACGGCCCGGATCTTCGACCACGAATGGCTCGATGCCACCGCCAAGGACGTCGTGATCGCGCCGGCCGACTCGGGCCGTTCCCCGATGGTCGACGCCGACTCGGCGGCGGAATGGTGGGCGCGGTTGCCGCCGTGCGGCAGCTCCTACGCCCGGTACCAGGTCCGATGTCGACGGTTGCGGCCGGCGATGAGATTCCGCCGGCCGTCTGCGTGGGTCCCCCGACCCGGACGCGCGACGCGGTTGAGACGGGACCTGGGTCCATGGCGTCGGGTGTTCGGTGGTGCGCAGGGTTGACGGTGATGGTTGAACCGGCGGTCTGGTGCCGGTGGTCGTGTGGAGGGAGTCGATGTGGGACATGCATCCAAGGCGTTGGTGACGGTGCTGCTCTTTGCCGGGCTGTTGTCGGTGTGGACGCCCGCGTCGCCGGTGTTCGCGGGCAACAGCGTGGTCACCGTCGACAGCGACGGGAACGTCGGCGAGAACACGTCGATTGTGTTGGACGGCGCCGGCAACCCGGTGGTCAGCTACTACGACGACACCAACGGTGCTCTGAAGCTGGTGCACTGCAACGACGCCAGCTGTGCCGACGGCGGCGAAAGCCTGGTCACCGTCGACAATGCAGGCGACGTCGGCGGGGACACGTCGCTGGTATTGGACGGTACCGGCAACCCGGTGGTCAGCTACTACGACTGGAGCAACCGTGATCTGAAGCTGGTGCACTGCAACGATCCCAGCTGTGCTGGCGGCGGCGAGAGCATCGTCACCGTCGACAGCGACGGGAACGTCGGCGGATACACGTCGCTGGTGCTCGACGGTGCCGGCAACCCGGTGGTCAGCTACCTCGACATCACCAACGGTGATCTGAAACTGGTGCACTGCCACGATCCCAGCTGTGCCGATGGCGGCGAAAGCACCGTCACCGTCGACAGCGCGGGGTTTGTCGGCGGGTTCACGTCGCTGGTGTTGGACGGTGCCGGCAACCCGGTGGTCAGCTACCACGACTTCACGAACGGTGATCTGAAGCTGGTGCACTGCCACGATCCCAGCTGTGCCGGGGGCAGCGAGAGCCTGGTCACCATCGACAGCGACGGGGACGT
>JBKOUV010000252.1:0-10717 GCA_046723555.1 Actinomycetota bacterium | reverse complement strand
CGCCGCCGAGCCGGCCGAGCGGGCCGAGCTGTTGGGTGCGCTCGCCGCCGAACTCTTCTTCGGCGACCCGGCCCGTCACCGCCGAGCGTGCGATGCCGCCCTGCAGGCCGCACGCGCCGCGGGCGAACCGGAAACCCTGGCCAGGGTGCTCATCGACGTCCTGCCCCGCCGTCCCGACGAGGCCCAGGACCGGCTGGACAAAGCGGAAGAGGTCGTCGCCCTGGCCGAGGCGCGCGCGCTGCCGCGCGAGCTCGTGCTCGCCGGGCTGCACACCGTCGCGCTCACGCGCCTCGGGCTCGCCGACCACGCGGGGGCCGCGGCCAGTCTGGCTCAGGCCCGGCGCGTGCTCGCCACGATGCCCGGCTCGAGATTCCACAGCCAGCTGCTGTGGGTCGAAGCCGGGCTGGCGGTCGCTCAAGCGCGCTACGACGAGGCCGCGGCGTGGTGCCAGGAGGCATACGAGATCCACCGCCGCGCCCGGAGCTACGACGCCGACACCATGGCCTCGGGCGGGCCGGTGGCGGTGGCGGTCGATCGCGGTGGCGCCGAAGAACTCCTCGCCGACACCGGCGAGCTGGTCGCGGTGACGTCCTACCAGCGACAGATCGCCGAGGCGGGGGCGTGGGCGTGCACCGAGATCGGCTGGATCGAGCCGGCAGCCGATCTCGTCGCACCCTACGGAGTCGACGCTCCATTCCCCGACGACTGGACGACGCTGATGACCATGACGGCGGCCCTTCATGTCCGAGTCTCGCTCGCCGACCGCGACGGCGCCGCGGCCGTGGCCGAGCTCCTCCGGCCCTACCGCGACCGATGGTCCAACATCGGGACCTCCCCATTCAGCATCGGCCTCGTTGTCCTGGCGCTGGCACGCGCCGACGCACTCGCCGGCAACGACGATGCGGCACGCGCCGAGTACGAAGCCGCAGTTTCGGGTCATGAGCGGCTCGGTGCGGTGGCATGGCTGGCCCGGTCGCTCGAGCACCAGGGCCGGTTCCTCCTCGACCGCGGCGAAACCGACGCCGGCACGGCCGCGCTCGCCCGGGCCGCGGCGATCGCCGAGCGCCACGGTCTCGTCTACATCCGCCGCCGGATCGCGGCGCGAGAGGCCGAGGTGCGGTAGCGGACGTACACGACGCCGTTGCTGAAGCGGCGCTCGTCGAGCAGCTCGAGCTCGGTGCGCATCTCGCGGGGCAGCGCCGGCTTGCCTCCACCGACGGCTACGGGATGGATGAACAGCCGGCACTCATCGATCAGCCCGGCCTTGAACGCATGCGACGCGAGGTTCGCTCCGCCCACGGTCAGATCACTGGTGGCCGAGGCCTTGATGTCGCTGATCGACTCGGGATCGAAGCTGCGTTCGAGCCGAGTCTTGGCGGTCGAGACGACCGCCAGGGTCGTGGAGTAGACGACTTTGTCCGCCGCCTGCCAGACGTTCGCGAAGTCGGCCATGAGCTCGGACTGGGCGGCGAGGGCGGGGTCGGTCTCCCAGACGGCCATCGTGTCGTACATGCGCCGCCCGTAGAGGTAGGTTCCGACGGAGCGCACGAGGTCGGTGATGAAGGCGAAGGACTCGTCGTCGGGCGCGGTCCAGTCGATGCTGCCGTGCTCGTCCTCGACGTAGCCGTCGAGCGACACGTTCGCGATGTAGATCAGCTTGGCCATGCCGCTACGCCCGGCCGCCGACGATAACCAGGCTCTCGGTGAGCTTGGCCGTCAGGTCATGCTCGTACACTTGGACACACGGTACGTCGCCGCCGCGAGCGCGTAGTCGGCTGCCACGCGATCGGAGTGAGCCGCAAATGAGTTCCTCTGGTGTCGGCTTGGAGCACCGGTGCCATGAGCTCGATCTCGCCGAGGCGCTGGACGACGTCTTGCAGCATTGCGCCCTCGGTTCCGTGCTCGGTCATCAGGCGCTCGCCGGCACGGATCAACGCGGCCCGAGTACCGGTCACCCGCAGCGTTGCCCACGTCGTTCATACTGCGGTTCTTGGTTCCGCGCCGGGTTGGTCGTGAAGGAGCAATGCCGGTGTCCCACAGGTCGAGACCGGCGGCTGCCAAGTCCCCGGCAGTGAACAACACCAGCCACGGCACAGCGGCGAGCCCGGTGGCCGCCAAGTCCGTTCAAGGCACCTCGGCGGTCTCCGCGAACACCGAGATCCCGTAGAAGCCGTAGGCGTCGAAGTTCCGTTGCGCCGACTCCGCCAGCACGTTGGGGTCAAGCAAGTCACCGCGGTCGCCGTTACTCATCGCCGGGGGGCCGCGAGATTGAGTAGCGCCTACTCGTTCCGGCCCGGCCGCTGATCGTCATCCTGCTGTCGGCGGGTGCCACACGGGGACCCGACGAACAGAGAGCACCTCATGAACCACAAGAACCTCCTTCTGCGTACCCTCGTGCTGGCCGCCTGCACCGTGGGTGTCACCGTCGGCGCGGTCGGCTCCGCCGGCGCCACCCAGACCACACCCGCGGCAGTGAACGAGACCCAACTCGCCGCCCAGGCGCCGCCGGCGGCGGTGAACGAGACGCACCTCGCCGTGACGGCGGTGACGGCACCGACGGCGCCGCGATCACTGACGGCGACACCGCGCACCGCCAGGGTCAAGCTGACCTGGCTGGCGCCGTCGAGCAATGGTGGGGCGGCGATCAACAAGTACGCCGTCCAGCGGGCGCGCCACTCCGGCGGGCCGTGGAGGACCATCGCCAGACCGACGACCCGTCGCTTCACGGCCACCGGGTTGACCAACGGCACCCGCTACTACTTCCGCGTCCGCGCCCACAACACCGCCGGCTCGGGGCCCTACAGCACGGTGGTCAGCGCCGTGCCGCGGACGGTACCGACCGCGCCGCGGTCGCCGGTGGCGACGCCGGGCAACGCCACTGTCAAGTTGACCTGGGCACGCCCGTCGAGCAACGGTGGGGCGGCGATCAACAAGTACGCCGTGCAGCGCTATGTGCCTGGAACCGGATGGAAGAGCATCGCCTTCCCCACCAAGCTCAGCTACGTGGCGACCTCGCTGGTCAACGGCACCAAGTACTCGTTCCGGGTGCGCGCCCACAACGCCGCCGGGTGGAGCCCGGCCAGCACGGTCGTGTCGGCCGTTCCGCGAACGGTGCCGAACGCGCCCCCACCGCCGACGGTCACTCCCGCCGACGGCTCGGTGACGTTGACGTGGCAGTCCCCGTCGGGCAACGGAGCGGCGGTCGGCTACTACCAGGTGCAGCGCGCGGTCAATCCCGTTTCGTGGACCACCTTCCCCGCTCAGCTGCCCGCCGAGTTCATCGACTTCAACGTGATCAACGGCGGTACCTACTACTACCGGGTCCGTGCCCACAACGCCGCTGGCTGGGGCCCGTACAGCACCGTTGTGATCGGCGTGCCCAGGACGTGGCCGTCCGCGCCGGCGTCGTGCTCTGCCACCGGGTTCCAGGTCTCCAAGAAGTGGGTCAGCTTCGGCTTTCAAGCTCCCTTGAGCGACGGCGGCGCGGCGATCACCAGCTACGTCATCCAGGTGTTCAGGAACGGCGTCTACCAGGGCACGACGGGGTTGTCACCGAGCGGCCCGCCGCCCTATTCGGGTGTCTTCCAGGTGTTGTACTCCGGGAACTACGACGTGGAGATCTCCGCCGAGAACGCGGCGGGCTTGGGCCCGGCGTGCCACACCACAACCAGCGTCCCGGTGCCGTAGTGCGCGGCGAGCACTGAACCGCTGAGAACACGCACGCGACTGCCGCCACCGGCCTCGAGCCGGCGGCGGCAGAAGCGCGTTGAGGGTTGGTGCAATGTGACTGGGTCCTGCATTGAGGCCTTGGAGCGGGTCGAGATCAGTGCGGCGACAAGCGCCGACGGGCCGTGGACGACGATCGCTCACACGTCAGCGCTGCAGCACGTGGTCAAATCTCAGCCAGACAGACCTCGGCAAGACTTACCACTTCACGGTCGCCGCGGTAAACGGCATGGGCCACGGACCGAAGAGTTACGTCTCGGTCACCGTCCCACCCAAAATTCACTGCGCTCCAGAACACCAGCGTCGGGACGATCAACGGGCATCGGGCCGCAAGCGGATCGTCGCCCGCCGGGTTGATCGGACCACTTGAGCCGCCGAGATGGATCAATGCGATCCCGTGCGTGCGGCAGCGAGTACTCCCGTGAGCCTCGAGCAGAGAACGCTTCGTGCTTGCGGGTCGCCTGACTACTCACCCGCGGGCGGATCAGATTGAGCAACGGCTACTCATCCGTGGTTCAGCGCGGTTGGTCATGCTCGTCGCACCGGGTGTCATCCACGAGCTCCGACAAACAAAGAGCAAGACCATGAATGTCAAGAACTGGGCACGGCGCGCCCTTGCGGTCGTCGCCCTCGCCTCCACCCTCGCTGCGGCCGGGAACGCCCTCGTCGTGGACGCTTCCACCGCTGCGGTCACCGTCGGCGCCACCGGCGTGGGCGGAGCGCAGGCCGAAATCGGCGTCTCGCATGCCTCAGCGCCCAGCGGCGCCCCGATGGGCCTGCACGCCGTGGACCTCGCGCCGGGGCTGGGCGCCGCCCAACTCACCGTCGCCGTGACCAAACCGACGGCGCCCCGATCACCCAAGGCGACACCCCGCAACACCGGAGTAAGGCTGACCTGGTTGGCGCCGTCGAGCGATGGTGGGGCGCCGGTCAACAGGTATCTCGTGCAACGATCGCGGACCGGCACCTCCAGGTGGAGGACCATCGGCTACCCCAAGCGCACGTCGTTCAAGGCCACCGGGTTGACCAACGGCGTCCGCTACTACTTCCGCATCCGCGCCCACAACGCCGCTGGCGGGGGGCCGTACAGCAAGGTCGTCAGCGCCGTGCCCCGCACCGTGCCCATGGCGCCCCGCTCCCCGACGGCGACGCCCGGCAACACCACCGTCAAGCTGACCTGGCTGAGGCCGTCCAGCAACGGGGGTGCGGCAATCAACAAGTACGCCGTCCAACGGGCCGTTGCCGGCGGACCGTGGAAGACGATCTCCTCCCCGACCACCCGCAGTTACACCGCCGGTGGGTTGGTCAACGGCACCAAGTATTACTTCCGCATCCGTGCCCACAACGCCGCCGGCTGGGGGCCGTATAGCAAGGTCGTCAACACCGTGCCCGGCACCGTGCCCACGGCCCCGCCGCCCCCAGCGCTGCAATCGGGGGACGGCCAGATCACCGTGTCGTGGCTGGCCCCCTCGGGATATGCCGGGCCCGCGGTCGACAAGTACGCCGTGCAACAGTCGCTGACCGGCACATCCGGGTGGACGACCATCGGCTCCCCGACCACCCGCAGTTACACCGCCGGCGGATTGGTCAACGGCACCAAGTACTACTTCCGCATCCGCGCCCACAACGCCGCCGGCTGGGGCCCCTACAGCCCCGTCGTCTCCGCCATCCCGGTCGGCGTGCCGGGCGCACCGAGAAACCTGACGGCGACGGTCGCCAACAGCAAGGTGACGCTGAAGTGGACCGCCCCATCGAACGACGGCGGCAAGCCGATCGACCACTATGAAATTTACCGGGCGGACAGTGCCAACGGGCCGCAGACGTTCGCGGGGACAACTCAGCAAAACGAGTACGTCTACAACGGATCGCTCGGCAAGACCTACTACTTCAAGGTTTACGCTCACAACGCCCTCGGCTACGGACCGGCGAGCACCGTCTCGGCCACCATCCCCGCCACCATTCCGAGCGCCCCGACCAATTGTGCCGCCGTCCAACTGGGCGGCAACGGCTCGAAAACGATGAGAGTCACGTGGGGCCCGCCGTCCAGCGACGGCGGCAAACCAATTCTGTTCTACGAGGTCACACTCATTCGCGACAACCCGCTGACTTTGCTCCAGACGACCTACGTGTGGGACCTGGCGGCGACAACCTACGACTTCACCCTGGCGTCTTATGGTGAATACATCACAAGAGTCGATCCATACAACGCGGTCGGAGTTGGAGACTCGTGCGGCAATTACGTGTCCATGTGGCCGTGATCCGGCGACACCGGCTGCGACCACAACCCGATCCGTCGTGCACGTCGGAACGACTCGACGCCGAGCACGGCGCCGTTACCGTCGATCGCGGCATTCTGGACATACCTTTCGTAGGCGAAGGAGGCCGCCATGTTGAGCACCAGGCCGCGACTTCGGATCCGTGGACAGGGAAGGTGGCTCCGTGTAAGCCGGCGAGGCAACTGGCGTATCGATCAGTCCGCTTCCCTGAGCGAGTCGTGTCGCGCGTCGATGGCGATCGAGAAGACCTTGGTGGAAGCGATCGGCAGGGCACGCGCCACGGGCATGTCGTGGAAGAGCATTGGGCGCGTTCTCGGGGCGGCCGAGAACGCTGAGAGCAGGCAGCAGCTCATCGACGCGCTGGCGCAATACCGTCGCACTGCTCTCGAGCATCTGCTTCGCGAGATGAAATGACGGACTGCTTTTGCGCACGGAACCGATCGGGTGCTGGCGTGAGACGCGCTGCCGCAGGAGTGGGGCGCACCATAACCGCGACCATGATCACGCGATCGACGACTGCCGTTCTGCAGGACCGGATCTCCGGCGTTCGAGACGCTGTCGCTCGGTGAGATCAGCCGCGTTCGTCGGTCACTGCGGCGGAGCTTGGTGTGTACTCCGAGCTGCTCACCAAGGATGGTGGGCTCAGAGCTGGGCGGGTGGTGTCGGGTTTCGCCGGGTGGCTTCCCCGGCGAGTTGGGCACGGGTTGTGACACCGAGCTTGTTGAAGATGTGGGCGAGGTGGGTCTTGACCGTGGCTCGGCCCATCAGCAGTTGGTCGGCGATCTGCGCGTTTGTGAGACCGTCGGCTATGAGGTCGACGACTTGCTGTTCGGTCGGGGTGAGGCTGGCCCAGCCGTGGCGCGGTCGTTTTCGTTCGCCTCGGGCTCGGCGCGCGTACGCGGCGGCCGCCTGCCAGTCGAGTGCTCGTCCTTCTGCCGTCGCCTGCTGGGCGTCAACGTGGTCGAGGTTCTCGGTGGCGAGCCGGCGGGCGTTGTCGACCGCAGCCTGCTCGAAAGAAAACCGCCATCGGTATTCGAGTTCGTCGCGGTGACGTTGGCCGGCGGCAAGGAGTCGGAGGCATTCGGTCCAGCTCTCGGTCCGTGCGGCGGCGATGGCGAGGCCTTCCAGAGCGTCGACGGCGATGAGCCGGAACCGGTGTTCGACGGCGATCTGGAGGGCAGTGTGCCAGGAGTCTTCATCGCCGGTGGCGGCGGCGGTGACGGCGGCGGCCAGTGCGCGGCCGTGGGGCTCGTCTGGTGCCAGCACCCGTATTCCGGTCACCGCGGTGTTTGGGACACCGGCGTCGATCGTCTCTCGACCGACGAGCCACATCGTTGTGCTGGTCATTGGCCACGGCGAGTCGGCGGCGGCAAGGTCGGGGTCGACGATACTGGGCCCACCGCACAGCAGGTCGAGGCGATGTTCCGCCTCATCGGCCAACACGGCGAATCCCGGGTTCTTGCGTTGCATGGCGCGGCCGACGTCGATGGAATGCCGCAACGTCTGGTCGTCACGGGCGAGCAGGGCGGCCAGGCCGGTGACCTTGACGTACTCAGCGACCGCCTCCGCGGAGCAATCGTCGAGAACCTCATTCATCAGTTCGATGCAGGTTCGCAGATCGCCCGTGGAACGCGCCGCGATTGCTTTTGCGATCTGGACTCCTTCGATCGCTCTCCGATTTCCGCTCGACGATGCGACCCGAGCGAGATCCTTGATCAGCGGCGCCGCCGCTACTGGCTCGCCATTGGCGAGTGCGTAGACCAATCCATTGATCATCTCGGCTTCGATGTAGCGGTCCCCGCGCTCTCGCGCCATATCTCGCATGACCTGCATGGCGGCTGTGTCGTCGCCCCGCCACGCACGGATCCACGTCACGTGGTAGTCGTCGCCCTGCTGCTCGGCGAGCTGACGGATGCGCTCCAACAGCGCCAACGTCTCAGGGAATCCCCGCCCCAGGAACACCAGGACCGCGGCGCCGGTCGCGGCGGTCAGCCAGGCGGATCCATGGCACTCTGCGTTGTCGTCCGTGAGCAGACGGTCCGCGGCGATCATCGCGTCGCCGCCCCGGCCGGTCTCCGTCCAGATTCTCGCCAGCCGGGTCAACAGCGTGAGACCGCGGTTCGGAGACGCGGTGCTCCATTCCAGCGCCGCCAGCAGGTTGCCGTGAAACTCCTCGGCCTCAGCCAGCGTTTCGCGGGTTGGCATGGCCCAGCGAGGCTCGAGCCAGTCGTTCCACCAGTCGGCGTGCGCTTCGCGCAGTCCAGCGAGCTCTCCGGCGGTGTGGGCGTGACTCACGGCATACGCGCGTAGGGTCTCCAGCAGTCGATAGCGCGTGACGCCGGCGACGGTGTCATCGGCGACGACGAGGCTCTTGTCCACGAGCCGGCTGAGGAGGTCGAACACCACGTCGTGGTCGATCTGTCCGGGCGAGGCGACGACCGTCTCCGCGGCCTCAAGTGGAAACGGCCCGGTGAACACGCCGACACGCCGCAACGCGATCCGCTCGATGTCGTCGAGCCGCTCGTAGCTCCAGTCGACCGAGGCAGCGAGGGTCTGCTGACGGGGCATGACCGTGCGCGCCCCACCGGTCAGATACCGGAAGCGGTCGTTCAGATCGGCGGCGATTCGCTGAGCCGACGTTTGGCGGCAGCGGGCAGCGGCCAGCTCGATCGCCAACGGGATCCCGTCGAGACGGTGACAGATCTGGGCGATCGCCGGCGCGTTGTCGTCGGACACCGTGAACGAGGGACGGGCCCTGTGCGCCCGGTCCAAGAACAGCTTCACCGCGTCGTACTGCGACAGGGCCGGCACCGACACGGCCAGGTCGGGGCCGGGACATGGCAGCGATGGCACCCTCCATATCACCTCGCCGGGTACGCCGAGCGGTTCGCGGCTGGTCGCCAGCACCGACACGGCGGCTGCGGCGGACAACAGTTCGGCCACGAAACTGGCCGACTGGACGATGACGTGCTCACAGTTGTCCAACACGACCAGGCTTGGATCGTCGCCAAGCTCCACCGCCAGCTGTTGAGCCATTGAGCAGCCGGCAATCTGCCGAGCGCCGACCGCGGCGAGCGCGGCGCGGGCGATGGCATCCTGATCGGACAGCGTGGCCAGCTCCACCCACCACACGCCGCCGCGATAGCGCTCCACCAGGTCGGCCGAGACAGCCAGCGCCAGACGGGTCTTCCCCACCCCCGCCGAGCCGACGAGCGTCATCAGCCGCTCGTCGGCGATCACGGCGCCGAGTTCAGCGATCTCCTCGACCCGTCCGACCAGCGGGGTGAGCTGGACGGGCAGATTGTGACGGTAGGCGTCGAGCGACCGCAGCGCGCCGAACTCCGCCGGTAGATCGGGGTGGACGAGTTGCCAGACGTGTTCGGGTCGTCCCAGGTCGCGTAGGCGGTGGATGCCGAGATCGCGCAACGTCAGCCCATCGGAGAGCTGGTCCGCCAGCACGCCCGCGGCGGCCGCCGAAACCAGCACCTGACCGCCATGGCCAATCCCGCGGAGCCGCGCGCATCGGTTCAGGGTTTGACCGACGTAGTTGTCGTCGCCACGCAACTGCACCTCACCCGTGTGCACCGCCATCCGCACTCTCACCTCGGCGCCCTCTGGCCACGACTCCGCCGTCAACGCTCGCTGTGCATCCAGGGCCGCCGCCACCGCGTCGGATGCCCGACTGAAGGCGGCCACCACGCTGTCACCCTCACCCTGCTCGACCGGCCGCACCCCGCCATGCCGTCCGATGGCCTCCTCGAGCACCTCATAGTGGCGTCGGATCGCCGCTGCCATCGCGGTTGGTGCAACCTCCCATCGACGAGTGGAGCCCTCCACGTCGGTCAACAGGAACGTCACCGTGCCCGTCGGCAACGTGAACGCTCGCGGCTCGCCCGCGATCACCCCTGGCTCCACCAACAGCGGCCAACCCACCACACGACGCACATCATCGACCATGACGCCAGCGTCGTCTGACCGTTTGCCGAGAAGATCCCCCAAACGGATGATTCGCCCTCCTTTAGTCCATTACAGCGACGCTGGGCAGCCCTCGATCGAGGGATGTGCACCGCCCGGGCGTGCGGTCGCCGGCTTCGCCTCTGGCTGCCGATCGGTCATTTGGGCGATGTACACCGTGCCCCCGGAGCCGACGCTCGACGGTATGACTACAACACAACACCGGCGACCAACCGTGACCGAGCCCTCTTCCGGCCACCGTCGCTTGCGGAACCGCGCCATCGCCGCCGTCATCATCGTCGCTGGTCTGATGATCACCTGGTGGATCAGTCGGGAACTCGGTGGCGTCCTCACGATCGTCGCGTCCGTGGCCCTCGCCGGCATCCTCGCTCCGCGTCCGATCGATGACGACGCCCACCGTGCCGGCGGGGATTCACGCAACGTCACCTGGTGGCTATGACCTGGCCACGTGTCCCTCAGTCGGTCGATCGGTGAAGGCTCGCACACCTCCTCTGGGCGAGGCCGATCTTGGGGTGCGGCGCGCTGTCGTCGACCTAGAACCGTTGGCGCGCTTGGCGCTTGGGACGACTCCGATGACGGATCGATCGAATGTCCCCATGGGCGACGATCACGCGGCGTCGGTCGCAGACGATGACGGCGGACAGATGGTGGCGACGCCCGCCACACACGTCGGGCGCGAGTCCGATGAGCTGAACACCGCATGCAGGCGCCACCGCGTTCCGGGATCGCCGCCGCGCCGA
>JBKOUV010000089.1:0-9906 GCA_046723555.1 Actinomycetota bacterium | reverse complement strand
AAATTCATCGTGCCGAGGCACAGCTCGCTGACCTGGAGGGCGGTTCGACCCAGTCGTCGATAGCGCATCGGCCCAGCCTCGCAGACGTCGCCGTCGTCGCGTCGCCCGAGCTGTGGTCTGCCCACGCTTTGGTCACCAAATCGCGCGCACAGTCGCGCGATTTGGTGACCAAGGCGGCCGACGGTGCGGGTGGGTTAGTGGCCGTGGGCGGCTGACATGAAGGCTTCGAGTTCTGCCGGGACGTCGCCGGCCGGTTGATAGGCGATCTCGGTGGCACCGGCGGCCTCGAGTGCCGCGAGGCGGTCACATAGTGCGACCGGGGACCAGGCCAAGCCCGAGGCTTCGAGAAGCTGGGGGGTGACGAAGGGGCGGTCGCGTTCATTGATGCCGATCAGGTGCAGGTCGTGCATCGCGAGGTGCCGTTCGTCGCGGGGCACATCCGCATAGGCCTGCAACCAGTCGTCGAGGCCCGGCGCGATCTCCGATGGCAAGTCGTTCTCGGCAACGAAGTGGTACAAGACCATGGCGGCGTGACCGGCTGCCTCGGTGACCCGAGGTGAAGCGACGTCCTCGCCGTCACGCAGCACGGTCCCGAAGAAGAGCACCGCCTGCCAGTCAAACCCCATTTGCGGGGCCGCTCCCGCGACGAAAACTCCGTCGGCGACCTCACGGGCGGTCGCGATCCCCTTCGGCCCGGCCGCACCGAGCAGGAAGGGCACCTCGACCGGCCGCGCCGGTCCGAAGCCCGACGGGTGAAGCATCCGTACGGGTGCGCCCTGCCAGGGGACCGTCTCCCCCCGCAACAGCGCCTTCACCGTCTGGACGTACTCGGCGACCTCAGCCCACCGCATCGGTCGCTGACCCATCGCGAACCGACCGGTGAAACCCGTGCCCACGGCGACGGCCACTCGCTCGGGCCCGGCGAGCTCGACAAGGGTGCCGATTGCCGCCGCGGTCACCATCGGATGGCGCAAGCTGGGGATCAGCACGCCCGGGCCGAGCCCGATCGTGGAGGTGCGGTCGGCGGCCCGGCACAGCTGCGCCCACACGTCGGGGTACAAGGCCGGCGAGTCGTAGCACCACGCTCGCTCGTAGCCGAGCGCCTCGGCGATCCGGATGTGCTCCGGCGTTTCCATCGACGTCGCAAACGCGCAACTCAACCGCATGACCGGCCCCCCTTTGCAGCCGCTCGGGAACGGGCCGGACACTAACGGCGGCCTGGGCGGTCAGGTCGACGTGGCGAGCAGTTCGTTGATGCGTCGGCTGACCGGCCCCGCCCCGCGGGTCTGGTTGCACAGCACGGTGCTGGTGATTCGTCGCTCGCGGTGGTGAGCGGAGCAGAACCCGACGCCGGCGTCGCCGCCGCGCAGCGACACCGCACCGGGCGGGTTGTCGAGCCAGAAGCCGAGCCCGTAGCACATCGACATCTCGGGCACGTCGCTGCGTGGGCGCGTCATCTCCGCAACGGTCTCCGGCGAGACGATCCTCCCGGCGAACAAGGCGTCCCACAGGGCGTGGACATCGGCGGCGGTGGTGTAGACCCCGCCGTCCCCGTTGCCCCGCACCGGGAGGTGAAGGACGTTGGTGCGCAACCCGTCGTCGTGGAGGTAGCAGGCTGCGGCGCGGCCGGGTAGTTCGTCGGATCGCAGGAACGCCGTGTCGGTCATCCCGGCCGGCTGGCACACGCGTTGGTCGACCAGGTCATGGAACGGCACACCGGATGCCCGCTCGGCGAGCAAAGCCAGCACGACGTAGCCGCCGTTGCAATAGTTGAATCGCTCACCGGGCTCGTACTTCATCGGATAGCCGTCCAATACCGCGAGGAACTGCTCCGTGGTCGCGAGTTCGTGGACCGGCACCGTCAGCACGTAGTCGTTGTTGTCGTTTAGCTCGTCTTCGTCGAGGTAGTCCCCGATCCCCGAGCGGTGAGCGAGGAGCTGCTCGACGGTGACCCGGTCGTCGATCAGCGCGAGGTCGCCGCCGAGCAGCGACCGGGCCGTCGTGTCCAACCCGAGCTCCCCACGCTCGACGAGGCTCATCACCGCCAGCGCGGTGAGACCCTTCGAGCCGCTGGCGATGGCGAACTGCATGTCGACCGCGTTCGGGACACCGAGACCGCGGTGGGCCAGGCCGTACGCCCGATGAACGGCGAGGGTCCCGTCCAAGTCGATCCGGATCACACCCGACAAGCCCACATCGGCGGCGATCTCATCGACCAGATCGCCGAGCCGGTCCCCGTCGATACGAGGCCCACTCGACTCGGCCCCGACACTGGGATGCACCATCTCAACACCCTTCTCTGCTGCCCGATGCTCGCACGCCCCCGTGGTGACGCGAGATGGACTTTCGCCCCGCGCCGCGTTCCGAACCCCCGGGCCAGAACAGCCGGGCTAGAGATTCGCAAGGTCGATGCCGATAACAGACCATGGCTCGTTTGTGTCAACTCGCCGCGGCCCTGTCGCTGTCCGTCGCCGCGTTGGCGGGACCGGCAGTCGGTGCCCACGCCTCCAACTCCGAGGTCTACGTGGTCAAGACCGGTGACTCACTGGCGAGCATCGCCGCCAACATGGAGGTAGGGCTTGGTGACCTGCTGAGCCTCAACAACCTCACGGTCAGCAGCCTGATCGTGCCCGGCCAACGCTTGGCGCTGCCCGCGGGGGCCGACCCACCGTCGGCCACCACCAGCGGTTCGATCGGCGTCGTGATCGATTACGCCCTCGCCCAGCTGGGCAAGCCGTACCGGTTCTTCACCTCCGGTCCAGACCGGTTCGACTGCTCCGGTCTGACGATGGCTGCCTATGCCCGGGTCGGCATCTCGCTCGTCCATTACAGCGCCTACCAGGCCCGCCAAGCCCGCGCCGTGGACTTCCTTCATACGTCGATCCAACCTGGCGATCTCGTGTTCCTGGACACCAACGGTGATGGCGGGATCAACCATGTCGGGATGGCGATCAACGCGACCACGTGGATTCAGGCGCCAGGACCCGGCGACATCGTCCGCCTCGGAGCGCTACCGCCCAAGGGCCTGATCGTCGCGGTTCGCCGATACATCCCCGCCGGCTGACGTTCGGGCGTCGCGCCGGGCTTGGCGACGGGCGTTCGAGGCCTTCGTCGCCGCTGCCGTCTTGCGTTCGATCGAAGATCTCCGCCTTCGAAGCGCAGGCCGCTGGTCACCGAGCCTCCCTCGGAGGGGCGTTGGCGTGCTGATGACCGCGCTGGTCACCTGATGTCGTGGCGGTGGCAATGTCTCGTCGGTGACGTACCACGTCGATGATGTCACCCTGCGGGACGAACCCGACGATGCTGACGCGGCGCGGGCCTACGTCGAGGGCCTCGAACGCGGAGGCGAAAAGGTCGCGTGGTTGCGGATGCTGGGTGAGCTCCCGCGAGCTGAGGCGATGGGCTGGGAGCTGCTCGCCGATGCGGGAGGACCCGGTTCGCTCGAGGAGACGAGGAGCGTCGGCGGCCTCCCCGTCGATGCGCTTGCCCCGGCGGTGCGTCTCGCCCACGTGCTGCATTGGCAGGGGCGGTTTCGTGACGCCGATGCACTGTTCACCGCCGCGATCGCGTCGGCCCGAGAGATTGCCCGGGCAGCGACCGACGGCTCGATCGACGAGCAGCGGGCGACGTTGATGCACGCGTTCTCCTTCCAGCACCTCGGCAAGAGTCGATTCGACGAGGGCCGCCTGGACGAAGCGCTCGTCCTCTTCGAACAAGCGCTCGCGCTCCGCCGGCAAATCGGTGCCGCGGCTGATCAGATCGCCTCGTCCGAGCAGGCCATCGCGGCGACACGCGCCAAGCTGGCGTCGCCAGCTCCTCCGCCGGCGTGACGCGCGGGTTGCCGCGATGACGCGTCGCACCTCGTGCCAGCATGGTCGGCGTGGGGTTGCGAGAACCGGCGCCGTTGGCCCTCGACGTCGCCGCCCGCAATGCCGCGATCGACCACGCAACGATGCGCCGTGACCGGCTGGCCCGCTTCCGGGCCGAGCTGGCAAGCCGGGCGTACGGCGCGGCGCTGCTGAGCGACCCGATCAACATCCGGTACGCCACTGGGGCGCGGAACATGGCGGTGTGGACGTTGCACGCGCCCGGGCGGTACGCGTTCGTTCCCGTCGACGGGCCGGTGGTGATGTTCGAGTTCGCCACTTCGCGGCATGTGACGGCCGAGCTCGACACGGTCGACGACGTGCGCGACTCGATCCCGCCCTTCTACTACTTCACCGGCGGTCGGGCGGCGGAGATCGGTGATCGGTGGGCACGTGACATCGTCGTGCTGACCCGTGACCACGCCGGGCCCGATCACCGCCTCGCAGTCGACCGCTGCGAGCCGTGGCTCGCCCAGCGCTTGATCGACGCCGGAATCACGCTCTTCGACGCGCAGGAGCCGGCCGAAGAAGCCCGCAAGGTGAAGACGGCCCAGGAGCTCGAGTGCGTGCAGCTCGCGATCGACGTGTGCGACGTGGCCGTGGCGCGGGTCGGTGAGGCGCTGCGCCCCGGGATCACGGAGAACCAGCTGTGGTCGGTCCTCCACGAGACCAACATCGCCCACGGCGGGGAGTGGATCGAGTGCCGCCTGCTGGCCAGCGGACGTCGCACCAACCCGTGGTTCCAGGAGTGCGGTGATCGCGTGATCGAAGCGGGCGATCTGGTCGGCTTCGACACGGACATGGTGGGACCCAACGGCTACCTCGCCGACATCTCCCGGACGTTGGTGTGCCCCGGTCGTCCTCCGTCCGGCGAGCAGCGGACGCTGTACGCGCTGGCCCAAGAGCAAGTCCTGACCAACATCGACCTGATCAAGCCGGGCATGACGCTGCGCGATTTCAGCGAGCGGGCCTGGCGGGTGCCCGATGAGTACCTCCCCCACCGGTACATGGTCTTGGCCCACGGCGCCGGCCTGGTCGACGAGACGCCGGCGATCCCGTACGCCGTCGATTTCGCCGACTGGGGCTACGACGGCGTGATCGAGGAGAACATGGTGCTGTGCGTCGAGAGCTTCATCGGCGCGCCGGATGGCCGCGAGGGCGTCAAGCTCGAGGAGCAGGTGCTCGTCACGTCGACGGGTGCAGTGCCGTTGTCCGGATCGCCCCTCGTTGACGCCGGCCTCTGCTGATCAGCTCCACGTGACAATCCCGCGCCGCGGCGTCCTGGATCGCCGGCGACTCAGCGACGTCGGGAAGCAAGCACGCAGAACTCGTTGCCCTCGGGGTCGGCCAATACCACCCAGCTCTCGTCGCCCTGTCCGACGTCGGCGTGCATGGCGCCGAGGGCCAGGAGACGCGCGACCTCAGCCTCCTGATCGTCAGGTCGAAGGTCGAGATGAAGCCGGTTCTTGGTGGTCTTTGCCTCCGGCACGTCCGCGAACAGCAGACCAGGGAGCTGATCCTCGGCGGGCCGGATCTCGAACTCATCGGGGTCATCGTTGACGATCACCCAGCCCAGCGCCGACGCCCACCATCTTCCCAGCGCGGTCGGATTAGACGAGTCGATGATGAGCTGCTCCCACTCCAATGCCATTCGACCGAGGGTAGGGCGCGCCGCGCCGTCACGCGGTCGTCGCGGAGCGGCGGCACGCTTTGAGGAGGAGGAAGGTGGGGACGGGCGCCGGCGGTCGATGCCCATCGCGATGTTTCGCACACAGCGCCATGGCCGTCCCGTAACGGATCCCCAACGGATCCCCAACGGATCCGCCGCCTCCGTCGAAGGTCGACGACACGACTGTGGTCGACCTACGCGTTGGGCAAGCGCTCGTAGGCGATGTGGACGGCGTTGCTCGATGGGCGGACCTCTCGTTGGCGATACCGCTGGCGCGTACCCGCCCGAAACAGTGGCGTGCCGCCGCCGAGCACCATCGGCGCGAGGTGGACACGGAACTCCTCCACGATGCCGCTCTCGAGCGCCTGTCCGATGACGTCGCCGCCGCCCATGATCACGACATCGCCGTCGGTTGCGGCGGTCCGAGCCTGATCGACCGCGGTCTCCAGGTCGGTCACGAACGTGAAACGCATACCGAGCTCCCGCGCCAGGCGGACGTCGTGCGGCCGGGCGTGGGTGACGACGAAGAACGGCGGTGTCGCTGCTTGTTGCGCGCCATAGCCCATGTCCTTGGACCAGCCCTCGGGACCGTCGACGGTGTCGAACAGTCGTCGACCCATCACGACGGCGCCACTGACCGCGGTCGCGGCTTCGAGGATCTCGGTGTCGACCGGGTCCTGCTCGGCGACCCACGCATGCAACTCGGGGGCGTCGCCGAGCCCGTGTTCGAGGTCGGCGCCGGGCCCAGTCACGTATCCGTCGAGCGACATGGTGATGTCGGCGATGACCTTGGGCATGGCTCACTCCTCTCGGCAGTCCCGTCGATGGTGAGACGATGAGTCCGTCACGGACTCATCGCTGACGTCGGCGGTGCTCGTCCTCCAGGTTTGTCGACAGAAGGCTCAGCCGCCGGACATCGCTGGCCACGTTGCAACGGTCAGCGGGTCGACGACGACGCCTATGTGGTTCGATGAGGTGGCTGTGGACGACATCTTGGATGCGACCATCCCGCACCACGCGCAGAGATGAATGCTCGACGCTGGTGGTTGTGGGTTGCCGCGGCCGCGACCGCCGTGATCGGCGGCGTCGTGGGTGGGCTGATCGTGTGGGCCACGACGCACACCTCGGAGAACGGATCGGTCTGCGCGGCGACGACGGTCGCGAGCCGGACGCTGCCGTCGATCGTGACGATCGGCGCCCAGGGGGCGAGCGGCGCGGGCACCGGCTCCGGCGAGGTGATCCGCAACGAGGGGTACGTCCTCACGAACAATCACGTGATCTCGGTCGCGGCGAGCGGCGGGACGCTGACCGTCCAGTTCGATGACGGCACGACCACTCCCGCGACGCTCGTCGGGCGAACCCGGCGACCGACTTGGCCGTGCTCAAGATCGACAACAAGGACGATGTCGTCCCGATCTCCATCGGCTCGTCTCGGGCGGTACGAGTCGGTCAGCCGGTTGTTGCTCTCGGCGCCCCGCTCGGCCTGTCGAGCACCGTGACGGTCGGGATCATCAGCGCCGTCGATCGCAACATCCTCGTGCCGGGCGACAGCGGGCAGGCTGCGGTCCTCGTTGGCGCGCTCCAGACCGATGCGTCGATCAACCCCGGGAACAGCGGCGGCGCCCTCGTCGACTGCGACGGACACTTGATCGGCGTGAACTCCGCGAGAGCCACCGTGCCGAACGCGGCCGGCCAACCCAGTGCCGGCAGCATCGGTCTGAACTTCGCGATCCCGGTCGACCTGGCCGTGATGGTCGCCGACGAGCTGATCAAGAGTGGTTCCGTCACCCACGCATACCTCGGGCTCCAGGCCGTGCCGCTCCCCGCCCGACTCGCCCCCGGTGACGTGGACGGCGGACTGTTCGTGACGATGGTGAGCGCGGCCGGCCCGGCCGCCGCGGCCGGACTGCAGCCCGGTGACATTCTCACCCAGGTCGACGGTCAGCGGGCCACCAGCACGCTCCACTTGACGGTGCTCGAGCTGGGCAGGCGGGCAGGCGACACGGTCGTCCTGACGTACCGTCGTGGCGACGAGACGGGCACTGCGACCCTTACGCTGGCCAACCAGCCGTAGCGCCCTGCTAGCGCTGAGGGACGGAAGCAGATCCTGGAGGGCTGAACCCGCGGCGGGTGAGCTATTCGTCGAACTCGCTGGCGATGATGCGCTGGTTGTGGACGCCCGCCGCCGCCGCGAGGCGAGCCAGACGATGGGCGCGCGCATGACCGACGGCTCCATGAGACGGGCCTTGAACTCCTCGGGGGCGTCGTCGGGAACCATCCCGGTCGCGGTGGCCCCGCCGGGCAGGAGCAGGTTCACGGTCACGCCTGTGCCGTCGAGCTCGGCGGCCATGATGCGCGACATCGCCTCGACCGCGGCCCCGGATGGTCCGTAAGGAACGAAGCCGGCACGGGTCATCGTCGATTCGTTCATCGAGACGTTGACGATCCGGCCTGATCCGGCGGTCAGCATGTGCGGCACGACGGCACGAGAGACGAGGAACACGCCCGTCACCTTGGTGTCGACCACGTCCCGGAAGCCCTGGGGCTCGACCTCCCAGAACGGCTGTGCGTATGCAGGGAACCGAGGGTTCACGCTGCGCATCCCGATGCCGGCGTTGTTGACGAGGAGATCGATGCCGCCGAACCGATCGACGACGGCGTCGACCGCTTCGGCCACCGATTGCTCGTCGCGTACGTCTGAGGCCAAACCGATCGCGGCACCACCCAAGTTCCTCGCCGCTGCCTCCGCCCGCTGAGGGCTGCGGCTCGTCACCGCCACCGAGGCCCCGGCGGCGACGAGCGCCTCGGCCATCGCCCACCCCAGCCCGCTCGTACCGCCTGTCACCACCACCCGAAAGCCGGCCAACGACTCCACGTCCGCAGGTCTACCCGGAAGCCCGACCGACAACCGGCAAGGCGCACCGACCGAGTCCACCGGTCACCGAGGTCGCGCCGAGCCGTAGATGAACCAGCGCGTGGCCTCGATCTCGGCGTGCCAGCCGTCGGCCTCCAGGAGCGCCTGAAGCACGTCCGGCTCGTACATCACCTTCACCACCCGGTACCGGGAGCCGCCACCGAGGGTCCGAAGGTGGAGATCGGCGCCGTATTCCACGACGTACGGGTCCTTCGCGCGGGGCTTCGGGGTCGGGTCTTCTCGGTTGTCGATGAGGAACACCCGACCGCAGGGAGCCAGGCACGAACGCACCAGTGACCAGAACGCAGCGAAGCGCGACCGGGGAACATGCGACAGCCAGAACGAGAAGAACACGACGTCGTACAAGCGATCCGGACGCCACTCGAACAAGTCGGCCACCAGATAGGTCACGTCTGACGCGACCCGCTGACGGTTGATCGCCAGCGCCTCCGGCGACGAATCGACCACCGTGAGCTGATCCGCCGTCGACGCCAGTCGCTCGGTCCACCAGCCCGTCCCGCCGGCGAGCTCCAACACGTCGCCGACGGCGTCAAAGCGGGCGAGGGCGGCATCGATCACGGCGACCTGGCGATGCCATTCCAGCGACTCAGCCTCGCCACGGTCGTAAGGGCCTCGCCGCTGCCACCACTCGTCGTAGAAGGGCGCCCGAGCCCGGTAATACGAACGCTGCTCCTGCAGCACCCCGTCGTCGTCCAACCCACCCAGCGTCGCACACGGCTGAACTGGCGGTCAGGCGGGGGTGCCCTCGAGCTGCCCGGATGAGTTCTCGGCGGCCTCCTCGTCCGCGCTTTTCGTCTCCACCGGGCAGTTCTGCGGACCGGGACCGCGGGAGGCGACGCCGGGAATCGAACCCGGGTACAGGGCTTTGCAGGCCCTTGCCTAAGCCACTCGGCCACGTCGCCGCGAGCGGCGGACGAGCCGCCGCCGGACATCGCACGATAGCGCCGGTGCGAGCGCCCTCGGTGGTGGACCAGACTTGGGCGATGGCGTACAACTCGATCGGGCTCGTCATCCACGACGCCGACGCCCACATCATGGAGCCGCCGAACTGGTTGCGGGACCACGCCGATCCGGCGATCCGGGATCGCATCGCCCCGCTGCGGTATCCGGGCGGCAACGAGCTGCGCCAGACGGGTGACCCGGGCGACCAGCTCCGCGACCTCGACGCCGCGTTCGACCGCCTGCGCGACCGCCACGCCTCCGCCGGCTACCGCGAGGTCGAGGCGACGGAGATCATGAACCGCAAGAACTTCGCCGCCACCGGTTCGTTCGTCGCCGAGGACCGCCCCCGCGCCCTCGACCTGCTCGGCTTCGCCAGCCAGCTTCTGTTCAACACGTTCCACAACCGGCGGCTCCGCGACTGGGAGCACTCCGGCGACCTCGACCTCGCCATCGGCGCCGCCCGCGCCCACAACCGCGGGATGGTCGAGTTCTGC
>JBKOUV010000309.1:0-5481 GCA_046723555.1 Actinomycetota bacterium | reverse complement strand
GGTCGGCGATGGGGCGTCCCGTCAGCTCGGCGGCCTTGGCGTTCGCCCCCCGCACGACACCGTCGTCGTCGAGCGAGATCACAGCCTCGGGCAGGTCGTCGAGCAGCAGCCGCAGCTCGGACTCGGTGTCGATCAGGCGCTCGACCGTGCGGTTGAGGTGGCGGGTGATGCGCCGCGACTCCCACCACGTCACGGCGACCGCGGTGGCGGCGAGCAACGCCGTGACGATCACGGCCGCCAGCATCCCCGGGGTGCGGTCGACATCGAGCCGCACGATCAACACGACCAGGCCGACGAGCAGCACCGCCGCCACGACCACCGAGAGCACCCACCGCCACATCGCCGTGCGGCGCCGGATCGCCATCCCGTCGGTCACGTCGTCGCGCACCGGACAAATGTACTGATCCAGCGCCACCCCGCGGTGTTTGTGTCACCGTTCTCGCCGGTTGCCGGCGTCTTCGGTGACACAAACAAGGGGTGCGGGCGCTACTTCTTGTGCTCGGCGTACCAGGCGTCGAGGCGGGCGTAGGCGGCGTCGGCGCCGATCTCTCCCTCGTCGAGGCGGATCTCGAGGAGGAACTGCAGTGCCTCGCCGACGAGGGGGCCGGGTCCGATGCCGAGGTGCTCCATGACCTGGACGCCGTCGAGCTCGGGGCGGATCGCGGCGAGCTGCTCGGCCGCGGCGAGCTCGTTGATGCGCGCCTCGAGCTCGTCCATCCGCGTGGCGAGGCGGGCGGCCTTGCGCTCGTCCCGCGTCGTGCAGTCGCACCGGGTCAGCACGTTCAGCTCGTTCAACAGCGGTCCGGCGTCGCGGACGTACCGCCGCACGGCCGAGTCCGACCACCCCATCCGGTAGGTGTGGAAGCGCAGGTGGAGGAAGACGAGCTCCGAGACCGCCGCGATGTCGGCGGTCGGGTAGCGCAGCGCCTCCATCCGCCGGCGAGTGATCCGCGCCCCCACCACGTCGTGGTGGTGGAACGTCGTCCCCTTGCCAGGGAGGTAGCCGCGCGTGCTCGGCTTGCCGACGTCGTGGAACAGCGCGGCCAAGCGGGTGATGCGGAAGTCGTACGTGGGCCCGGCCGCGGCCGGCGGCCGGACGTTCTCCACCACCGCGATGGTGTGACTGAGGACGTCCTTGTGGCGGTGGATCGGGTCGTGCTCGAGGCGCAGCGCCGGCAGCTCGGGTAGGAAGTGGTCGGCGAGCCCGGTGTCGACGAGGAACCACAGTCCGGCTGACGGCCGGTCCACGACGATGAGCTTGTCGAGCTCGTCACGGATCCGCTCGGCCGAGACGATCTCGAGGCGATGCCCCCGCGCCCGCACCGCGGCGACGAGCTCCGGAACCGGCTCGAGCCCGTAGCCGGCGATGAACCGGGCGGCCCGCAACATCCGCAGCGGGTCGTCGTCGAAGCTGACCTCCGGCGCCAGCGGCGTGCGCAGCGTCGCCGTTGCCAGGTCCGCCGCTCCCCCGAACGGATCGACCAGCTCGGCCCCGACACCCGACCCGCGCTCCACCGGTCGCAGATCGAGCGCCATCGCGTTGACCGTGAAATCACGGCGGCTGAGGTCGACGGCGATGTCGTCGGCGAACGTGACGTGCGGTTTGCGGGAGTCGTCCGTGTAGGCCTCGGCTCGAAACGTGGTGATCTCGACGACCTGGGGGGACCCGTCGGGGCGCACCCGGCGCGCACCGATGGTGCCGAACTTCTCGCCCTGGGTCCACACCGCGTCGGCCCACCCGTCGAGCAGCCGCTTGACCGCCGGGGGTCGGGCGTCAGTGGTGAGGTCGAGGTCGAACTGCGGGCGCTCGATGGCGACGAGCAGATCGCGCACCGCGCCGCCGACGAGGTACAGGCGGTGGCCGGCGGCCGCGAACCGCTCGGCGAGCGGGGCGAGCTCGTCGAGGACGGGGGCGAAGCGCTCGGGTACCACGCTCATGGTCGAGGAGGCTAGGGGGCGGTCGTGAGTCGTCGAGGTGGCGGAATCAGGCCAGCATCCGCGTCCACAGCTCGCCGGCCGCGGCCACCGCCTCGCGCCCCGGCCCGCCATTGCTCGGCGCTTCGGAGACGGCGTTCACGCCGGCCAGCGCGCCGAGGGTCGCGGCGGCGCTCGCGGCCAGGGCCTCGAGGTCGTAGCCGCCCTCGAGCATCGCGACGCACCGGCCCTCGGGCACGAACGTCCGGGCCCGCGTCGTGAGCAGGGCGAAGTCGCCGGCGGTGAGGCCGAGGTCGGTGAGCGGATCGGCGCGGTGGCCGTCGAAGCCGGCCGAGATCAGCAGCCACGTCGGGGCGAACCGCTCGACCACGGGGGCAACGACCTCGCCGAACGCGCGCAGGTAGACATCGCCGGTCGCTCCCGGCGGCAACGGGATGTTCATCGTCGTCCCGGCCCCGTCGCCGCTCCCGGTCTCGGTGACCCGTCCCGTACCCGGATACAGCGGCCACTGGTGCAGGCTCACGAACAACACCCGGGGATCGGCTTCGAACACCGCCTGGGTGCCGTTGCCGTGGTGGGCGTCGTAGTCGAAAACCCACACCCGTTCGCCTGCGTCGGCCAGCGCGGCGGCGACGACCGCGACGTTGGAGACGAGGCAGAAGCCCATCGAGTCGGTCGGAGTGGCGTGATGCCCAGGTGGCCGGACGGCGCAGAACGCGGCGCTGGCGCCCCCTTCCCGCAGCGCGTCGACGGCGGTCAGCCCGGCACCGGCGGCGAGGCGGGCCGCCGCGGCCGACTGCGAGCTCATCCGGGTGTCGGCGTCGATCCACCCGCCGCCGGCCTCGGCGAGGTGTTCGAGCCGGTCGAGATACCACGCCGGATGGACCCGCTCGAGGTCAGCGCGGGACGCCTCCCGCGGCATGAGCGGAACCAACGCCTCGGCGACCACGCCCACTTGGGCCCCCGCCGCGACCGCCTGGAGTCTCGACGGCCGCTCCGGGTGGCGGGGTCCGGTCAGGTGCTCGAGGTACGCCTCGTGCGTAGAGAACAGGACCGACACGCTGGTCACGGTACCGTCCTCGAACGTGAAGGTTCGCCGGGACGCCCACGGAGGTCTGGGCCCCCGCGTACGGGTTCGCCCGGCGACCTTCGATCCCGGAGTCGTCCACCTCGTCCTCGCCGATCAGGGGATCGTGCCGGACCCCGACGAGCTCGCCAGTTGGGTCGACGCCATCGGCGCCCGGGACGCCGTGCACGCGATCCGGACCGGCGCGCTGTTCGCCCAAGCCGCCGACCGCTTCGCCGGCGCGGGGTTCTCCGTGATCGACACCCTCATGCTCTTCCGGGCCGACCTTGGCGATCCATCCGTCCCCGGTGCCAAGCCGGAGCGCCGGGCGACCGTCCCGCTGTGGTCGCGTCAGCACCACACCGCGGCGCAGATCGATCGAGCCGCGTTCGGCGTCGAGTGGAGCAACGGCCCCGCCGATCTCGCCGAGATCCGGCGGGCCACCGCCTCTCATCGGGCGCGGGCCCGCCGTTCGCTCACGTCCGAGATCAGCGGCATGTTCAAGCGCCCACCGCTCGTCGCCTTCGCCATCACCGGCGCGGCCGGCGGGCACGGCTACCTGCAACGGCTGGCGGTCCTGCCCGAACACCAGCGCCAGGGCCACGGCCGCGCCCTCACCGTCGACTCGCTCACGTGGATGCGGCGCCGGCGGCTCGGTCACGCCGTCGTCAACACGGGAGAGAACAACGAGGCGGCCCGCGCCCTCTACGAGTCGCTCGGGTTTCGTGCCCTCGACGACCGCCTCGTCGTGATGCAGCTCGACCTGGCGCCCCGTCCATGAGCACGGCGGCCCGGGCGGCGGTGGCGGTGGCCGTGACGACGATCGCGGTCACGGGCGCGTGGAACGGCGACCGATCGGGTGACGCGACGTCGGCTCGCCACCACGCCCGGCGCCACCTCACCCTGGAGCTCACCGACCCGACCTTCGCCATCGCCCCCAACAGCCCGTGGCGATCCGTCTACACCGTGGTCGGCACGATCCCCGACGTGATCCCCCCGACGACGACCACGACCACGAGCACCACCACCACGACGACGACCGCACCGACGACCACCGCCCGGCCCCGGCCGGGTGGAGCGAACCCTCGGCCCGGCCGCACGACGTCGACGTCGACGGCAGCCGCCGCGTCGACCACCACAACGGTCGCCCCGGCACCGCGGGTCCGAGCAAACGTGCGCGTCGTCCTGTACCGCTCGATCGACGAGCGCAGCGAGCTCGCCGCCACGCTCGCCGGCGACCTGCCGAACGAGATCGACACCCTCGAGCTCCCGGCCGACGGAGCACTCGCCGTGGCCGGCGGCGCGACCACCTTGACGGTCGAGGCGCCGACGACCACCGAACCGCACGTCCTCGGCGCGCTCTCGATGCGCCTCCCCGGGCTGTACCCGATCCGCGTCGAGCTGCGCGTCGATGGCCGGGTCGTCGCCGATCACCTCACGTTCGTCGAGCGGCTGGCGAGCAACCCCCCGGCGTCGTCGCTGAACGTCGCGGTCCTCGCCGCCGTCGACGACCCTGGTCCGCACCCCAGTTCGAGCCAGGTCGCCGACGGCCGGCGTGACCTGGCCGCGATCGCCGACGTCGCCGCGGGCGCCGCCGGACCGGTGAGCGTGGCGATCCCACCCGTCCTCGCCGCCGGCCTGTCGGCGGATCCCCAGCTGGCGGCATCCCTCTCCCGCGCGCTCGAGGGCGCCGAACTGCTCTCCCTGCCGGCGCACGAGCTGGACCCGTCCTCGGCCGTCGCGATCGGCGAGAGCGCCACGTTCACCCGCGAGCTGCGGGAGGGCGAGGACGTCCTGGCGTCGGCACTGCCGGAGGCGCCAACCAGCCGCTCGGCGTGGATGGTGACGTCACCGATCAGCGCGGGAGCCGTCGCCGTCCTGCGCAACCTCGGCTTCCGTCTGCTCCTGCTCGACGACGAGATGTACAAGAGCCTCGACGGCAACATCGGTGGCTACCAGGACCCGACGCTCGCCGCCGAGGCCGATGTTGGCGACGGATTCATGATGCCGGCCGTCGTCGTCAGCCCGTCGGGCCGGTTCCTCGACTCCGAGTACCTGACGTCGGCCGGGCTCACCGCCAAGGACGCCGCCGTCGCGCTCCTCGCCGAGTTGCTCACGACCAAGCGCGAGCTCGGTGGCGGGCGGCGGGGCGTCATCCTCGCCACACCAGACGTCGGTGTACCCGACGCCGATGTCGTCGCCGCGTTCACGTCGCTCGCGACCGACGTCCCCGACCTGAAGCTGGTGCGGCTCTCGGCGATCGCCGGCGCGATCGGCACGATGCGCGCCAACGGTGGGCCGGTCTCCCTGACGCTTCCGGCCGTGGCCGGCCCAGACCTCGCCGATCGGCAGGCCCGGATCACGCTCACCCAGCTGTCGGCCGACGCCGCGGCGTCGATGATGCTCGACGACACCAAGGCCGAGGCGTGGCGGGAGGAGCTCGACACGCTGCTCTCCACCGGCCTCGACGACGCCACCGT
>JBKOUV010000065.1:0-18624 GCA_046723555.1 Actinomycetota bacterium | reverse complement strand
GTGGTTTTGGCGCGCGTACGACCCGAGCGAGGTCTTCCACACGTGGGCGGTGCCGGATGGGGGCGCCCACGTCGTCATCGCCCCTCCCGGGCCGAAGGGGGCGAAGGCGCTGTGGAGACGTTTCGGATCCGTTGTCGGCGTACCCGCCGCCGTGCTCGACGCCGCTCCCCGAAGGTCACGACGCCTTCTCGGCGTCGAGGAGATCGAGCTGCTCCGCCGGGTCTACGCCGAGCTCACCGATGGGAGGGCGCGGGGAGCACAGCAGATCGTGGGTGAGGCGATCGCTCGCGATCTGCACGCGGGACGAAGACGGTCGCATCCGACGCCGCTGCCGGCCGACCACCGAAGGTGGATCGAGCGGCACGTGTCCGATCAACGCGCGTTCCTCGGGGCGAACGGGTTCGAGATCGTCGGCGACCTCGACGAACTTCAGGTACCTCGCCGACGATTCGCGAATCGCGAAGTGACCCCCGACGACGAGCGCATGCTCGCCAGAGCAGTCGAGACCAGTGCGACACTCGTCGAGCAGTTGGTCGCCAGTCGGGCGCGACGAGGACCGGTCGTGACCCAGCTCGTCAGGCGGGGGGCAACGAGGATCCTGATTCCCAAGATCGCTCGCCGCAGTCGACGTCTCGCCACCCGCGTGGGGACCTCCGCCGGGGCGGTGAGGCGGCGGCGATCTCGGGCGGCCACCGGCGTCGAGCGAACGTATTACCTGCACATCGGGGCGCCCAAGTGTGGCTCGTCCTACCTCCAGGCGTTGATCTGGCGCAATCGCCGGGCGCTGATGAAAGACGGCGTGTACGTGGCCGGTCGCTCCAACTTCGACCAGTTCCAGGCGGGCACCGATTTCAGAGGACGGCCGTACGTCACCCAGGCCTCTGAGGGGGCATGGCGCGGAGCATGGGATCGGCTGATCACCGACGCCGAGCGGTCGGCCTATCCGAAGATCGTGATCTCCAGCGAGTTCCTCGCCGACGCCGGACCCGATGAGATCGCCGCTCGACTCGCGCGGCTCGACGGAGCCGACATCCAAGTCATCTATGCGACGCGTGACCTCGCCCGCCTGTTGGCCTCCGTCTGGCATGAGCTCGTGAAGACACATGCCGTCGGGCCGTGGCAGGCGTGGATCGGCGCGCTGGCGGAGCGGGGCGACTCTGACTGGCTGTGGCCTCGTCACGATGTTGGATCGGTCGTCGAACGGTGGGCCGGGTCGGGAATTGGCGAGCTCCACGTGCTCCTGCTACCGCGCCCCGGAAGCGCACCCGACGAGCTCTGGCGGCGGTTTCGCTCGATCGTTGGCTGGCGCATCCCGACCGACATCAACGTTCCACGCGCGAACGAGTCGCTCGGCTACTCGCAGGCGGAGTTGTTACGGCGACTCCAGAAACGGCTGATCAACGTGGAACCGCGCCCGCTCCGAGCCGTCGTGACCAAGGACATCGCCACCAAGACTCTCGCCGAGATGGAGCGTGTGGACGTCCCCGCGATACCAGCGCGTTTGCGGTCATGGGTGGATGCCGAGTCGGCCCGGCAGCGCGAGCAGATCCTTGCATCGGGGGCGCGAGTCGTCGGCGATCTCGAGGACCTGCGCGTCGCCGATTCGAGGTTTTCTCCGCAGCCGGCGGCTCCCCGCACGCCCGTCATGCTCGAGGCCGCGGTGAGTGTGATCGCGGCCCTCGGCGACACCATCGCTCGCGAGCGTGCCGCCTCGCCGTCGCCGAGATGATGCCGGCGGTGGTGATGCCGTCGCCGGTCGTCCCTCGCCGACGACATCACCCGGACAGCACCCGTTCCCAACGCCACACGTCACCGACGGACTCGCGGGGCGCGATTCTTCTCAATCCACGATCTGGGCGCGTTTCTTCTCAGCGGCTGAGAACGATCGCACCCAGAAGGCTCGATGAGGTCCACCGCCGTCCGATACTTGCGGCCGGCCTGTACCGCCGGTCTCTCTCAGTCCGTGTCGGCGGAGTATGGCTTTCCGGGCCAGTAAGCCCACTCCTCGAAGTCGGCAACCCGTCCGTCGGTCGCGAAGCGCAGGATCCAGAGGTCCCGATACTCCTGTTCCTTGGGAGTGCGGTAGTCGACGTCGACGCGCACGACAGCCACATCGCCGTCGACGGCCACGACGTTCGCGCCCATCGAGAACGCCCTGCCCGTGTCGTCCAGCCAGAACGCTTCGATCGCCTCATGACCGATCTCCGACGGCTCGTACGGTGATGCGCGGTACGCCGCATCGTCCGTGAACAACGTTCGGACGGCGCCGACATCGTCGGTCCGCCACGCCCGTTCGTACTCACGAACCCAGCGCATCACGTCTTCACGGTTCACCAGCCCTCCAGTCTGCTTGCGTGGGCCGGCGTCCGATACCGCCGGCGGGTCAGGCGGCGAGCGGCTGGCCGTCGACGATGATCTCGGTGCGGTCGGGGTAGAACGACAGGTAGCCGGCGATGTCGGCCGCAGCCGCGATGGGGGTCTCGTACGCCCAGACGATGCCGTCGTACGTCTCGCCGTCCACCGTCACCGACCAGTAGGAGGCGACGCCCTTGAATGGGCAGGTCGTGTGGAACGTCGTCCGTCGCAACAGGTCCATGCGGGCGTCGTCCTTGGGCACGTAGTAGCGGACCGGTAGTCCGGTCTCGTGCAGCGTCAGGGCCCGGTCGCTCGTGGCGAGCACTTCGCTGCCCAGGCGGATCTCGACGTGCGAGTCGGTCGGCGTGATCGTGACGGTGTGGCCAGCGCTCATCCCACCATTCAACCGTGGGCGTTCCGAGTGCAGGCGGGCGCCGTCCTCTCGGATGGGCCCCAGAAACTGTCAACCCTGGTTGACACGGTCACCGCGGCTCGGCAGTCCGGGTCGCCAGCGCGGCGAGTGCCTCGCCGTCGAGGCGGAACACCGTCCATTCGTCGAGCCCGACGGCGCCGAGCGAGCGGTAGAAGTCGATCGCCGGCTCGTTCCAGTCGAGCACGGACCACTCGAGCCGCGCGTAGCCCCGGTCGACACACAACTTGGCGAGCGTGGCGAGCAAGGCCTCCCCGATGCCCCGCCGGCGGTGCTCGGGATGGACGAAAAGGTCCTCGAGGTAGACGCCGTGGCGGCCGCGCCACGTCGAGAAGTTGCAGAACCACAGCGCCATGCCGATCACGTCGCCGGCGCCGCTGGTGTCGGTCGCGACGTGACCGAACAGCTTGGCGCCGGCGGCGAAGAGCGCGTCCTGGAGCTGGTCGGCCGTCATCTCCACGGCATCGGGCTCGCGCTCGTAGCGGGCCAGCTCGTGGACCAGGGCGAGCACGCCGTCGACATCGCCCGGCGCGACCGGTCGGATGGTGAACGTTCCCGGCAGTTCGGACATCCAGTCGATCGTACGGATCCGCCGGCGGCGACTGCACTGTCCGCGGCGCTCGACGCTTTGGTCACGAAATCGCGCGCACGGTCGCGCGATTTCGTGACCAAGGCGGCTGATTGCCCCGGTTGCTGCCTGATCGCGCACTACCGATGACTCAAGGTGTGCTCGGAGGTCGGAATGGGAACGAGGGCTTGTACCCCGCCCCGAAGGAGTGACCATGAGCTTGCCGAAGATCGTCTCACAGGAAGAGTGGACCGCCGCCCGGCGCGAGCTGCTCGACAAGGAGAAGGACTTCACCCGGCGGCGCGACCAGCTCAACACCGAGCGTCGTGAGCTGCCGATGGTCGAGGTCACGAAGCCCTACGAGTTCGAGGGTCCGGACGGCACGCGGTCGCTGCTCGACCTGTTCGAGGGTCGCCCACAGTTGATCGTGTACCACTTCATGTTCCATCCCGACTGGGAGGACGGCTGCCCCAGCTGCACCGCCGGAACCGACGAGCTGGCGCCCGGCCTCATCGAGCATCTCAACATCCGCGACACCACCTACGCCCTCGTGTCCCGGGCACCCGTGGCCAAGCTGGAACGGTGGAAGGCCAAGAAGGGCTGGACGATCCCGTGGTACTCCACCAACGACGGCGATTTCAGCTACGACTTCGGCGCCACGATCGACGCGTCACGCGGCTACGACGAATACAACTACCGCACCCTCGACGAGTACGCCGCGAGAGGTCATGAGAGCATGAAGACGGCCGACCAGCCCTACGACATGCCCGGCCGCACCTGCTTCCTCGCCCTGGACGGCACCGTGTACCGGACCTACTCGGTGTACGCCCGCGGGCTGGAGAGCACCGGCGGCTCGTACTACTTCCTCGACCTCACTGCGCTCGGTCGCCAAGAGGACTGGGAGCAGCCGGCCGGTCGCACCGCCAACGCCAGGGGCAACCAGCCCGACTTCGCCTCCTGACCGCTCACGCCCGCAAGCGTTGCGAACCTGGGGTGGCAGCGCCCCTCCGATCGTCCATGCTCTCAGGCGGTGGGGTCGAGTGGTGGGTGCTCGAGCACGCGGGGCCGGTACTCGACCAGTTGGATGCGGCCGTCGAACGTGCGGCTCTCGATCATCTCGAGGGCGACGTCGGGGTAGCCGTCGTAGATTCGTTCTGCCCCCGTGGCGCCGGTGATCACCGGGAACATCACGACCCGGAAGCGATCGACGAGTCCCGCTCGCAACAGCGACCGGCACAGGCTGAGGCTGCCGATCGTGCTCATCAGGCCCGAGCCGTCCTGCTTCAGCGTCCGGACAACTTCGACCGCGTCATCGCGCACGAGCGTGGTGTTGGCCCACGTGAGCGGCTCCTCGAGAGAGGAGGAGAACACCACCTTCGACGCGCGCGTGAGTCCGTCGACGGAGGCCTCCTCGTCGGCGGTGAACTCGTCCGTTCCCGCCGGGGTCTCGCCCGCGGCGAAGCCCGACATCAGCCGGTAGGTCTTCGCTCCCATCAGGTACGTGACCTCGGGTTGCTCGGCGAGCCAGGCGAGGTACTCGGGCCCCTGGAGACCCCAGAAACCGGGCCAGCCCTCCGCCGAGGCGTAGCCGTCGAGGGAGGTGATGAAATCGACGAGGAGTTCTGGCATGGTCGTGTCCTTGTCCGTGGATGTCAGGTCGCCGCTCGTGCCCTCCCTACCACGGCAGCATGACCACGATCTGGGCGCGTTTCTTCTCGGCAGCGGAGAACAATTGCGCCCAGAAGGCTCAATGAGATCCTCATCCGTGAGGCGGGCCCTGGCTGAACGCCCAGTCGAGCAGCGTTGCCCCTGCCTCGTCGCGCGCGTCCTCGGTTGGCGCACCGAGGACCGCCACGATGATGCGCCGGCCGTGGCGGGTTGCCGACGCAAGGATGCAGTAGCGGGCGTTGCTCGTGTGTCCCGTCTTGATGCCGTCGGCGCCCGGGTACGTCGCGAGGAGGTCGTTGGTGTTGGGGATTGTCATCCCGTTGAACTGGGCGGTCGTATCCATCACGGTCTGCCGAAAGTCGGGGTTCGCCGACAGGACGGTGGCGAGCGTGATGAGGTCGCGTGCCGACGAGAACTGGCCCTCGGCATCGAGCCCGCTGGCGTTCACGGCGTGTGTGTTCGTGAGCCCGAGCGATGCCGCGGCGTCGTTCATTCTCGTCGCGTAGGCATCCTCCGAGCCGGCGATGTCGATGGCGAGCAGGCGGGCCGCGTCGTTGGCGCTCACCTTCAACATGGCTCGGATCAGCAACGAGCGGGACAGGACCTGTCCGGCGCCGATTCCGATGACCGACTCGCCTGCGCTGCCGGCGAGCCCGTCTGGCGCGACGATCTGCTTGTCCGGCTGACCGGCGTCGTAGGCGACGACCGCGTTCAGCAACTTCATGAGACTGCCGACAGGGAGGCGGGCGTCAGCGTTCGTCGTGGCCAGCATCGTGGACCGCTCGGTGTCGAAGACGGCGTATGCGGATGCATCGACGAGAGGCGCGGCGATGGCCCTGTCGTCGACGATCGTCGTGGGCAACGCACCGGCGGTGGCGTGCGTGCCCGTGCCGGATCCGCTGCACGCCGCCGCGGCGGTGATCGTGACCATCGCGACCACCACGAGGGCCCAGTGCGTCGATCGATCGCGTCGCGTCGGGGCCGACGGGCTCTGTGTCATGTCAGGCACGATGCAGCAACCGAGGCCCCGCTGACATCGGCCGTGCGGTCATCGTCGGTGGGCCATCCAGCCGGTTCGAGATCAGCCGAATGGCCGAGACCGAGTGATCTGTCGGCGCGCGCCGCGTCAACGGTCGCTGCCGAGACGCCTCGATCCGCGGTGAGGTTCGTGTTCGGCCACCCAGTTGGCGATCTGGACGCGGTTGCGCAGGCCGAGCTTGGTCTGGATGCTGGTGAGGTGGGTCTTCACCGTTGACAGGGAGATGAAGAGCTCGGTGGCGATCTCTTGGTTGCCGAGGCCGCGGGCGACGGCGCGAGCGACTTCGAGCTCTCGTTCGGAGAGGGGGTGATCGCGTGGTGACGGCGCCATCGCGGGCTTGATGAAGCGGTCGAGGTAGCGCACGGTGATTGATGGGGAAATGAGGGCGTCGCCGGCTGCGGCGGCGCGCACCGCCTCGAGGAGCAGGTGCGGGCCGCTGTCCTTGAGGATGAAGCCGGCGGCGCCGTTGCGCAGGGCGATCTGTACGTGCTCGTCGGAGTCGAAGGTTGTTGCGATGACCACGCGTAGCGGCTGCTGCACGTCGGGGCCGGCGAGGAGTCGGGTGGCGGAAAGACCGTCGAGCACGGGCATCCGGATGTCGAGCAGGCAGACATCGGGTCGGATCCGTTGGGCGAGTTCGACTGCCGCCCGCCCGTTGTCGACTTCGCCGACCACGGTCAGGTCGGGCTGGCTGTCGATGATCATCCGGAAACCTGCTCGGACCATCGCTTGGTCGTCCGCGAGCAGCACCGTGATCGGCGCCTCATTCTGCGTGACGTTCACGGCACGGGCTCAGTCGCCGGGATCACGGCCCGGATCCGCCACATCTCGCCGTCGGGCCCGGCGTGGAAGGTGCCTCCCAGCGCGTCGACGCGCTCGCGCATGCCCACGAGGCCGTAGCCGGTGTTGAGCGGCGCATGCAGCATTCGGTTCTCCACCGTGAGCTCGAACGCACCCGGGGTCGAGTTCATCGAGAACGTGACCGGCCTCGCGGGGTCACCATGGCGCCGGACGTTGGTTGCTGCTTCCTGGGTGAGCCGCTGGATCGTCTTCGCCATATCGGCCGGCACGGGTGCCGCGCGTACGGCGTCGTCGATCCTCAGCTGGGTGTATGGATGCGTGGTGCGGAGGGCCTCGACGATGCCCTCGATGTCGGCGACTCGAGGCGGCGGCGACGGGCCCGGATCGGTGCGGAGAAGTCCGATCAATCGGCGTACGGAGGTCAGCGTCTCGACGCCAGCTCGTTCGATGTCGGCGAGGGCTCGATCGGCGGGTGACCCGGGTTCCGCACTGGTGAAGCGGCTTGCTTGGGCCAGCACGACGATGCCGGTGACGTGGTGGCCGACGATGTCGTGGAGCTCCCGGGCGAGGTCGAGGCGCTCGTTCTCGCGGGCGTGCGTGATGCTCGTCCGCCGCTCGTTCTCACGGATGTGGATGTAGACGACAGCGGCCACCGCGGCGCCGAGGAGCACCATCATGGACGTGGCGAGGACGGCTCGGATGGGCCCCGGACCGGCCCGCAGGGAGATCGCTCCAGCGGCGATGACCACCAGCGCGGCCACCGGCCAGCGCCAGTGTGTCGGTCGGACGAGCACCGCGGCGAGGAACACGGGCATCACGACGAACTCGGTGAAGAACCCGAACCCCGGTCCGCCGGCGTCGGCCCGCGCCATCGTTTCGAGCAGTGAGATCACCGAGGCGCCCGTGGCGACCACCAGCACATGCCGGGGCCCGACCGCCCACGCGGCGCCAAGGATTGCGATCGCGCCGATGGCGAATGACGACAGCCGCGCCGAGTCGGGATCGAAGACCGACCGGCCTCCGATGATCCAGAGATCCACGAGCACCGCCGCGCCCACCACCACCACGAAGGCGATGCTGAGAACCAGGCGCAACGGCGTGGCAACACGGGCAAGATCCACGTCGGCGACGCTAACGAACCTCGTGCGCCGCCCACCTCGGCCGATCGGACGATGCGCAGACCAGCCGAGAATCGGCTGAACGGCCGTTGTCCTCGGCGTGAGCTCTTCCCGAGCATGCAGGCCATGGACAGGTCTCCGCGATCCTCGCCAATCGACAACGGTGGCACCGGGCGGCGGGCGTGAACGCCCGAACGGGCGGCCTCGTCGTCGAGCGGCTGAGCGCGAGCATCGGCGCGGAACTGCGGGGCGTCGACGTGCGCGCCGGCGTCGATGAGTCCGCCGTTGACGTGCTGCGCGCAGCCATCGGCGAGCACCACGTCGTGGTACTGCGTGGCCAGTACCTCTCCGCCGAGCAGCACGCGAGCTTCGCCCGGGCCTTCGGCCCCATCCAGGCCTCGCCAGTCCAGCTCGCCGCTGATCGTCACGGCGCGCCAGGGCCGGTGTCGACGATCGAGGACAATGCCGGCCGCCCACCCGCCGGGTTCCCATGGCACACCGACGTGAGTTGGACACGCGAGCCACCAGCGCTCGGCTTCCTCAGCGCGGTGGTGATCCCAGAGTTCGGCGGAGACACGATCTGGGCATCAACGGCCGCGATCTACGACGCGCTGCCCTCGGCAATGCAGCGATTGTGTGAGGAGTCCACCGTGCTCCACGCCCCCGATGCCTCGTTGCTGGCGTCCGTCGAACGGCACCACGGCCCCGAGGCCGCGAACAGACTCCGCCGAGAGCACCCCGGCATCGAGCATCCGCTCGTGCAGCGACATCCGATCACCGGACGCAAGAGCCTCTTCCTGTGTCCGCTCTACGCACAGCGCGTCGTCGGGCCCGACGGTGCCGACGGCCGGCTGCTCGCGCGACTGCACTCGATGCTCGACGATCCTCACGTCCAGTTCCGTTGGCGGTGGCGAGCCGGCGACCTCGCCATCTGGGATGAGGTCAGCACCTGCCATCGCGCGCTCACCGACCACTATCCCCAGCGGCGCGTGATGCGCCGATGCGTCACGGCGCGCACCGGCTGAAGGATCCCGGGAGCTCGTGGGCCCAGAGCTGCCAGCCGGCGAGCACGCCCAGCTGGCCGGCTACTGGCGGGCCACGGCGATGCGGAGCCGCTCCTCGGGGTCGATGAAGTGGTCGTGGTCGTCGGAACCGAGGTCGATCTGGACCCAGTTGATGCGCCCGGTGAACCGGCTGTCCTTGGTGGTGTAGTCGGCGCTGACCGTCGTGCCGGACTCGTAGCCGATGTCGGTGGTCTCGTCGGCGGAGAAGATCATCGGCTGGGTGGCTTCGACCCGGCCGGTGCCCACCGCCTCGCCGTCGTAGTAGAGCGTGACGTCGCCGCCCTTGGCGAGCCCGCCCCCGTCGTAGGCGAACTCGACCCGCACCTGGTGGGTGCCGGCCGGGATCGGATCCGTCGCCTCCACCACGAACTCCTGGATGCCAAGCACGTTGTAGGCGAACTTGGCCTTGCCATCCTTGGCGTAGACGGCCCAGCCACCGAACCGCCCGCCCTGAGCGATGATCACCCCGTGCGTCACGCCGTCGGCGACGTCGACCTCGGCGGTGACCGAGAACGACTTGTTCTTGATGTTGACCACGCTGTTCTCGGACAGGCGGCCCATGCCTGGGAAGAACAGCTGGGAGTTGCCGCGGATCAGCGTCGGTCGTCCGGCCGTGTCGGGATTGATCCGTTCGCCGGTGCGGTCGTCGATCGGCAGCACGTTGTACTTGGTCGCCTCGATCAGCCAGAGGCGTTGCAGCTTGGCGAGGACTTCGGGGCGATCGGTGACGAGGTCGCGGGCTTGGCTGTAGTCGGTGGTGCCGTCGTAGAGCTCCCAGACGTCCTCGTCGAACGGCGGCGGGGTGTGGCCGACGAGCTCCCAGGGGGTGCGGTGCTTGGTGACTGCGCTCCAGCCGTTGTGGTAGATGCCGCGGTTGCCGAACATCTCGAAGTACTGCAGGGCGTGGCGCTCCGGCGCGTCGGCGTCGTTGAACGTGTACGCCAGGCTGGTGCCCTCCATCGGCGACTGCAGGACACCGTTCACCATGGCCGGCTCGGGCAGTCCCGCCGCCTCCAGGATCGTCGGCGCGACGTCGATCACGTGACAGAACTGCGCGCGCATGCCACCCTGCTCGTCGATGCCACTCGGCCAATGGACGATCGTCCCGTTGCGGGTGCCGCCCCAGTGCGACGCGACCTGCTTGGTCCACTGGAACGGGGTGTTCATCGCCCACGCCCAGCCCACCGCGTAATGGTTGTACGAGCTGGGTGAGCCGAACTCATCCATCTTGCTCAGCATGAATTCGGGGGTCTCGAGGGCGGCCATCCCGTTGAAGTTCGCCATCTCGTTGAAGGCGCCGTTGACGGTGCCCTCGGCCGACGCTCCGTTGTCGCCGATGATGTAGAAGACGAGCGTGTTGTCGAGAATCCCGAGATCCTCGATCGCGTCGATCAGCCGGCCGACGTGATGGTCGGTGTGCTCGAGGAACCCGGCGTAGACCTCCATCTCCCGGGCCAGCACCGGGCGCAGCGCTTCGGGCATGTCGTCCCATGCCGGGATCTCGGCGTGCCGAGTGGTCAGTTCGGCATCGGCGGGGATCACGCCCAGCTCCTTCTGGCGGGCGAACGTGCGCTCCCGCTGCACGTCCCACCCGTCGTCGAACGCGCCCGCGTACCGGTCCGCCCACTCCTTCGGGACGTGGTGCGGCGCATGCGCTGCGCCGGGGGCGAAGTAGACGAAGAACGGCTTGTCGGGCATCAGCGCCTTCTGCTGCCGGATCCAGCTCACCGCCTTGTCGGCGAGGTCCTCGGTCAGGTGGTACCCCTCCTCGGCGGTGGCCGGCGGCTCGATCGGAGTCGTCCCGTCGTAGAGCGCTGGGTCCCACTGGTTGTTCTCCCCGCCGATGAACCCGTAGAACTTCTCGAACCCGCCCCCTCCCGACGGCCAGCCGTCGAACGGGCCCATCGGCGACGACTGCCACACCGGCACCTCGTGGCACTTGCCGAACTGGGCCGTGGAGTAGCCGTTGAGCTTGAGGATCATCGGCAGCGGTGCCTTGGTGTTGGGCCGCAGCGAGTTGTTGCCGGGGGCGGACGTCGCCGTCTCGGTGATGCTGCCCATCCCGACCGAGTGGTGGTTGCGGCCCGTGAGCAGCGCCTGGCGCGTCGGCGCGCAGAGGGCGGTGGTGTGGAACCGGTTGTAGCGCAATCCACCGGCGGCGAGCCGCTCCGCCGTCGGAGTCCGGCAGGGACCGCCGAACGCGCTCGACGCGCCGAAGCCCACGTCATCGAGCAACACGATCAGGACATTCGGCGCCTCCGCCGGAGGGAGCAGCGGCTCGATCGGCAGGTAGCTGGTGTCGGGGTCCTTGGCGTCGTAGGTCGTCAGACCCGGCGGCGGGCGGTCCGGGATCGGCAACATCGCGCGGGCATGCCGGTCAGGGCTCATCACGTTCCTCCGCTCGCTCGCTCCATCGCTCCTCGGAGAGCATCGAGCACGCCGTGATCACGGTCATCGCCCTGATCGGGTGATCCGAGTCCAGAGTCACTCCCCTCCGGGTGATGCGCCCGTCAGGACCGATGAGTCTCACAGATCACCGAGGTCGGTATCACCAGCCGGAGAGCAACCACCGAAGGGCCGCGCGATCGGCCCGGAAAGGGTGAGCGATGGCACAACCAGTCGTGCACTTCGAGATCATCGGGACCGATCCGGCAAAGCTGCGAAGCTACTACGGCGAGCTGTTCGGATGGGAGTTCCAGACCGGCGACGCGACCACCGAGACGGTGTCGGAGCCGGGCAACTACGGCTTCATCGACGGGCTCACGGCCAGCAACCGGATCAATGGTGGTGTCGGAGGCGGCAAAGGCTACGAGCGTCGCGTCCTGTTCTACGTGCAGGTTCCCAACGTCGAGGCCGCCCTCACCAAGGCCGAGAGCCTCGGCGGCAAACGCCGCATGGGCCCCGAGGGCACTGCGGGAAGCCTCGTGGTCGGGCAATTCACCGACCCCGAGGGGAATCTGATCGGCGTCGCCGGCGACGAGTGACCGACACACCCACCGCGCTGGCCTGCGATCCTAACCGGCCGGCCTGACTCAGCCAAGTTCCATCAAATCTGTTTGATTCATCGGCTGCCGGGTACTTGATGGGCATGGGCCCTGGCATCGGCTGCCGGACCGTTCCAGGGGGGCGGGGCTGGACGCCACGCTCACCGGGCGCTGGGCCTGGCCAAACGAAGCGGAATCACTCGTAGATCGAAGGAGTACCGCATGACCGCCATCATCGAAGCCAACGGGCTGACCAAACGCTTTGGCGACGTCCTGGCGCTCGACGGTCTCGACCTGGTCGCCCAGCCCGCAGAGGTGACTGCGCTGTTGAGACCCAATGGCGCTGGCAAGACCACGTTCGTGAGTGCTGTCGCAACCCTGTTGCGGCCGGACGCCGGCGAGCTCCGCGTGGCGGGCGTCGACGTGTGTGCCCAGCCGACGCGGGTACGCGAGATCATCGGCCTGGCCGGGCAGTTCGCCTCGGTCGAGCCAGCCATGACCGGGGCGGAGAACCTGCGCATGGTCGCCCGCCTGTTCGGACTGAGCCGGCGCGACGCGCGTGCTGCAGCCGCGGATGTTGTCGAGCGGCTCGGCCTCGCCGATGCCGGCGACCGCCTGGTCCGCACGTACTCGGGCGGTATGCGACGGCGGCTCGACCTGGGAGCGAGCTTGGTCGGGCGGCCGCAGCTGCTGTTGCTCGACGAACCCACGACCGGTCTCGACCCCCGTGGCCGTACCGACCTGTGGAACGCGATTCGCGGCCTGGTGGCCGACGGCACCGATGTGCTGCTCACCACCCAGTATCTCGAGGAGGCTGATCATCTGGCGCGCCACATCGTGATCATCGATCACGGGCGGGTCATCGCGGCAGGGACGCCCGACGAGCTCAAGGACCGCGCCGGGACAAACGTGCTCGAGGTCCGACCACGCGCCGGGGGCGATCTCCCGGCCGTCGAGGCGGCGTTGGTGACGATCGGGTGCGAAAGACCGCACACCGACAAGGACACCCAGCGCGTGTCCGCTCACGTCAAAGGCCGCGCCGACCAGGTGCGCGACATCGTGCGCGTGCTCGACGAGCGCGGCATCGAGGTTGACGACGTCGGGCTGCGCCGCCCCAGCCTCGACGAGGTCTTCCTCGCCGTCACCGGGAAGCCGCTCATTCCGAGCGGTCCCGACCGCGACAGCCCGACCGAGTCGGCGGACGCCGCCTGACCTTGGGATCACCGATGACGACTTTCACCACATCCGCCCCCCATGCCGGTGTCGACCGCACCACCGGTGCGGGACACCTGACCGCCGCGCTCCAGAGCGCGAAGCGAACCGTCCTGCAGTTCTTCCGCACGCCGCAACTGCTCATGTTGGGCACGATCCAGGGCGCGCTGTTCCTGTTCATGTTCCGCTACATCTTCGGCGGCGCCATCCACCCCGGAGACAGGCTCGCCTACGTCGACTTCCTCGTACCCGGCTTTCTGGTGACCGGGATCCTGTGGCTCGGGATGTCGGCGGCGTCTGGCGTCGCCGAGGACGCCGCCAGTGGCGTGCACGACCGGCTCCGCTCGCTGCCGATCCCACGATCGTCGGTGATGCTCGGGCGTTCGTTCGCCGACGCTGCACTGACGCTGTGGGGGCTCCTCATCACCGGGGTGCTCGCCTTCATCGTCGGTTTCCGGCTCCACGCCGACGTCGCCGCAGTGGCGCTTGCGCTGGTGCTGCTGCTGTTCGCCGTCTACAGCTTCACGTGGGTCTTCATCACCATCGGTCTGACCTCGGGCAGCCCGCAGGCGGCTCAGGGCACTACCACCCTGGTGATCGTCCCGCTCGCGTTCATGTCCGCCGCCTACGTGTCGGCCGAGACGTTGCCGGGCTGGATGGAGCCGGTGGCCGACAACCAGCCATTCACCGTCGTCACCAACGCGTTGCGAAGCCTGGCCCTGGGCGGCGCCGACGCCGTCGGCCTCGGCCACAGCACTTCCTACTGGGTCGCCGTGAGTCTCGTCTGGTGCGCCGGGATCCTGGGGTCTTCGGCGCGATCGCAGTGTCGCGCTTCGCCCGTCAGCGCTAGATCGGAGGTCAGCATGAACGTCGACGGAAACCTTGACATGACGATGATGTACGCGTTTCACGACGCCCTTCGGCGCGACCTGGAACCCGTTGCGCTGATGACGGCGCGATCCGAGGGGTGGAGCGTGTTCGAGCGGTTCCTGCGCGCGCATCACGCCGCCGAGGACGACGCGCTCTGGCCGGTCCTACGTGACGCGCTCGTCGGTCGGACCGACGACCTCGCGCTGCTCGATGCGATGGAGGCCGAACATGCCGCCCTCGGACCGCGGCTGGAGGCCGTCGACCATGCGTTGGACCACGGCGAGTCGGCACCGGCCGCGCGAGCCGACCTGGCCGTCCGGCTCCACGAGCACCTCAGCCACGAGGAGCAGGCCGCCCTGCCCGTCATCGACGACACGCTGAACGCGGAGCAGTGGATGCAGTTCGCGGACGCGTCCGCGGCGAGGATCGGTTCCGACATGCCCACCTTCCTGCCGTGGCTACTGGACGGCGCGGGCGCCGAACCCACCGACGCGATCCTCGGCCACCTACCCGAACCGGCCCGCCGGGACTATCGGAACGAGTGGCAACCCGCCTACGCGGCGAAGAACTGGTGGTCGCCAACATCGTCGGATTCGATCAATCAAGTTTGATGTGTTGCGGCGGGACGGGTAGGTTTGTGGGCATGGAGTCCGGGCTGGTTCCGCGGCGGCCCACCGATCCCCCAGCGTTCGTGCAGCTGGTAGCCCATCCCCTGCGGTGGCGGCTGTTGGGGGAGCTCACCCAAAGCGATCGGGCGGTATGGGAGCTGACCGAACGGGTGGGAGAGCCACAGAACCTTGTCTCGTATCACCTGCGGCGGCTCCGCGACGGCGGACTCGTGCACGCCCGTCGCAGTGCCGCCGACGGGCGCGACAGCTACTACACGATCGACCTCGTCGAGTGTGAGCGGCAGTTGCAAGCGACCGGCGCGGCGCTGCATCCGGCGCTGTTGCTCACATCCGCAACCCGGAGTTCCGACACCGCGCGCCCGCGCCGGCGGCGACGGGTGTTGTTCCTTTGCACCGGTAACAGTGCCCGCTCGCAAATCGCCGAGGCGCTCTTGGAGCACATGTCCGGTGGGACGGTGGACGCGGCGAGTGCGGGTAGCCATCCCAAGCCGCTGCATCCCAACGCCGTCCGGGTCATGCGCAAGCGGGGTCTCGACATCAGCGGGAACCGCACGAAGCACCTCGACACATTCATCGCCAACCGGTTCGACATGGTCGTGACGCTCTGCGATCGCGTGCGCGAGGTCTGCCCCGAGTTCCCTTCACATCCCCAACTCGTCCACTGGAGCGTGCCGGACCCGGCACAAGCAGGCCCGACCGATCGGGCCTCGTATCCGGCGTTCGAACACACCGCCGCCGAGCTGGAGACCCGCCTCCGCTTCCTGCTCCCGCTGCTCAACGAACCATCCACCGTCAACCAGGCGAGGAGGTCAGCAGATGTCCGACAATGAGATGGTCAACGTCCGGTACATGGTCGACGACGTCGACGAGTCGATCGCTTTCTACACCGAGCTGCTCGGCTTCGAGGTGATCACCAACTTCGCTCCGGCGTTCGCCGACGTCAAACGTGACAACCTTCGCCTACTGCTCGCCGGGCCGACCAGCTCGGCGGGGAGACCGATGCCCGACGGCGCCAAACCGGGACCGGGCGGCTGGAACCGCATCCACTTCATCGTCGACGACCTCGCCGCAGAAGTCGCCCGGCTGCGCGACGCCGGAGCCCGATTCCGCAACGACATCGTCGAAGGTCCCGGCGGCAAGCAGATCCTGCTCCAAGACCCCTCCGACAACGTCGTCGAGCTCTTCCAACCAGCCGACCGCTGAGCACTGCGAGGCGAACTCCGGGGGATGCGCTCGGCCGACCGCTCAGTTTTGCGGTTTCGACCGGTCGGTATTGGCGACCCATCGAGATTGGACTGCCGATGGCCGAGCTGAGAAGCGAGATCCCCGTGGAAGTGCCGGTTGAGCGGCTTGGGGTCACGCGCTCGGCGTCGACGACGTCGCCGACGGGTCACGCTGGGAACGCACAACTGCGTCCTGAAGGAGGATGAATGCCGATGAAGCAGCCACCGATCGTCTCGCCGCAGGAGTGGGAAGCCGCCCACCAGGAGCTGTTGGTGGAGGAGAAGCAGCTCACCCGGGCCCGCGACGCCATGGCGGCGAAGCGCCGCCGGATGCCATGGATGGCGGTCGACAAGGACTACCGGTTCGAGGGCCCGACGGGTCCGGCGAGCCTCGCCGACCTGTTCGAGGGACGTCGCCAGCTGATCGTGTACCGCGCCTTCTACGCGCCGGACGTCACCACCTATCCGCCGAACGACGGTACCTACCCGCAGCGAGCCTGCATCGGGTGCTCGTTTCTCGCCGACCAAGTTGCCCACCCCGCCCACCTCAACGCGCGGGACACCACGCTCGCGTTTGTCTCCCGCGCCCCTCAGGCCGAGATCCAGGGTCTGAAGGAACGCATGGGTTGGGAAGCCATCCCCTGGTACACCCTCACCGACGACTTCGACGCTGACTTCGGGGTCGACCAATGGCACGGGACCAACGCCTTCATCCGTGACGGGGATCGGATCTTCCGCACGTACTTCATCCACGACCGCGGCGACGAGCACCTCGGCAGCACGTGGAGCTACCTCGACATCACCGCGCTCGGACGTCAGGAGGAGTGGGAGGACTCGCCGGACGGCTACCCGCAGACGCCGCCATACCAGTGGTGGAACTACCACGACGCCTACGACAGCGGCGGGTGATCACGCCCATCGGCTCTGACGTCATTCCAGCCGATCTGGGCGCAGTTGTTCTCACCAGCCGATCTGGGCGCAGTTGTTCACAACGGTTCAGAAGATCTGCACCCAGAAGTCGTTCAGCCGCCGACGCTGGCGAGCCTGGCTCGGGTCTGCTCGACCATCGGCACGGCGCCCTTGGCCTCATAGAGGTCGATCGCTTTCGTGAACGCCTCGCGCGCCTCATCCCTGCGGCTGAGTTGTCGATTCGTCTCGCCGACGGCGGCGTACACGTCGCCCCGCTCGAGGAGGCCGTCAGTGGTGTCGATCAGCCGCGTCGCTTCGCCCGCCAATTCCAACGCCTCATCCACCCGTCCCCACGCCGCCATCACGTTCGCCCGCGCCGCGCGCCAGTACGACTGCGTGACCACGTCGTCGGCCGCGCCGGCCGTCTCGCTGCGAACGGTCGCCGCGTAGGCCTCGTCGAGCCGCCCCAGCTCGAAGAGCGCGGAGGCCTGGACGGCCACGGCGGTGGAATACCAGCTGGTCTCGCCGGCCGCGGCGAGCACGTCGCAGGCGTCGCGGAGAATCGCCTCGGTGGTGACGAAGTCACCTTCCCCCATGGGGCCGCGGTGGTCGATCAACGCCGCCTTCGCGCCCAGCAGGCGGTCACCCAGTTCGTCATACAGCTGCTTCACTCTCGCGACCAACGCGCGGCCCTCGACGACGTCGCCTTGCTGCGTCTTCAGCGCGGCCATGAGCTCCAGCGGCGCGGCTCTTCGCAACGGTCCTCCCTCGGCGCGGTCGAGCAGATAGCCGTATCGGCGCTCGGCATCTGCGAATGGCATTGGACCCCAGATTGCCGCGACCCCGACAAATCGATAGGCGGCGTGCACGAGCGAGTCGTCCCCGGCCCGCTCGCCGTGCTCGACCGCCCGCTCGGCGGCCGCGAGACTCAACGCATGCCGGCCGAGGTGGCTGTGGGCACCGGCGATCGACATCCACGCCAGCGCCGCACCGACGTCGTCGCCGAGGCGTTCAAAGACGGGCAAGGCTCTCGGTACGAGTTCGAGCACCTCGGCCGCAATCCCGGCCCCGGTCTCGACCAGCGACCGCCACATCATCTCCTCGATCCGGGCGTGCCACGCCAGGCGCTCGTCACCTTCCTCATCGGCGACCACGACGGCCCGCCTGATGACCTCGAGCGCCCGAGCGAGCGATCCGCTGTGGGCGAGGGCCAACCCGTACGGCAACAGCAGGTCAGCCGACGGTGCGGCAGCCAGTGAGTACGCGCGCTCGAGGAGGTTCAACGCGGCGCGATAGTCGTTGCGACCCAGCGCTCGCCGCCCGGCGGCGATGAGGTGCGCGCTGGCCCGCGTGGCAAGCGCCTCCGCCGCCTCGTCGGCGAGCCCGATGGCGAGACGGTTCCGGTGTGCTTCCTGGAGGTGATAGCCGATGATCTCCTGCACTTCCGCGGTCCGGCCCGCGTAGAGGTCGTCGAGCCACGCGGCGAACCGCTCGTGCAGCGCCGCCCGCGCCGACTTCGGGATTGCGTCGTACGCGGCGTCGCGGACGAGGATGTGACGGAAGCAGTATCCGTCGTCGCCGGTAGCGCCCCTTGCCTCCGATCGGCCTGGCGCCACGAGGTCCTTGCGGAGCAACCCTCTGAGGAGTGATCCCACTTGCGGCCGAAGGTCGACGGGGGCCAGCGCTTCGACCGCACCGCGCCAGAACTCTTTCCCCACCACCGCGGCGGCCTCGAGGAGCTGACGCTCGTCGCC
>JBKOUV010000169.1:0-5433 GCA_046723555.1 Actinomycetota bacterium | reverse complement strand
GATCTGCGCCGCCCCGCCGACGCGTGACACCGAGAGCCCGACGTCGACGGCCGGCCGCACACCGGACTTGAACAAAGCCTCCTGCACGAAGATCTGACCGTCGGTGATCGAGATCACGTTGGTCGGGATGTAGGCCGAGATGTCGCCCGCCTTGGTCTCGATCACCGGCAGGGCGGTCAGCGACCCGCCGCCGTTCTCGTCGGACAGCTTGGCGGCCCGCTCCAACAGCCGACTGTGCAGATAGAACACGTCGCCCGGGTACGCCTCGCGGCCTGGCGGGCGGCGGAGCAGGAGCGAGATCTGGCGGTAGGCCTCCGCCTGCTTGGACAGGTCGTCGTACACGACGAGGGCATGCTCGCCCTTGTCCATCCAGTGCTGGCCCATCGCGCAGCCGGCGTACGGGGCGAGGTACTTGAACGGCGCCGGGTCGGCGGCCGGCGCGGTGACGACGACGGTGTAGTCCATCGCCCCGTTCTGGCGCAGCGTCTCGACCGTCTGGGCCACCGTCGAGCCCTTCTGCCCGATCGCCACGTAGATGCACTTCACGCCCTGACCCTTCTGGTTCAGGATCGTGTCCACGACGATCGTCGTCTTGCCGGTCTTGCGGTCGCCGATGATCAGCTCGCGCTGGCCGCGGCCGATCGGAGTCATCGAATCGATCGACTTGATGCCGGTCTGCAGCGGCTGGTGCACCGGCCGGCGGCCCATGATGCTGGGCGCCTGGATCTCCATCCGCCGCAGCTCGGTGCCGACGAGCTCGCCCTTACCGTCGACGGGTTCGCCGAGGGCGTTGACGACCCGACCGAGCACGCCGTCGCCGACGGGGACGGAGAGGATGCGGCCGGTCGACTTGACGGTCTGGCCTTCCTCGATGTTGTCGGAATCGCCGAGCACGACGGCGCCGATCGACCGCTCGTCGAGGTTGAGGGCGAGCCCGACGGTGCCGTCCTCGAACTCGAGCAGCTCGTTCACCGCCGCATCGGGCAGGCCAAACACGCGGGCGATGCCGTCGCCGACCTCGCTGACACGCCCGACGGTGCGCGCCTCCAGCGACGGCTCGAACCCTTCGAGGTTCCTGGTCAACGACGCCGCGATGTCGGCGGCGGAGAGGGTCAGTTCAGCCATTGCGCGATCCTTTGCTGTCCATTACAAGCGGCTCTTCAACTGGTCGAGACGAGTGCGCACCGTGCCGTCGATGACGGTGTCTCCGACGGTGACGCCGAGGCCGCCGATCACCGACGGGTCGACGACCACCTTGATCGTGACGTCCTTCCCGGTGGCGTTGGCGACGGCCGCCTTGAGGCGGTCCTCCTGGTCCCCGCTGAGCGGGACCGCAGCGCGGACCTCGGCGACGGCGAGGTTCTTGGCCTGCGCCGCCCGCTCGACGAGCCGGTCGACGATCGCCGGCAGGTCGCGGGTGCGTCCAGACCCGACCACCATCGAGATCAGTTGCACAGTGGTCTGGTTGGCCCGTCCGCCGAGCAGGTCTTCGACGATGCCCTGGCGCCGCGAGCCAGGGATCGTCTCGTCGGTGAGGGCGCCGCGCAGCTCGTCGTTCGACTCGAACGACCGAGCGAACCGGAACAGCTCATCCTCGACCTCGTCGAGCGTGCCCTCGGCCCGAGCGACCTCGAACACGGCCGCGGCGTAGCCCTCGATCACTTCGCTGTTCATGCCGCGCTCCCGGTTGCACCGACCCGCTGGATGAAGTTCTCGATCAGCTGCTGGTGGGTCTCGTCGTCGAGCGTCTCCACGACCACCCGGTCGGCCACGACCGACGCCGTGCGGGCGATCTCGGCGCGCAGCTCGTCGACCTCGCGCGCCCCGGCCGCGGCGATGTCGGCCGATGCTTTGGCCTCGAGCTCGGCGACCTCTCGCGCGAGCCGTTCGCGCCCTTCGGCCAGCAGGGCCGCAGCCTGTTCGTCGGCCTCGGCGAGCATGCGGGCGCGCTCGGCGTCGATGTCACCCTTGGCCCGGCGGATCTCCTCCGCCTCGCGCTCAGCCCTCGCCTTGGCCTCCTCGGCCTCGTCGAGCTGGGCCTGGATGCGGGCGGTGCGGTCGTTGAGCGCCTTCCGGGCGAGTGGGAGCACTTTCCAGCCGAGCAGACCGAAGATCGTGATCGCCGCGGCCCCGCCGAAGTAGAGCTCGTAGCCCTCCGGCCAGATCCACGAGTGGGTGCGGTCGATGTGCTCCTCTGCGGCGGCGACGAAGATGCTCGCGATCATCGCGTCACCCCCGCGGCGGTGACGTCGGTCAGCGCCCGCTGAACGACCGCGGGGTCGGGCGGCTTCCTGATCGACAGGTCGACGAGCCGGCTGACGACGCTCTCCACGGCCTCGTCGATCGTCTGACGGGCCGCCTGCTTGGCCGCCTCGGCCTCGGCCATCGCCGCGGCCCGCTGTTCCGCGATCCGGGCGTTGACCTCGGCGAGACGCTCCGCTCGTTCCGCCTCGAGCTGGTGACGGGCCGCGTCGATCCGGGCGGTGGCTTCCGTCCGCACCTTGGCGACTTCGGCCTGGTACTCGGCGAGCTCGCCCTGGGCCGCGGCGCGGGTGTCGTCGGCCTCCTCCAGGTCCGTCCGGATGAGCCGATAGCGCGCGTCCATCCCCTGCTTCACCCGCGGGACGAGGAACAGCCGCATCAGAACGAGGAAGACGAGGAACGCTCCGCCGGCCCAGAACAGTTCCTTGCCCTCGATGGCGATCGGGCTCGGGCCCTCCTCCGGCTCCTCCTCCCCCGCCTGGCTGACGTGACGGGCGGCGGCGTCAATGCCGTCGACGACGACTCGGAACCCGTCCCCACCCTCGAAGGTGACGGTCACGTGGTTCACCGTGGTGGTCCCTTACAGGCCGAGGAGGATGAAGACGACGAACCCGATCAGCGCCAGCGCTTCGGTGAACGCGATACCGAGGAACATCGTCGTGCGGACCATGCCGGCCGCCTCGGGCTGGCGGGCCATCGCCTCGATGGCCTTGCCGACGACGTAGCCGATGCCGATGCCCGGGCCGATGGCCGCGAGGCCGTAGGCGAAGCCGGCACCAATGGCGGCGTTGGCCGTCTTCTGGTCGTCGGCCGAGAGCCCGGCCTGGCCGATGAGCTGGGCGAGCGCTTCCATGGTTGGTGTCTTTCTCCTCTGGGTTGGTCGATCAGTGCTCGGGATGCTTGGCGAGGCCGATGTACACGCCGGTGAGAATGGTGAAGATGTACGCCTGCAGCAGGCCGACGAGGATCTCGAACGCCGTCAGGAACAGCAGCATGAAGATCGGCAGGATCGTGAGCGGCTTGAGCAGCAGCTGTTTCGTCTCGGCGAACAGCAGCGCGTTCGCCAAGAGGGCGAACGTCACGAGCAGCATGTGCCCGGCGAGCATGTTGGCGAAAAGTCGGACTGCCAGCGAGAAGGGGCGGAGGATGATGTTGGAGAGGAACTCGATGAGCCCGACCAGCGGGCGCATCGCGACCGGCACGGTGCGCGGCCACAGCATCCCCGTCAGGTACTTCAGTCCGTTGTGCTTGAACCCGACGGTGTTGTAGATCAGCCAGACCACCATGGCGAGGAAGAACGGGATGGCCATGCGCGCCGTCGCCGGGAACTGGAGGATCGGGATGACTCCTGGCAGGTTGCAGAGGTAGACGAAGATGAACAGGGTCAGGAGGAACGGCGTCCAGCCAAGACCGTCGCGGCCGATCGTCTGCATCACGATCTGATCCTCGATGAACTCCACGCCGACCTCGGCGAGGTTGCGCACGCCCTTCGGCGCCACCAACGGGTCGCGGCGGGCGGCGATGATGTAGATCACACTGCCGATGACCACGGCGAGGCAGGCGATGATCGCGACCTTGTTGAACGACGGGAACAGGTCGCGCCAGCGGATGACCTCGTTGATCGGCGGGAATTCCAGGGCGAACATTGACGCGTTACCTCAGTTCGTCATGTGAGCGTCGGTCGTCGGTCGGATGGTCGGGTCGTCGGTTTCAGGGCCGGATAGGCGAGTGAGATCGCCACGTATTTGAGCTCCCAGATGAGGAGCCCGAGATGGGTGACGATGATCGTCGCTCCGAGGGCCGGGAGCGAAATCCAGCTGGCGTCCTTGACCACCCAGACGGCGAGGAAGATCAGACCGAGCCGGATGAGGTAGCCGAACAGCGTCGCCCCCATCAGCAGGTGGATCGAGATCCGGGCGGTGTAGGCGATGATCCCGGCGGAGAGGGCGAAGTTGACGAGCACGAGGGCGATGCCGTAGGTCGCCGACCAGGCCCCGTCAGCACCCCAGATCACGGCGCAGATCCCGATCAGCACCGGGGCGACGATGAGGCCCCGCTTGATCAGGTCGCGGGAGACCTCGATCTCGGGGACGACGGCGACTTCGTCGCTCACTCGCCGACTCTCCCGGAGTTGACGCGCTCACGACGCTCGGCCTCGTGTTGGGCCATCTGCTCGTCGTAGCGGTACTTCATCTTGGCGAACACGCCGATCCCGCCGAGCACGACGAACGTGATCATCAGCCACGGCGTGGTACCGAGCCAGCGGTCGAGAAAGAACCCCACGGCGAACAGCAGGGCGACCGCAAGGGCGTTGTCGATCCCTTGGGTGAGCGAGTCGCTCGATGCGTTCATCGCGACGCGAGGGGGTGAGAAGCGTTTCATCGGCGTTGATGATCGTTCACGAAGCCGGGTGGGAGCTTGTGAACGCAAGAACAAGCTACCTCAAACGTGACGCCGGTCGCAATTCCCTCGGAGGTAAACATTCGGGAGCGGGGCCTAGTTCCCGTTGGCGCGGCGGGCGCGGCGGACGCTCGGGTGGAGCACCGTGTAGAGGACGATCGCGATCGCCAGCATCCCGAACGGGAGGTAGGTCGGGTTCTCGCCCGACAGCACCGGGTACAGCACGAACGCCGAGAGCAGGGCGGTCCACGTCCAGAGGATCAGCACGCTGCGCCGGTGCCCATGGCCGAGGTTGACGAGGCGGTGGTGGAGGTGGCCCTTGTCGGCGACGTCGATCGCCTTGCGGTGGGTCGCCCGGCGGACGATGGCGAAGAGCAGGTCGAGCATCGGGATGCCGAGGATGAACAGCGGGATCACCAACGGGGCGAGGAAGAAGAACGTCTGCCCGATGAACGCCTGGCCGGTGGGGTCGGCCCGGCCGCCGACCACGCTGGTCGACACCGCCATCAGCAGCCCGAGCAGGAGGGCACCGCTGTCGCCCATGAAGATCTTGGCCGGGTTGAAGTTGTGGGGCAGGAAGCCGAGGCACAGCCCCACGGCGATGATCGCCATCATCGGGCCGAGGTTGGGCTGGGTCAGCAGGTCGAGGTCGGCGAGCCGCTGGGCGTAGAGGAAGAAGGTGAAGGCGCCGATGGCGACGATGCCGGCGGCGAGGCCGTCGAGGCCGTCGATGAGGTTGATCGCCTGGGTGAGGCCGAGCAGCCACAGCAC
>JBKOUV010000160.1:0-9133 GCA_046723555.1 Actinomycetota bacterium | reverse complement strand
GGGCCGAAGATCATCACGTCGCGGTTCGACGTGGCCGACGGCTACACCTACGACGGCTACGTCCGCACCGGCGGCTACCGGGCATTGCGCAGGGCGTTGACCGAGATGACGCCGCAGCAGGTGCACGACGAGGTCAAGACGTCGGAGATCCAGGGCCGCGGGGGCGCCGGCTTCCCGACCGGCACGAAGTGGGGGTTCCTCCCTCCCAACGTCCTCCCCCGGTACCTCGTCGTCAACGGCGACGAGAGCGAACCGGGCACGTACAAGGACCGCCTCCTGATGGAGCTCGACCCACACCAGCTCATCGAGGGAGTCCTGATCTCGTGCTACGCGTTCTCCGCCGCCCAGGCGTTCCTGTACGTGCGGGGCGAGATGGCCCTCGCCCAGGAGCGCATCGCCGAGGCGCTCAACGAGGCGTACGCCAACCGGCTCGTCGGCCGCAACATCCTCGGCACCGACTTCTCCGTCGACATCACGTTGACGTGGGGGGCCGGCGCCTACATCGTCGGCGAGGAGACCGCCCTCATCGAGAGTCTCGAGGGCGAGCGGGGGATGCCGAGGCTGAAGCCGCCGTACTTCCCCGCGTCCAAGGGCCTGTACATGCAGCCGACGATCGTCAACAACGTCGAGACCCTCGCCAACGTGCCCTGGATGATCACCAACTCCGGGCAGTCGTTCCACGACATCGGCTTTCCGACGTCCACGGGCATGCGGATGTTCGCCGTCAGCGGCCACGTCGAGCGGCCCGGCGTCTTCGAGGTGCCCCAGGGCGACACCACGTTTCGGATGCTCATCGAGGCGCCGGAGTACTGCGGCGGGATCCGGAACGGCGGCTCCCTGAAGGCATTCATCCCCGGCGGCGCCTCGGCGCCCTGGTTCTACGAGGAGCACCTCGACCTGGCGCTCGACAAGCCGACCGTCGACAAGGCCGGCTCGATGCTCGGCTCCGGCGCGATCGTCATCATGGACCAGACGACCGACGTCGTCGCCGCCTGCTGGCGCATCGTTCGCTTCTTCGCCCGGGAGAGCTGCGGCAAGTGCACGCCGTGCCGCGAGGGGACGACCTGGCTCGAGCGGATCCTCCTCCGGATGCTCCAGGGCCACGGCCGCCCGGAAGACCTCGGCACGCTGATGGACGTCTGCGAGTCGATCAGCCCCGGCGTCGCCTGGCCCCCGCGGCAGACCACGATCTGCCCGCTCGGTCCGTCGGCGGTGAGCCCGATCGCCTCGGCGGTCACCCGCTTCCGCCACGAGTTCGAGCACTATGTCGAGCACGGCCGTCCCATCGACGGCGTCCACCGCCACCCGATCCCCGGGACCCTCCTGCATGTCTGATCCGAGCACCGACGCCGAGCCCGCCAAGACGACGGTTGCGATGACGATCGACGACCGCGCCCACGAGGCCCCTCTCAACCAGCTCGTCATCGACGCGTGCGAGGACTCCGGCGTGTACGTGCCCCGCTTCTGCTACCACCGGCGGATGAAGCCGGTCGGCATGTGCCGGCAGTGCATCGTCGAGGTCGAGGGCCCACGCGGCCCGATGCTCGTGGTGAGCTGCATGACCCCGGTCGCCGACGGCCAGGTCGTGCGCACGGCGACGGAGGCGGTGAAGCGGGCCCAGGAGGGGATCCTCGAGTTCCTCCTGGCCAACCACCCGCTCGACTGCCCGGTCTGCGACAAGGGGGGCGAGTGCCCGCTCCAGGACCAGGCGCTGAGCCACGGTCCCGGCGAGAGCCGGTACATCGAGGAGAAGCGCCACTTCGAGAAGCCGATCCCGATCAGCGATCTCGTCCTGCTCGATCGCGAGCGGTGCGTCCTCTGCGACCGTTGCACGCGGTTCGCCAACGACGTCGCCGGCGACCCGCTGATCGCGTTCACGTTCCGCGGCAACGAGACCCAGGTGCTGACGTTCCCCGACCAGCCCTTCGCCTCCTACTTCTCCGGCAACACCGTGCAGCTCTGTCCGGTCGGTGCGCTCACCGCCAAGCCCTACCGCTTCAAGGCCCGCCCGTGGGACCTCGACCAGGTGGAGAGCACGTGCACGACGTGCGCGGTGGGTTGCCGGATGGTGGTGCAGTCGAGCCGCGACGAGTTGGTGCGCTACTCGGGTGTCGACGCCGACCCGGTGAACTGGAGCTGGCTCTGCGATCGCGGCCGGTTCAACTTCGAGTCGGTCAACTCCGATCAGCGCCTCGGCGCACCGCTCGTCCGCGGTGAAGGAGGGCTGGTCGAGACGACGTGGAACGCTGCGCTCGACGTCGCCAGCCACTTGATCGCCGACGCGACCAAGTCGGGTGGGCCGCGGGGAATCGCGATCCTCGGCGGCGCCCGGGGGACCAACGAGGACGCCTACGGGTGGGCGCGCCTCGCCGACGCGCTCGGCGTCGTCCACCGCGACGCCCAGCTCGGTGACGGCCTGCCCCCCGCCCTGCTCGACCTGCCGCGGGCGACGATCGATGAGGCGGCGTCGGCGAAGACGATCGTCCTGCTCGGGCCGGATCTCAAGGAGGAGCTTCCGGTCCTGTACCTCCGGCTACGGGACGCGGCCGAGGAACGGCGCAGCCGCATCCTCGAGTTCGGGCCGGCGGCGACCGGGCTCAGCCGGTACGCGTGGCGGAGCGTGCGCGTCGACTCGGGATCGCGGTCCGGGCTCACGACGGCCCTTGCCGACTCGGTGGTGCGCGAGCAGCTCGTCGCCGGACCGGTGGTCGTCGTCGCCGGTCGGGCCAACCTGGCGGAGTCGGCGGAGTCGGCGATGGTGACGCTGCGGACCGTGCTCGACGCCTGCCCGGACGCCAAGGTGCTGCCCGCGCTGCGGCGGGGCAACGTGGTCGGCGCGCTCCAGCTCGGGCTCGCCCCCCAGACCGACGGCACCGACGGTCTCGGCATTCTCGAAGCGGCGGCCTCCGGACGCACGGAGCTGCTGGTCCTGCTCGGCGCCGACCCGATCGCGGACTGTCCGGATGCCGACCTGGCCCGCCGGGCGATCGCCGGGGCGCGTCGGGTGATCGCCGTGGACACGTTCCTCACCGAGTCCTCGCGGCAGGCCGACGTCGTGCTCGCGGCGGCGGCGTTCGGCGAGAAGTCCGGCACCACCACCAACCTCGAGGGGCGGGTGACGACGGTCGCCCAGAAGGTCACCGTGCACGGCACTGCCCGCCCGGACTGGATGCTCGCCGCCCAACTCGCCGAACGGCTCGGCCACGACGAGCTCGCCGACGAGCTGGGATCGCTCGATGCCGTCACCGACGCCATCGCGTCCGGCGTCCCGGCGTATCGCGGCGCGACCCGGCAGGCGCTCGCCGACCACCCGGACGGGGTCCTCGCCGTGCCCGAGCGCACCGCGACCGTGGCCTGGCCCGACCAGGCGGGCGCCTCCGCACCGGGGCGCAACAGCTACGACTATCGACTGGTCGTCAGCCGCAAGCTCTACGACCGGGCGATCGGGACGGCGATGTCGCCGTCGCTCGCCGCGCTGACGACGCCGAGCACGGCCCAGATCAACCCGCTCGACCTCGCCGGTCTCGGCGTGGCCGAAGGCACTGACGTCCAGGTGACGGGGAGCCGCGGCATGGTCGTGCTCCCGCTCGAGGCCGACACCGCGGTGCCCCGTGGATCGCTGCGGGTGCCGTTCAACGTGCCGGGCGCATCGATCGCCGACATCATCGACGCCCGCGCCCCGGCAAACGACGTCCGCGTGGAGCGGATGTGATGACCCCCGTCCGTTTCGGTCCGACTTCTGGTCATGTCTTCGACCAATTCTCGGACCAAAACGGGCTACTGGGGCTCGACCCGGTGTTGATGGGCGACATCTGGTGGAAGCCGCTCGTCATCGTGATCATCAAGGTCGTCGCGATCTTCGTCATCGGCCTCGTCGGCACGCTGTTCATGGTCTGGTTCGAGCGCAAGATCATCGCCGGGATGCAGAACCGCGTCGGACCGAACAAGGCCGGCCCGTTCGGCGCCCTACAGACCCTCGCCGACGGCGTCAAGCTGTTCTTCAAGGAGGACCTCCTGCCCGACCGGGCGGACCGGCGGGTGTTCCGGCTGGCGCCGTATCTCGCCTTCGTCCCCGCCTTCCTGGTCTGGTCGGTGATCCCGATCGGCGGCGACTTCACCAACGGCAACGACGGCATCGTCACGTGGTTCGGCGTGCCGACGCGGGTCCAACTCGCCGACCCGCCGATCGGCATCCTGCTGGTGCTCGCCGTGTCCTCGATCGCGGTCTACGGCAACATGCTCGCCGGCTGGTCGAGTGGCTCGAAGTACCCGCTGCTCGGCTCGGTGCGGGCGACCGCGCAGATGATCAGCTACGAGGCCGCGCTCGGGCTGAGCCTCGCCGCCGTGCTGCTGTCCGCCGGAACCCTGTCGACGGCGGGCATCGTCAACGGGCAGGACACGCTGTCGAACTGGAACCTCGTCGCGACCGGCGTGGTGCCGTTCATCATCTTCATGCTCGCCGTGACCGCCGAGTTGAACCGCCCGCCGTTCGACCTCGTCGAGGCCGAACAGGAGCTGGTCGGCGGGTTCAACACCGAGTACTCGAGCATCCGCTTCGGCTTGTTCTTCCTGGCCGAGTTCATGGGCACGATCACGATGAGCGCGGTCATCGTCACGCTCTTCCTCGGCGGACCGCAGCCGATCGCGTTCGGGGACACGACGCTCGACATCCCGGGGATCCCCGGCGGTCTCGAAGGCGCGATCTGGTTCCTCCTCAAGGTGCTGCTGTTCCTCTACGTCTACGTCTGGCTGCGCGCCACCCTGCCGCGGCTGCGGTACGACCAGCTGATGGATCTCGGCTGGAAGATCCTCATCCCGATCGCCCTCGGGTGGTTCCTGCTCCTCGCCGCGATCCGGGTCGGCCGCGACAACGACTGGGACACGTGGGCGGTCATCGTCGTCACCCTCGCCGTGCTCGCCGTGTCGTACGTCCTGATGTTGCGGGCCGTGCGGGTGAGCCAGCGCAACCGGGAACGAGAAGGGGCGATGTTCTGATGGGCTACCTCGAAGGCTTCACCGTCACGGCTCGGCAGCACCGGCTGCTGGGCGGCAAGCGGATCACCGCCAACTACTCAGGCGGCCGCGCGGCCCGGCGCCGCGCCAAGGGCGACGAGCTCCCGCCGCCCGACGCCGAGGACGACGTCAAGGCACCCAAGCCGTCCCGGCTGCACGGTCGCCACGTGCTCGGCCGGTACGAGGACGGGATGGAGAAGTGCATCGGCTGTGAACTGTGCGCGGGGGTCTGCCCGGCGAAGTGCATCTTCGTCCGCGGCGCCGACAACGACCCGGACAATCCGACCTCGCCGGGGGAGCGCTACGGCTTCGTGTACGAGATCAACTACCTGCGCTGCATCCACTGCGACCTCTGCGTCGAGGCCTGTCCGACGGAGGCGATCACCGAGTCGAAGCTGTTCGAGTTCTCGTTCACCAACCGGCGGGACGCGATCTACACCAAGGCCGAGTTGGTGGTCGACGACGAGGGCCGGCCGCGGCCCCAGCCGTGGGAGGACTGGCGGCAAGGGGAGGACGCCGACACCAGCGGATGGGTGCGGGCGACCGCGGCCAACGGCGATGCCGGCTTCGTCGGCCAAGTCGGCTGGAGCGCAGACCTCGGCTACGGCATCCGGGCGCCGGAGCCGACTCAGGACGTTGCCGACGGCAGGGGCACCGCGGGGAAGCGCGCCGGGTCGCCCTGATGGATCTCGTCGTCTTCATCATCGCCTCGTTGATGGTGATCGCCGGCGCCATCGGCGTGGTCGTGCGCCGGCACCCGGTGCACTGCGCGCTGAGCCTCGTGCTCACCCTGTTCGGCATCGCCGTGCTGTTCGTCTCCCAGGATGCCCAGTTCCTCGCCGCGGTGCAGATCATCGTCTACGCCGGGGCGATCGTCGTGCTGTTCCTGTTCGTGATCATGCTGCTGGGCGTCGACCGCTCCGAAGACCTCCGCATCGAGCCGCTGCCGATCCAGCGACCGCTGGCCGCGGTGATGGGCCTTGGCATCATCGGGCTGCTCGTCGCCGCAGTGGTGGCGGCGCGGGACTCCCATCCCCTCGCCGTCGGAACGGGGCTCGACATCGCCGGCCGGCCGGCGGCGGGACAGACCGGCGAGGTCGTCGCCGGTCACGACGCCAACATCCAGCAAATCGCCAACAGCCTGTTCGGCGACAACGTCTTCGCCTTCGAGCTGACGTCGGTGCTGCTGATCGTCGCCGTCGCCGGCACCGTCGTGCTCACCCGCCGCCAGCGCCGACGCGCCGACGTGCCGCCGGTCGCCGACCGCAAGAAGGTGACGACGTGATCGCGGACGTCACGCCGACCACGACCTGGTACCTGATCCTCAGCGCCGTGCTCTTCGGGATTGGCGCCGTCGGCGTGCTCGTACGACGCAACCCGCTGGTGATCTTCATGTGTGTCGAGTTGATGCTCAACGCGGCGAACCTGAGCTTCGTCGCCCTGGCCAAGCGGCTCGGCAACATTGACGGGCAGACCGCCGTGTTCTTCGTCCTGGTCATCGCCGCCGCCGAGGTCGTCGTCGGCCTCGGCATCATCGTCTCGATCCTGCGCCGCCGTCCGGGCGCCACCGCTGACGACCTGATCGAGCTGAAGGGATAGGGGTGCGCCGATTCGCTGGGGGGCGAGCTGATGACTGACGTCGTCTGGCTGATCCCGGCGTTCCCGCTCGCCGGCTTCCTGCTGCTCCTCGTCTTCGGTCGCCGCCTCGGCGACCCGCGCGCCGGCTACCTGGCGACGCTCACCGTGGTCGCCTCGTTCGTCGTGTCGGTCGGGGTGTTCTTCGACCTGCTCAGCCGGCCATCCGAGAACCGCGAGCAGGTGGAGACGATCTACTCGTGGGTCTCGGTCGGGTCGCTGAAGATCGACGTGTCGTTCCTCGCCGACCCGCTCAGCATCACGATGTGCCTCTTCGTCACCGGCGTCGGAGCACTGATCCACCTCTACGCCGTCGGCTACATGCACGGCGACCCGAAGTTCTCCAAGTTCTTCCTCTACATGAACCTCTTCGCCTTCTCGATGCTGATGCTCGTGCTGGGCGAGAACCTGCTCGTCACGTTCCTCGGCTGGGAGGGAGTCGGCACCTGCTCGTACTTCCTGATCGCGTTCTGGCAAGCCCGCCAGTCGGCGGCGACGGCGGGGAAGAAGGCGTTCATCACCAACCGGGTCGGTGACTTCGGGTTCATGCTGGCGATGTTCCTCGCCTTCCAAGCGGTGGGCTCGGTGAGCTACTCGGTCATCAACGGCGCGGCCGAGGGCGGGGCGCTCGCCCAGTCGACCGCGATCGCCATCGCCGGCCTGCTGTTCCTCGGCGCCGTCGGCAAGAGCGCCCAGCTGCCGCTGTACTTCTGGTTGCCCGACGCGATGGAGGGCCCGACGCCAGTCTCAGCCCTGATCCACGCCGCCACCATGGTGACCGCCGGCGTGTTCCTGATGGTGCGGATCAACCCACTGCTCGCCGTCACGCCCGACTGGCTGCCGTCGATGATCGCCTGGATCGGCGTGATCACGGCCTTGTTCGCGGCGACGATCGCCGTCGCCCAGAACGACATCAAGCGGGTGCTCGCGTACTCGACCGTGAGCCAGCTCGGCTACATGTTCCTGGCTGTCGGCTCCGGCGCCTACGTCGCCGCGATCTTCCACATGATCACCCACGCCTTCTTCAAGGCGTTGCTCTTCCTCGGCGCCGGCTCGGTGATCCACGGGATGCACGACGAGCAGGACATGCGGTGGATGGGCCGGCTGCGGCCCTACCTGCCGGTCACGGCGGCCACGTTCATCGTCGGCTGGCTCGCCATCGCCGGAGTGCCGCCGTTTGCCGGGTTCTGGTCGAAGGACGACATCCTCCTGTTCGCCCTCGCCGACAACACCGCCCTCTACGTGGTCGGTCTCGTCACCGCCCTGCTCACCGCGTACTACATGACCCGCCAGGTGATGATGGTGTTCTTCGGCGAGGCTCACTGGCAGGACCGGGCCGCCGAGCACGGCGCCCGCGGCGACACCAAGCCGCACGAGAGCCCGTGGATCATGCTCTTCCCGCTCGTCGTGCTGGCGGTGCTGTCGTTCGTCGGCGGCGGGATCGAGCTGCCGTTCAGCGACGAAGGGAAGCGGCTCAGCCACTGGCTCGAGCCGGTGGTCGAGTTCGGCGAGGCCAACATCGAGGGCACCTGGGCCGACGACCACAAGTACCTGCTGCTCGTGGTCGCCGCGGTGGTCGCGCTGGCCGGCATCTTCGTCGGCTGGCTGGTGTACCTGCGCAAGCGGGTGAAGGCCGTCGAGCCGGTCGTCCTCGCCCACGCCTGGTACGTCGACCAGGCCGTCACCGAGTTCATGGGCGGGCCCGGCCGCGAGTCGTTCGAGGCGACGGCGTGGTTCGATGCCAACGTCATCGACGGGGCGGTCAACGGCACCGGGCGCGGCGTGCGCGACTCGGCCCGGTGGCTGCGCCAGGGTCAGAACGGGTTCATCCGCGCGTACGCCGGGATCATCGGCGTCGGTGTCGTCGCCCTCCTCGCCTGGTTCATCGTCGGTAGGGCGATCCTCTGATGGACGCCAACTTCCCGATCCTGACGACGATCATCGCCGTCCCGGCCGCCGGTGCCGTCGCCGTCTTGTTGGTGTCGAAGCGCCGGCCGGAGCTGGTCAAGCTGGTCGCGCTGATCGCCAGCGTGGTCACCGCCGCGCTGACCATCTGGCTGCTCGCCGCCTTCGAGACGGGCGATCCCGGCTTCCAGTTCGTCAGCCAGCACCCGTGGATCGAGGCGTGGGGCATCTCGTGGCACGTCGGGGTGGACGGGATCTCGCTCCCGCTGGTGGTGCTCACCGGCGTGCTGTTCCCGCTCTCACTTCTCGGCGTCGATCCCCACCACGACCACAAGCCGTACCTCGCCTGGATGTTGCTCCTCGAGGCCGGCGTGCTCGGCAGCTTCCTCGCCCTCGACCTGTTCGTCTTCTTCCTCTTCTTCGAGATCGTGCTGGTCCCGATGTACTTCCTCATCGGGGGCTGGGGCTATGAGGGCCGGGTCTACGCGGCGACGAAGTTCTTCCTGTTCACGATGGCCGGCTCGGCGTTCATGCTCGTCGGGATCATCGCCACCGTCTTCCTCGCCCGGGACAGCGTCGG
>JBKOUV010000182.1:0-15635 GCA_046723555.1 Actinomycetota bacterium | reverse complement strand
CATGCTGTTCCTGTCCAGGTCCGGCGGACCGGTCGTGTTCGTCACGATCGCGGCGTTCATCCTGTTCGTCGGCTTCCTCTTCGCCGCTCGCCCGTCGCTGCGCGGCGGGCTCATCGCCGCCGTGATCGCGATCGCCGCGGTCGGCCTGGTCACCGGCGGCCTCGTCGCCGCCCTGGAGGGGGAGCGGGACACCGAGGCCCACGAGACGACCGGGGCGCTCGCCGCCGCCGGTGAGTGCGCCAACCCCGACGAGACAGCCGCCGACGAGGACGCGTCGCAGTCGGTCGCCGCCAAGGCCAACCTGACCGCCGAGATCGTGCTCCAGTCCGACGACACGCTCATCGCCAGGACCCAAGGGGTCACCGGCGAGCAGACGACCCTGGTCGTTGTCCGGAACAACCCGACGAACGTGCGATTCGTCAACGACAGCCAGGAGCCCCGCCGGCTGGTGCTCGACCTCGGCACCCGGCCGGCCGTCGACGAAGCGACGGGCGACACCGTCCCCGACACGGAGGAGCCGAACCAGATCTGCACTTCCCTCGTCGACGACGGAGGCAGTCAGTTCCTCACCTTCACGATCCCGCGGTCCAGTTCGCTCGCCGAGCAGCCGTACCGGTTCTTCGTGCCGGGCGTCGATGGCGCCGTGATGGAAGTGCTCGTGCCGTGACTACTGGTTCTGATCGCGATTGGGTGTCCGTGGTGGCCGAAATTGGGCCAGAGAACCGCCGCGAGCGCGATGGGTACGATTGTTCGTCGCGATTCGGTTCACCGGTGACAGGCGATCGCGATCAGAACCGAGGCGCGCGTCTCGGTACGGTGACGCGCGTGCGGCGTCGGGTCCGGTTGTTGGTCGTGCCGGCCACCGTGGTGGTCGGGGCAGCACTCCTCGCCGGGTGCGCCAAGGACGCCCCGCAGGACACGTGGCAGCCGGCGGGCGACAACGCCCAAAAGATCCAGAACCTCCAGTGGCCGGTGTTCCTCATCGCCGGCGTCGTGCTCGTGCTCGTCGCGGTGGCGATCGGCTGGGCGATCTACCGGTACCGCGACCGCGGTCAGCCGATCCCCCGGCAGACCCACGGCAACCCGGCGTTCGAGATCGGGATGACGATCCTGCCGGCGCTGATCCTCATCGGCATCGCCATCCCCACCGTGGGCACGCTGTTCGCCCTGTCCCGGACCGACGACACCGAGTGCTACGTCAACGTCACGGGCAACCAGTGGTGGTGGGAGATGGACTACCCGACCCAGGACGGGTGCGGTGGGATCGCCGAGCCGATCGTCACCAGCGGGCAGCTCGTGATGCCCATCGACACCAACGTGCTCGTGCGGGGCACGAGCCGCGACGTGATCCACAGCTGGTGGATCCCCCGCCTCAACGGCAAGAAGGACATGGTGCCCGGGCGCGTCCAGACCGTGCGCCTCGAGGCGGACGAGCCCGGCATCTACGCCGGTCAGTGCGCCGAATTCTGCGGACTGTCGCACGCCAACATGCGGATGGAGGTGGTCGCCCTCACGGCGGAGGACTTCGAGACGTGGAAGGCGAACCAGCTCCAGGACTACACGCCGCCCGAGGAGGGAACGCTCGCGGCTGAAGGGGAGGCCACGTTCATTTCCCAGTGCTCGCGCTGCCACCAGGTCAACGGGCTCGTCGACGACAAGGGTGTCCCGGTGATCGCCCAGCCCGAGAAGTACGTGTGGTCGGGCGCGGCACCGAACCTCACCAACCTGATGACCCGGAACACGTTCGCCGGCGCATCGTTCGATCTGCTCACCGAGGACTGCCGGGATCGGGTCTGGGACGCTCCGCCCGAGGAGTTCGGGGCCCGATACCTTGAGGGGGTCACCCCGGAGTGCCTCAACGCGGTCGACCTGCGCGAATGGTTGCGCAACGCCCCCGAGAAGAAGCCGATGTACACAAACCCCGAGAAGCTGACCGAGACCGACGGCAAGACCAGGGGTATGCCGTACCTCGCGCTCTCCGAGGACCAGATCGACCAGATCGTCGCCTACCTGCTGGAGCGCAAGTAGATGGCGATTATCGAGCGTCCCGCTCCCGTACCTGCGATCGGGCCGGCACCCCCGGCCGTCACCCCGACGACGTCCCTCGGCGTGTTCCGGCGCCCGGTCGCCGCCACCGGCTGGCGGTCGTGGCTGTTCACGGTCGACCACAAGCGCATCGGGATCATGTACGGCGTCACCGCCATGGTGTTCTTCGTCATCGGCGGCATCGAAGCCCTGTTCATCCGGGCCCAACTCGCCGGCCCGAACGGCACCGTGCTCTCGGCGGATCTGTACAACCAGATGTTCACGATGCACGCGACGACGATGATCTTCCTGTTCGCGATGCCCATGGCGGCCGCGTTCGGCAACTACTTCCTGCCCCTCCAGATCGGCGCCCGCGACGTCGCCTTCCCGCGCCTGAACGCCCTCGGGCTGTGGGCGCTGATCCTCGGCGGAATCTTCATCAACCTGTCGTGGATCCTCGGCGGCGCCGCCGACGGCGGCTGGTTCATGTACCAGCCCAACGCCAGCCTCCCCTACTCGCCGACCAACGGCGTCGACTTCTGGGCCCTCGGCCTGCAGATCACCGGCATCGCCTCGCTGACCGGTGCGATCAACCTCATCACGACCTTCCTCAACATGCGGGCCAAGGGCATGTCGCTGATGCGGATGCCGGTGCTCAGCTGGATGGTCGTGGTGATCCAGTTCCTCCTGCTGTTCGCCATCCCGGTCATCTCGGTGGCGCTATTCCTGCTCACCTTCCAGCGCAACTTCGGCGCCACGTTCTTCTCCGTCGAGGCCGGCGCCGACCCGCTGCTCTGGCAGCACCTGTTCTGGATCTTCGGCCACCCGGAGGTGTACATCCTGATCCTGCCGTCGTTCGGGATCGTCAGCGAGGTGCTGCCGGTGTTCTCCCGCAAGCCCCTGTTCGGTTACCCGTTCGTGGTCTTCTCAGGGGCGGCGATCGGGTTCATCGGCTGGGGGGTGTGGGCGCACCACATGTTCGCCTCGGGCCTCGGGCCGGTGAGTGTGGCGGTGTTCGCCGTGTCGACGATGGTGATCGCCATCCCGACGGGCGTGAAGATCATCAACTGGACGATGACGATGTGGGGCGGCAAGCTGCACCTCACCACGGCCATGCTGTTCGCCATCGGGCTCGTGGTGGAGTTCACCATCGGCGGCCTGTCGGGCGTCACCCACGCCGTCGCCCCGTCGGACACCCAGCAGACCGACACCTACTACATCGTCGCCCACTTCCACTATGTGCTGTTCGGCGGCGCCGTGCTCGGGTTCTTCGCCGGCTTCTACTACTGGTGGCCGAAGGTCTTCGGCAAGTGCCTCAACGAGAAGCTGGGGAAGTGGAACTTCTGGTTGATGATCATCGGGATGAACCTGACGTTCGGGCCGATGCACATCATCGGCCTCCAGGGCCAGCCGCGGCGGATGTACATCTGGACCGAGGCCCGGGCCGGTGAGGGGTTCTTCAACCTCGGGTTCTGGAACCTCGTGTCGTCGATCGGTGCGTTCACCATCGCCCTCGGCGTGCTGCTGTTCCTGGTCAACGTCGTCCACACCCATCGCAAGGAGCCGACGGCGCCGCTCGACCCCTGGGACGCGCGCACGTTGGAGTGGATGACGACGAACCCACCCAAGGAACACAACTTCGATTCGCTCCCGACCGTGCACGCCCTGGACGAGTTCTTCCACCGCAAGTACGAGGACGTCGGCGAGGGGGACGTCCACGATCTGCGGCGGGTGGCCACCGCCGAGGAGATCCTCGCCGAGCAGGAAGCCCACGCCGACGCCCACATCCACATGCCGTCGCCGTCGTACTGGCCGCTGGTCGTCGCCGTCGGGCTGCCGATCATCGCCTTCGGGATCATCTACAACTTGGTGCTCTCGTTCATCGGTGGGGCGATCGTGCTGCTCGGCGCGTTCAGCTGGGCGCTCGAACCGTCGGTGGCGCCGGAGTCCGACTACGAGCCGCCCACCGAAGGGCCGGGAACCGAACTGGCGACGGTGGAGTCGTGACGGATCACGGCGAGTCCCTGCGGACCGCGGTCGCCGATGAGTTCAGCCTCGTCGACCACGCCCACCACGACGCCGAAGACGTCCTCCACACCACGACCGGGCTGTCCAACAACAAGACGGCGATGTGGCTGTTCCTCGGGTCGGACTGCCTGCTCTTCGGGGGCCTGATCAGCACGTACATGCTCTACCGGGGTCGCCACTCCGGCAGCATCGGGCCGGATCAGGTCTACGACATCGCGTTCACCTCGGTGTCGAGCTTCGTCCTGCTGATGAGCTCGCTGACGATGGTGCTCGCCGTGTCGGCGGCGACCCGGGGCGACGACCGAAACACCAGGCTATGGCTCACGTGCACGGCCCTGCTCGGCGCGACGTTCGTCGGCGGCCAGGTGTACGAGTTCACCGTCTTCTACCGAGAGGGACTGGGCTACACGACCAGTCTGTTCTCGTCGAGCTTCTACACGCTCACCGGCTTCCACGGCGCCCACGTCACCGTCGGGATCATCATGCTGATGGCGTTGGTCGGGATGATCTCCAAGAACCGCATCACCGGCGACAAGGCCGAGACCGTCGAGATCATCGGTCTGTACTGGCACTTCGTCGACATCGTCTGGATCGTGATCTTCACGCTCGTCTACCTGATCCCAGCATGAGCACCACGACGGATCACCCGGTTGCCGAGGAGCCGCACGGCGGCCCCGAGCTGTTCATCGCCAAGGGCCACCACGGCGCCACCGACAAGCAGTACGTCATCATCGCCGTGATCCTCGCCGTGATCACGGCCGGCGAGGTGACGATCACCTACGCCGACGTGGGCTGGGTCCTCCTGCCCGCGCTGCTCATCATGATGGTGGCGAAGTTCCTGATCGTGGTCAGCTTCTTCATGCACCTGAAGTTCGACCACAAGCTGTTCAGCTTCCTCTTCTACACCGGGCTGATCCTGGCGGTGTCGGTCTTCGCCGCGGCGCTGGCGACGTTCCATTTCTTTAGCCCGTAGCCGATCCGGCGCTTCCCATCTGCTCCCGGGGGGCGGCAGACTGTGGGCGTGTTCGGCCAGGCTGTGACGGATCCGTTCCGGTTCCGGGCCCATCCGGACGTCTGGCTGCTCGTCGTCTTCTTGATCGGGTCGTACGTCTACATGGTGCGGGTCGTCGGCCCCCACGCCGTCGCCGTCGGCCAACGGGTGGTGACCCGGCTGAACATCGTGGCGTTCATCGGGGCGATGGTGATGCTGTGGGCGGCCAGCGACTGGCCGATCCACGACCTCGGGGAGAACTACCTCTACTCGATCCACATGCTCCAGCACATGATGCTGAGCTTCTTCCTGCCGCCGCTGGCGTTGCTGGCCACGCCGGAGTGGCTGCTCCGCACGATCGTCGGGAAGGGCCGTGCCTACGAGGTGCTGAAGCGGCTGTGCCACCCGGTCGTCGCCGCCGTGCTGTTCAACCTCTCCGTCATGGTCACGCACATCCCCGGGGTGGTGGCGGCCTCGGTCAGCAACGGCACCGTCCACTACCTGCTCCACGTCATGGTCGTGACGTTCGCGCTGCTGATGTGGATGCCGGTCGTCGGGCCGTTCCCGGAGTTCCACCTCAGCACGATGGGCAAGATGATCTACCTGTTCGCGCAGTCGGTGGTCCCGACGGTGCCGGCGGCGTGGCTGACGTTCGCCGAGGGTGTCGTGTACAAGCCCTACGGCGAACAGCCGGTGCGGGTGTGGGGGCTGTCGGTCACGGACGACCAGCAGCTCGCCGGGGCGATCATGAAGGTCGGGGGTTCGGTGTTCCTGTGGACGATCATCATCGTCCTCTGGTTCCGCCGCTTCGCCGCGTCGTACCGTGCCGAGCACGACTATCACCGCGGGCGGCTCATGCCGAGCGCGGAGATCACCGGGACCGGCGGCGATCCGCTGACGTACGACGACGTCGAGCGGGAGTTCGCCCGTGTGCCGGCGGCGCCGGAGCCAGACGACCGGTAGCGTCCAGCATTCGTGATCGACGTCCGGCTGCTGCGCACCGACCTCGACGCGGTGCGGGCATCGCTGACTCGCCGCGGCGACCCTGAGATCCTGGAGCAGGCCGAAGACGCGGCGCGCCTCGACGCCCGACTGCGGGAGATCACGGCCGAGCGCGACGCCACCCGGGCCCGGGTCAACGAGCTGTCGAAGCAGGTCGGCACCCTCCGGCGCGACGGCAAGGCCGAGGAGGCCGAGGCGCTGCAGGTCGAGAGTCGCCAGCTCGGAGAGGCCGAGAAGGTGCTCGCCGGAGAGCACGACGAGGTGTCCGACGCACTCCGGGACCTCCTGCTGCGGATCCCGAACCTCGTCCATCCCGACGTCCCGGACGGGAGCTCGGACGCCGACAACCCGGTCGTCCACGGACCGTTCGGACTGCCCGACTCGTTCGGCGAGCACCAGCAGGTGCCCCACTGGGAGGCCGCCACCGAGCTCGGGATCCTCGACAACCAGCGGGCCGCCAAGATCAGCGGGGCGATGTTCGCGATGACCCGTGGCCTCGGCGCCACGCTCGGCCGGGCGCTGTGCCAGCTCGCCCTCGACCGCAACGCCGACGCGTTCGAGGAGATCCGGCCACCGTCACTCGTCACGACGGCGACGTTGACGGCCACCGGCCAGCTCCCCAAGTTCGCCGACGACGCCTTCGCCGTCGAGCGGGACGAGCTGTGGTGCATCCCGACCGCCGAGGTCCCGCTGACGTCGATGTACGGCGACGAGGTGCTGGCCGAGGGTGACCTCCCGGTGCGGCTGATGGCCTACACGCCGTGCTATCGCCGTGAAGCCGGCTCGGCAGGGCGGGACACCCGGGGGCTGCTGCGGTCGCACGAGTTCGACAAGGTGGAGATCCTCGCCATCGCCACGCCCGAGCAGTCGCCCGACGTGCTGGCCGACCTGCTCGCGCGGGCGGAGGGGGCCATCGCCGCCCTCGGCCTCCCGTACCGCACGGTCGAGATCTGCAGCGGTGACCTCGGGCAGAGCCACCACCGCAGCTTCGATGTCGAGGTGTACGCGCCCGGCGCGGACCAGTGGCTCGAGGTGTCGTCGGTCAGCTGGTTCTCCGACTACCAGGCCCGCCGGGCGAACATCCGCTTCCGCCGCGAGGGCGAGAAGGGCTCGCAGGTCGCCCACACCCTGAACGGCTCGGCGCTCGCCGTGCCAAGGGTGCTGGCCGCGATCATCGAGAACTACCGGCGGCCCGACGGGTCGGTGGCGATCCCGGAGGCGCTGCATCCGTACACCCGCGGCGCCACGACCATCGGCGGCGACTGACGTGGCGGTCGACGACGAACTGCGCTCGCGCCGCGTCCAGTACGAGACGGCCGGGCTGGACGTCGCCGACGTCGACCCGGACCCGATCGCCCAGTGGCGGCAGTGGTACGACGAGGCCAGCAGCGCCGGCGTGACCGAGCCGAACGCGATGGTGGTCGCAACCGTCGATGGCGACGGCCACCCCGATGCCCGGTTCGTGCTCGTGCGCGGGGTCGACAAACGGGGCTTCGTGTTCCACACCAACTACGAGAGCGTGAAGAGCCGCCAGCTCGCCGCCCTTCCGTTCGGCGCCGGCGTGTTCTCGTGGCTCGACCTGCACCGGCAGGTGCGGGTGCGGGGGCCGGTCGAGCGGGCGAGCGACGCCGAGAGCGACGAGTATTTCTACTCCCGCCCCCGGGACAGCCAGATCGGCGCGTGGGCCTCGCCGCAGAGCGAGGCGATCGCCGACCGGGCCGCCCTCGACCGCCTCGTCGCCGACGTCGAGGCCCGGTTCAGCGGGGCCGACGTGCCGCGCCCGCCGTTCTGGGGCGGCTGGCGCCTCGGGGTCGACGTGATCGAGTTCTGGCAGGGCCGGCCCAACCGCCTCCACGACCGCGTCCGCTACCGCCGCGCCGCCGGCGAGTGGGTCATCGAACGCCTGGCCCCCTGAATCTGCGTCACCACATCTGTCGTCGAACGCGGCTGCGGTGACACAGAGCGGAGAAAGAGAGGTCACGGGCAACCGTGGGTGAAACGGATGCGGGTGACCTGGCCGGCGTCCGAGTAGGTGAGGCTGGCGATGTCCTCCGTGGCCTCCGGCTGGTCGAGGTAGGAGACACCGACCGGCACCCAGCTCGGACTCGGCCGCGGGCCGGTGCCGTCGCAGGCCCGCTCGGCGCCGTCGTCGTTGAGCACGAGCAGCTCAACGTCATCGGCGAGGACGAACGTGCGCAGCTGCTGCTGGATGTTGATGAACGGCGACTCGGTCCACCAGTACGCGATCGGCTCCTCGGTGAACCCGCTGGCGTCGATGACGCCCTCGTCCGGGTCCTCGTAGGAGTACCGGTCGAAGTCGATCGTCCGGTAGCCACCCAGCTCGCCCACCTGCTCGATCACGCCGACGTCGAACTCGGCGCCGTCCCAGTCTCCGACCAGTTCCGGGACCTCGCCCGTGCCGGTCGCTGAAGTGGTCTCCCGCGGGTTCGACGCGGCCGTCGCGGTCGACGGTGGATTGGTGGCCCCGGAGATCGGCAGCGGGGCGAGCGTGTCGCCGGAAGTTCGCGACTGGGTGCACGCGGTCAGCGTGGCCGCGAGCACTCCGGCGGCGACGACGGCACGCGCCGGCCGGGAGGTCACGACGGCCACTCGGCGGCGACGCCCGTCAGCACGTCCACGAGCGCCTGCGCCGGCGGGACGAACCCGTCGCCGCGCCAATCCGCCCACTTCGGCCCCAGCCCGCGCACCCGCGGTGGCAGTTCGATCTGCACGCCGGCGAGACGGGGCAGGTTCACCGGGTTGTCCGGGTGCAGGCCGCGCAGCTCACGCGGGATCTCGGTGAGGTCGGTGACCACGTCGTAACCGTCGAGGACCGGTCGCAGCCGCTCGCCGATCGTCGCCGCGAGCTCACGGTTGCCCCCGCCGAGGAGCACCGCGGTGAACATGCCCCAGCGGCCGTAGCCGTGGATCGTGACGACGACGTCGACGTGGTCGATGAACGCGGCCAGTACGGGTGACTCGGCCGGGCGCACGAGGATCGACGGGACGTGCTTGGGCTCGGGTGGCGGATGGAGCACGGCGTACAGCGAGGCCCCCGACGCCTCGGCGGCCGCCGCGGCGATCGTGTCGGTCCGCTGCTCCAGCGCGCCGCCGTGGTAGGCCATGAAGCCGAACCGGCCGCGCAGCTCGCAGACCTCCACCACTCCCGGCTCGGCCAAGCGACTCATGAACAGCGAGTCGCGATCGGGCGCCATCCCGAAGATCGTGCCATGGTCGAGGAGCCGCGCGGATGGCGAGCCCGGGTAGGGGCGCGCCCGGTTATGGTCCTGGCTGGTGTTGGTGTGGATGGACCTGGAGATGACGGGCCTCGACCCCACGCATGATGTGATCGTCGAGATCGCCACCATCGTCACCGACGACCAGCTCGACATCGTCGCCGAGGGGCCGGACCTCGTGATCCACCAACCCGACGAGGCGCTGGTCGCGATGGACCCGATCGTCCGCGAGATGCACACCAGATCGAGCCTGCTGGAGGCGATCCGGGCGTCTGACGTCCCGCTCGCCGACGCCGGCGCGGCGACGCTCGCGTTCATCCGCGAGCACGCTCCCGAACCGCGGTCAGTGCCGCTCTGCGGGAACTCGATCGGCACCGACCGCCGCTTCCTCGCCACGTACCTGCCCGAGATCGAGGAGTACCTGCACTACCGGTCGATTGACGTGTCCGCAGTCAAGGAGCTCGTCCGGCGGTGGTACCCGAAGATCGCCCAGGCCCGGCCGCAGAAGGTCGGACTGCACCGTGCCCTCGACGACATCCGCGAGTCGATCGAGGAGTTGCGCTACTACCGCGAGCACGTGTTCATCGCGCCGGAGCGGGTCGAGGAACCGCAGCCACCGGCCGACGCGCCGGCGGGGGACGTCTGAACATGCGCGCGGTGGTGCTCGACGGGTACGGCGGACCCGAGGTGATGCAGATCGCCGACGTCGACCCACCGGTCGCCGGGTCCGACGAGATCCTCGTCGACGTCCGCCACGCCGCGCTCAATCGGGCCGACGTGCTGCAGCGGATGGGCCTGTATCCGAGCCCGACCAAGGCGCTGGGCGACCGTCCCGAGATCCTGGGCCTGGAGTACGCCGGTGTCGTCGCCGCGGTGGGGGACCGCGTCCTCGACTGGCGCGCCGGAGATCAGGTCATGGGCATCGACACCGGCGGCGCCTACGCCGAGCAGCTCGTCACCCACAGCCGGCTCGCCCTGCCCGTTCCGCCCGGCCTCGCCCTCGCCGATGCGGCGGCCGTTCCCGAGGTGTTCATCACGGCGTGGGACGCGCTCGTCGTGCAGGGCGGCCTCACGAGCGGGCGATGGGCGCTGGTCCACGCCGGCGCGTCCGGGGTCGGCACGGCGGCGATCCAGATCGCCAAGGTGATCGGCGCCCGGGTCGCCGTCACCTGCTCGGCGGGCAAGATGGCCGCGTGCCGCGAGCTGGGTGCCGATCTGGTGCTCGAACGCTCGCCGGCCGACTGGCGCACCGCCCTGCGGGAAGGACTCGCCGGCGACGGACGCGAGGACGGCGTCGACGTCGTGCTCGACGTGGTCGGCGGCGAGGAAGCCGACCGCAACCTCGCCGCGGTGCGCCCCAAGGGCTGCATCGTCCTGGTCGGACTGCTCGGCGGCCCCGAGTCGACCGTGAACCTCGGCCAGCTCCTCGCCAAGCGCGTGCACTGGGTGGGAACGGTGCTGCGCGGGCGCCCGATCGAGGAGCGGATCGCGATCTGCCGCCGCTTCGCCGAAGAGGTGCTGCCGTTGTTCTCGGCCGGGGTGCTGCACCCCGTCATCGACCGCCGCTTCCCCCTCGACGCCGTCGCCGACGCCCACCGGGTCATGGAAGCCAACGCCAACGTCGGCAAGCTGCTGCTGGACATCACGTAGCGACGTCGACTCGCCGCGTCGGCCGATTCGCCCGTAGCGTCCTCGTGATGAAGGAACGGCCGCGGCGCCAGGAGCAGGAGCCGGCCAGCGACGAGCTCACCGAGGTCGGGCCGGGAATCCTGCGCTGCCAGCTGCCGATCGACATGCCCGGTCTCGGCCACGTCAACTGCTACGTCCTCGAGGACGAGCGGGGCGCCGCGATCGTCGATCCGGGCCTCCCCGGGCGCCGGACGTTCACCGCGCTCACCAAGCGGCTGGCCTCCGCCGGCATCCCGGTGCGCCGGGTGCACACGGTGGTGGTCACCCACAGTCACCCCGATCACTTCGGCGGCGCCGGATGGGTGCGGCGCGAGACCGACGCCGACATCGTCACCCACAGCCAGTTCCGTTTCATTTGGGACCGCACGGAGCCGCCGGACGTCGACGTCGAGGACGCCGCCGACCTCGCCGACCTCGACCGCGGCCGGCCGCGCCGCCCGTGGGACCGGCCGGTGTGGGGTGGCGACGCCTACCCGTTCCCGTTCCGCCGGCGGATGTACATGCGGGGATCCCGCCGCTTCCCCCGACTCTTCCGCACGCCGACGCCCACGCAGCGGCTGGACGATGCCTCGACGATCCGGCTCGCCGGACGCGAGTGGACCGCGCTGCACACCCCCGGCCACACCGACGACCACCTGTGCCTGTACGACCCGACCGAAGGCGTGATGCTCTCGGGCGACCACGTATTGCCCACGATCACTCCGCACATCGGCGCGTTCGTCCGTGATGCCGACCCGCTCGATCGCTACTTCGCATCGCTCGCCAAGGTCGCCGAGTACGGCCCGACGGTCTCGAGGGTGCTGCCCGCCCACGGTCATCCGTTCCACGACCTGGCGGGGCGGACCAAGGCGATCCGCGAACACCACCTCGACCGGCTCGACCTGCTCCGCCGGGCATCCGCGGAGATCGGACGCCCGGCCCGGGTGCAGGAGCTCTCGGAACGGCTGTTCTCCGCCCGAGCCCAAGGCCCGATGGCCGACAGTGAGACCTTCGCCCACCTCGAGCATCTCCGCCTGGCGGGCGAGCTCGAGCGCCGCGACACGCCTGCCGGGTTCGAGTACGTGCTCGCCGGCTAGGCGTGCCGAAAATCACCGAAACCGCGTCTCACGGGGCGGCGTAGTGGCTCCGGTATGGCGATGGACATTCGACGTTGGGCTCGCTGCGCCGACGGACGCGGCTCGTTCACCCACATCTTCTTCTCCGACGATCCCGTCGACATCGCCCGGGCGAAGGCGATCTGCGCCAAGTGCGTGCTCCGTTCGCCGTGTCTGGCGGGCGCGCTGGCGCGCGGCGAGGTGTGGGGTGTCTGGGGTGGCGAGATCGTGGTGGATGGTGAGGTGGTCGCGGTCAAGCGGCGACGGGGACGCCCTCCGGTGCACCCGCGTCCGCCGCTCGTCGTGGCCGAGGTGCCGGGCGAGGTTCCCGACGTCGCGTGACGCACGGCACGCCCTGCCGACACGTGTGTCATTTGTCATGCCGGAACCGGTCGTCATCGGACCGAAAGGTCTTGACGACCGAGGCGGTGGCGTGATTTCCTGAATCGGCTCGTGTCCCCCCGGTCGCGAGCGCGACCCATCCACCGAGCAAAGCGGGTCCTCGATGACCGAAGCGATCATGAACCAGCGTGCGGCGGGTATGCCGCGCGTCGCGGTAATGGTCGACCCCGCTTCGGCCATGCGTCGCTGCGGTGAGCACGTCCCGGCCTTTGCCATTACGTACCAGTGGGATGCTGCCAACCACGGCCTCGAATGGCTCACCGCAAAGCGTTCCACCCGGCGCCTCGGGAGACCCTCGACGTAGAGGAGTCAAAACCCCACCTGAGGCCGCCGGATCATCCGGCGGCCATTTTGGTTTTCAGCCGCCAACGAAGCAGCAGACAGAAGCCCAGCGACACCGACGACACGACGAGGAACGACATGTACGCCATCCACCCCCTCGCCCCAACCGAGCTCGCCAGTCCCACCGCCGTCCGCACACCTGCCCCTCGGTGCGCGGACGGCAATGGGACTCTGACCCCCCTCTTCTTCTCCGACGACCTGATCGACATCGCCCGGGCCAAGGCGATCTGCCGGAAGTGCGCGCTGACCGCGTCCTGTCTGCGCGAGGCCCTGGATCGGGAGGAGCCGTGGGGCGTCTGGGGCGGTGAGCTGCTGCTGAGCGGCCGCATCGTCACCAGCAAGCGTCCGTGCGGGCGTCCTCCCAAGCACCCCCGTCCCGAGCTCATCGTCGACGAGCTCGGACCCGTCGGGAGCGTCGCCTGACGGATCGTCACACCCCTCGGTTACGGAATTGGTGACCCCCCGGCCAATTCCGTGACCGAGGGGCCTCGGTAGCCTCGGAGTCCGTGGCGAACCCCCGGCTGCGGGCCCAGCTGATCGTCCTCGTGGGCGTCGTCGTGCTGCTCGCCGGGGGAGCGATCGTCGTGAGCCGGCTCGCCGCCGACGGCGGCGGCAGCGGCGACAGGGTCGACCTCGACACGCCGGGCGAGTACATGGAGCCGGGGTCGCCGACCAACCCGTCGCTGCCGGGCGACGGCCTACCTGACGTCGGTCTTCTCGCCGTCGACGGTTCGACGGTGCGCCTGCCCGGCGACGACCGCCGGCCGACGGTGGTGAACTTCTGGTACTCCACCTGCCCGCCCTGCGCCCGGGAGCTGGCCGACTTCGCCGAGGTTCACCGCGCGTTCGGGGACCAGGTCCGGTTCGTCGGCGTCGACCCCTCCGACACCGTGGAGGCGATGGAGCGCTTCGCCAGCGCCCGGGACGTTCGCTACGAGCTGCTGCGGGACGACAACTTCGCCTTCACCGACGGGCTCGGCATCGTCGCCTTTCCGGCCACCCTGTTCCTTGACGCCGACGGCCGCATCGTCGATCAGACCGGCGCGATCGACGACGACGAGCTGCGCGACAAGCTCGTCGAACTGTTCGGTGTGACGGCGTGAATCTCGGGCTCTCGTTCCTGAGAGGACTCGTCGCCTCGGTCAACCCGTGTGCGTTCGTGCTGCTACCGACGTACCTGATGTACTTCCTCGGGGTCGAGGCGGGGCGCGGCGGTCCGGCCCGGGCCTCCATGCAGCGGGCGCTGACGGTGGCCCTCGCCGTGTCGAGTGGGTTCATGCTCGTGTTCGTCGTGGCCGGCGTGATCAGCAACTTCTTCACGTCGTGGCTCGACCGCAACGCCAAATACGCGACGGCGGTGATCGGGGTCGGCCTCATCGTGCTCGGCGCGGCGATGCTGTTCGGGTACCGGCTGCCGTGGACGGCGCCGCAGGTGAGCGGGGCCGGACGCGGGCGGACGGTGCGCTCGATGTTCGTCTACGGGCTGGCGTATGCCGTGGCGTCGCTGAGCTGCACGATCGGGTTGTTCGCCGCCACCGCGTTCGCCGCCCCCGACTCCTTCGGTGAAGGGGTCGCCAACGTCGTCGCCTTCGGCCTCGGCATGACGCTGATCGTCACCGCTCTGACGGTCAGCTTGGCCTTCGCCAACCACGCCCTGCTCGGCGTGCTGCGTTCGGCGACCCGCCACGTCAACGCCCTCGCCGCGGCGTTCGTCCTGCTGTCGGGGATCTACCTGATCCGGTACTTCTGGGTCGTCGACGTGAACGAGGACAGCGATGCGGCGACGTCGGCCGTCGAACGACTGCAGAACTGGATCCTCGCCCGCCTCAGCGACAACTGGCAGGTGGTCGCCGTCGTGCTCGCCGCGGTCGTCGCCGCGGCGGTCGCCTTCGTGGCGCTCCGTCGGGGCTCCGACGAACCGGCCGAAGTACCGTCGCCGGTGCGTGAGCCCGCCCCCCGCTGAACGCTCGACCGAGACCCTCCCCGCGCTGCCCGCGGCGACCGTCATGCTGGTGCGCGACGCCGCGCCGTCCGGTCTCGAGGTGTTCATGCTGCGGCGCACCGCCAGCGCGACGTTCGCCGCCGGGATGTACGTGTTCCCCGGTGGCCGCGTCGACCCCGGAGACGGCGGCGCGGCGGTCGCGGCGGTGTGCACCGGACTCGACGACGCCGCCGCCTCGGCGGCGCTCGGCGTCGAGCACGGCGGTCTGGCGTACTGGGTCGCCGCGGTGCGGGAGTGCTTCGAGGAGGCGGGTGTCCTGCTCGCCCGCAGTCGGGATGGTGGTCCGGTTCGCCCGGAGGACTCCGAACGGCGGGCGGTCCACGCCGGCGAGCTGTCGATGGCGGAGGTGTGTCGGCGTCACGACCTCGTGCTCGACCTTTCGGGGATGCGGTATGTCGCCCACTGGGTGACCCCGGTCGGCGAGTCCCGCCGGTTCGACACCCGGTTCTTCCTCGCCGCCGCCCCGCCCGGTCAGGACGGCGTCCACGACGACGCCGAGCTGGTCGACAGCCGCTGGGTCCGCCCCGCCGATGCCCTCGCCCAGTGCGAGGCGGGCGATCTGCTGATGATGCCGCCGACGATCGCCAACGTCCGCACGCTCGCCGAGTCGGACGACGTCGCCTCGGCACTGGCCGCCGCCGACGCCGCCGGACCTCCGGTCCGCATCCAACCCCGCCTCCGCCGTGACCCGACCGGCAAGGTCACCGGGATCGTCTTGCCCGGCGATCCCGACTACTGACACCCGAGGGTTTCGCGCCACCGGAGGGTTTCGTGCGGGTACGGGTCGCGCGAAACCCTCGGATGACAGCAAACCCTCGGGTGGA
>JBKOUV010000156.1:0-11579 GCA_046723555.1 Actinomycetota bacterium | reverse complement strand
GGCTGTTCATCAGCGCGCGGACCGCCGAGTACCACCTGCACAAGGTGTTCTCCAAGCTCGACATCGGCTCCCGCCGGCAGCTCCGAGGCCGCCTGGCGCAGCTGGAACTGCGCACCAGCTGAGGGCATCGGCCTCGAACCTGCCTGCAGCAAAGGGGCCAGTTTTCGGCTGCCGTTGACACCATGATCTCGGTGCTCTGCCGGCCGACGTCGTCGTACGATCAAAGATCGAATGCAAAGAGCATGAAACGGCGATCGCGTTCGCGGAACGGCGGCTCGACATGAGCCGCGAACGTGCTCGGTTCTTCGTCTTCGGCGAGGTTCGTCAGTGGGAACTTGTGGGCAGTGGACGGCCCGAGTGACCTACCTCCGACCATATGAGTCCCCCGGGTCGGGGGTGGTGAGTCAAACGATTGCACGAGCGACGTGACCTCCGTGGGCGTCCCTGTGCTGTGCGGCATGGAACGCCGGCGTCAGCGAGTCGAGGTCGTAGGCGCCGTAGTGGCGACGGCCATTAATGAAGAACGTCGGTGTTCCGGCCACCCCACTCTCCTCGGCGCTCTCCACGTCCCGCTCGACGCGCAAGGCGTGGCGTCGCGTCTCGAGATCGTTGCGGAATCGGCGGGTGTCAAGCCCGAGTTGCGCTGAGTACGCCAGCAGGTCTTCTAGCGCCAGTGCATCCTGATGCACGTAGAGGAGGTCGTGCATCTCCCAGAACTGCCCTTGGGCGCCGGTGGCCTCGGCGGCCTCGGCGGCAAGCCCGGCGTGGTCGTGGACGTCATCGAGGGGCAGGTGGCGAAACACGAAGCGAAGGTCGTGCCCGAACTGTTGTGCGAGTTCACGGATCACGGGTTCGGCTCGACCGCAGTGTGGGCATTCGAAGTCGCCGTACTCGACAAGGGTGATCCGTCCGTCGGCTGGCCCGCGAACGTGATCGACGTCCGGGTCGACCGGCTTGAGGAGGTCCAGCAGGTGGGGCGCTAGACGACTCCTCCCGGCAAACGCCAGCCGCGGTGGCAGGCTGTTGATCGCGCGAAAGACGATCCAGGCGAGGCACGACGCAACGAGCGACGTGGCGAGGATCCCGAGCTTGGCCTGCTCGAGTTCTTGGCCGCGGAAGGTGATGTCGGCAATGAGCAGCGCGACGGTGAAGCCGATTCCGCCAAGGGTCGCCGCACCTACCAGCGGTGGCCACGTCACGGTCAGGGGCAGGCCAGGCCGCGGCGGGTTGAAAGCCAGGTCGCCGCCGTGATCCCGCCGAGCTTGCCCGCGACGAGGCCGAACATGATGCCCAGCGTCAGCGGGGAAAAGATCGCGTCTCGGAGCGTCGCGCGATCCAGTTCGATGCCGGCATTCGCGAGGGCGAAAACCGGCACGATCAGGTAGCTCGACCATGGTGTGAAGAGATGCTGGAGCCGTTCGTTTGGCGATATCGCGAGCGCGAGCCCGCGACTGGCGGATCGGGCGTACTCCGGGGTGGGCTCCTCGCGGAACAGCCGCCAGAGCGCACCGGCCCGCTCGAGGTCTGTGCGCACTGGGGGGTGCGCCGTCGCCAGGACGCCGAGAGCGATACCGGCGATCGTGGGGTGGACTCCCGAGGCGATCATGGCGACCCAGAGGCCAAGGCCGACAAGGAGGTATGGGACGCCGTGGCGGACGCGCAGGTGTCGCATGAGCAGGACCACACCGAACAGGAGCAACGCGACGGCGAGTGCACCGGTACGAGATCCTCGGTGTAGGCAAGCGCCACAACGGCCAGCGCGACGATGTCGTCGACGATCACGAGCGTCAGGAGGAACGCGCGTACGCTTGGTGCCCACCGTCCGCCGACCAGGGCGAGGACCCCGAGGGCGAATGCCGTGTCGGTGCCCATCACGACGCCCCAGCCCCGAGCGGTCGACTCGCCAGCGTTGAACGCGAGGAAGATGAGGGGTGGGACGATGAGGCCGCCGAGCGCGGCGACGACGGGGGTCGCCAGTCGTCGGCGTTCACGCAGTTCGCGGATATCGAATTCGCGCCGGATCTCGAGGCCCGTAACGAAGAAGAAGAAGAAGAAGAAGAAGGCCATGAGCCCGTCGTTGACGAAGTGACGGAAGTCGAGGGCCAGCTCGCTTCCGCCGACCCGCATCGCGAGCTGCGTGTCCCACAGATCTCGGTAGCTGGACGACCACGGCGAGTTCGCCCACAGGAGCGCGGTAACGGTAGCGGCGAACAGGACAACAGCGCTGGAGTTCTGCGTCGCGATGAACTCTCGAAAGGGGCGGGCGAGGCGCGGCAACGGTGGAGTCTGGGCGGTCATCGATGGATGTGCCACGGCGACGTCCTCCACGGCGATTCGGTGCGACGCCGAGAGAATCCCGCTGTCGGTTCCCAGCCCTCGCGCCATTCAACGTCCAGCCGGAACCTGGCTGTCACGCGGCCGTTGTGAATGGACCAGAACGGCACAAGTCGTCACGTCGGGTCGACGAAGCGATTGCTGGACCGTGCTGTCGGCTGAGAGATGGCGGGGATTCTCGCCATCGGATCCATGACCTGGTCGGTGAACGGTTCCAAGGGCAGCACGCCATTCCTCTCCGAGGAACCCGGCCCCTCCCGAAGCGCGACCCTCCATTCCTCGAGCGCCACCAGCGCTGTCGCCAAGCTCCGCGACGCCAGGTCACGAGGAACTTGGCCGACCCCGGAGATCACCGATCGGAGAGACAGGCTCCCAATCGCTGTCAGCGCCGTCGTCACGTGATCGACAATCTCGTAAATCAGTGCGTTGAATTCGTCGGCTTTGAGGGCGCGTTCGTGTCGGTATGGACGGGCGCAGCCGAGCACGTCGGAATGGAACGGGGGATCATCTGCTTCCATCGGCTTCACCTTGCGAGTGATTGCAATTCACGCCAACCTCTCGCCCACCCACCCGACTCCTTCGGTCGAAGGCAGGTGGCTAGTCGGCGAAGACATCGCGGCTGTGCTGGATGAAGAACGTGTGATCGTGGCTCTTGTACTGGTCGTCGGTGTTGTACTTGAGACTCGTGACGCTGCCGCCCGGGTTCCTGTTCTTCCCGGGCAGATGGCGCGACAGGACAGATTTCGGGCTGGCAGCAGGCCGTGCAGGACGTGCACTCGTCGAGGTTGACCGAGAGGATGCGGTCGCCGAACATGGCGATCGCATCGGGTCTGGGGGTGTGGATCAGCTCGATGACGCCGCTGCCGCCCTCCGCCCTCTGCGAACAGCACGTTTGTGGCCGGGTCGTACTGGTAGACGCAGTGCACGGGGCAGGCGTCCACGCAGGCTCGGTCCTTCACGTCGATACAAGCTCGGTGATGATCGCGACGCCGGCCATGGCACAAGCTCGGGCTGCGTCAGACAATCACGGCGGGCGTGTCGACCAGATGTTCCGCGAGGAGCCAGACCTGCAGCTCATGGCGACGCAGAACGTCGCCGGTGAGGAAGTCATTGGTGCCGTGGTCGCGACTGGTTTCCGTTCGTTCGATGGCGGCGCGGACCTTGTCGATGATGATCTCGTGCGCCTCGAGCAGGCGCGAGAGCATGGCGGGAACTTCCTCGGCGCCGTTCGGGGGGCGAGAGACGCTCGTGACCTCGGCGACGTGGCGAGGATCGGCGATGGCCACGCCGCCGAGCGTCTGGACGCGCTCCGCTAGTTGGTCGACCAGTTCGGCCTGCTCCTCGGCATGCTTGTCGAGGAGGAGGTGGAGTTGGTAGAAGGTGTGCCCGCGCACCAGCCAGTGATGCTTCTTGTACAGGGCGTGCAGAATCATGCTGTCGCCGAGGATCTCGTTGAGCAGCCGGCAGCTCTCCCTCCTTGGCTCGGCCGCGAGGCCATGGGGAACAGCCGCAGCATGTCAAACTGCTGGACTTGAGACCCGCGCTGGTGCAGGAGCGGCTGGCTGGACAGCGTACCGTCGCCACCTGCGCTCCAGAGAATGTCAATACGATCCGGCACCTGTGTCGTCCTCCTCTGAGCAGGAAACCTTGCTGAGGTGCCCAGTGTTGATCGGCACGCCGTCGATCTACATCGGTCGTCTGACTGCATCGGGCGTCCGCGCCGATGCCGAACCTCCAGAACTCGGCATCCACGAACAGTCGCTTGACTGATGTGTGGGCGGTCTTTCTGCAGTGTGGTGGGGTTGAGACACAACCCTGGAGACCATCATGACCAAACTCACCAGAGGCTTCGCCGGCCGCGGCGGAGCCCGACGAGATCCCCGGCCCCCTCCCGGCCAGTACGACGCGGGTCGGAGTTGGCCGGTGCACACCGCCGAACCGACGCCGCACCTCGCCACCTACGCCCGGACCTATACCGTTGAGGGGTTCGTCCAGAAGTCGACCACGTGGTGCTGGGAACAGCTCCGCGCGCTCCCGCAATCGGTGTACGCCGGCGACGTTCACGGCGCGACGACGTCGTCCAAGCTGGGAATGACCTTCACGGGCGTGTCGGTCGACACGCTTCTCGCGGCCGCGAGGCCGCTCGGAGACGCCACCCATGGGTTGGCCTGTTGCCACGACGAAGCCGAACCGGTCAGCTCCGGCGGCTCGATCGAGACAGTGATGGTCGACGCGCTCTGCCGTCGACGACATCGTGCCGGTGCGTTTCGGTGCGCGCGTCCCGGCCGACGGCGAGATCGTCGAGGGATCTGCGCTCAGCGGTCCACCGATTCTTCTCCACGGAGGTCTGACCCGTGACACCGATGAATCTTGGTTGGGAGAGTTGGGCCGCACGGCTCAGCGATCGTGAGCTGAGCGCTCAGCTCCGCCTCCCGGCGAGCTCGCGGAGCGAACGCGGAACGGCGACGCTACGCACCGAGTTCCGGCGGCGGCTTGCGCGGCGCGACCGACGAGACCTCGACTGGCAAGGGCTGGCGAACGTAGACCCGGGTGGTCCTGGGCGGAGGTCCGTGATCCTCCGGCGCTGGCCGAGTGTGGCCCGTGCCGGGGGGCCGAACGCCGCCCGCCGGAGCGGGCGGACGCTGTACCTGATCGTCTCCGACATCGAGACCGCAGGCGACGAGCTCATCGCTCGCCGTGTCGAGGTCGTGGGTTGGACCTGTGGACAGGAGTGACGGATGAGCATCGTGAGCCGGGGTTTCCAGGGTCGACGTCGACAGCCCGGTGCCGGGCTGATCCCGCCGGGCCAGTACATCGTCGATGACTTTCCGGTGTTGTCGGCGGGGCCGACTCCGTTCACGCCGCTGGAGGAGTGGGACTTCACGATCGTCGACGAGACGGGGTCGGTGGCGGCGCGCTGGACGTGGGACCAGTTCCGCCAGCTGCCGGCGGAGACTCCGACCGTCGACATCCATTGTGTGACGAAGTGGTCCAAGTTCGGCACCCGCTGGGAAGGCGTCTCGGTCGACACGCTGCTCGACGGCATCGACACCAGCGCCGAGTTCGTGGTCGCGTTCGCCGACGGCGGCTACACCACGAATCTCCCGCTGGCTGACGTCCAGAACGGACAGGCGTGGATCGCGTACCGCTTCGAGGGCGACGAGCTGGACCCTGAGCACGGTGGGCCGGCCCGCCTGTTGGTGCCCCACCTGTACTTCTGGAAGAGCGCCAAGTGGGTTCGCGGACTGCGGTTGAGCGACGACGACGAGCCGGGTTTCTGGGAGAGCCTCGGTTACCACAACTACGGCGACCCGTGGCGCGAGCAGCGCTACTGGGGCGACTGACCGTCGTGCGGTGGTTAGTGGCGACCGTCGCCGAGACGACCGCGGAGACGGCCCGCACGACGACGCTGCGCCTCGACGTCCCGCGCTGGCCCGGCCACCGGGCCGGGCAACACGTTGATATCCGCCTCACCGCCGAGGACGGGTATCAGGCACAGCGGAGCTACTCGATCGCCTCGCCACCGGGAGCCGACCGCCTCGAGTTGACCGTGGTCCGCATCGACGACGGCGAACTCTCGCCGTACCTGACCACGGTCGCCGACGTCGGCGACCAGTTCGAGCTACGCGGTCCGATCGGCGGATGGTTCGTGTGGGACGGCGACGACACCACCCCGGTGCTGCTGGTCGGCGGAGGATCCGGCGTGGTGCCGTTGATGGCGATGATGCGTCACCACGCCCGCGCCGGCAGCACCGCGGCGATGCAACTCGTCTACTCGGCGCGCACCCTCGACGGCATCATCTACCGCGACGAGTTGACTACGTTGACCGACAGTCGTCACCGGGCCGTCACCCTCACCCTCACCCGCGAAGCGTCACCAGAATGGACCGGCCATCGCGGTCGCGTCGACACTGACCTGCTCGCCGAGGTCGGCTGGCCACCACCGGTTCGACCCCGCTGCTACGTCTGTGGACCAACTCCGTTCGTCGAAGCCGTCAGCTTCGCGCTAGTCGGCCTCGGCCACGAGCCTGCACTGGTCAAGACCGAACGATTCGGACCGACAGGAGAATGAGATGAGCACTGCACCCCTCGACGGCAATGTCACCGCCGCCGACCTCGCCGACATCTTCGCCTTCGACGCCACCACGGCCATCACCACCTGCGCCACCTGCCGCCACACCCACCCGATCGCCACTCTGCGCGCCTACCTGCGTGCACCCGGCATGGTGCTGCGCTGCGCCACCTGTGACGCCGTCCAACTCCGCTTCGTGCGCTCGCCCCAACGAGCATGGCTCGACCTGCACGGCATCGACATGCTCGAAATCCCGCCGTCCACCGAAGTCTGACTGGGGCCACGAGGGCATGGCTACCGTGGGGTCCGTGGACGGGTTTGATGATGTCGAGGTGTCCGACGGCGACGTGGTCGCACCGGCGCTCATCCCGCGGGCGTTGACGGCGGGAGAGCTCGTCTTCTCCGACGGTGCGACCCAGGTCTTCGAGGCCGACGGCGGGACCACGTACGTCGAGGGTGGTCGTCCGACCCCGGGCACGTGGCACGTCGACGGAGACGGACACTTTGGTTCGTTCTGGCCGCCTAGCTACCGTGCCAGCTACGAGCTCCGCTGGATGGTCGAGAACGAGGAGGATGGCTGGTGACCGAAGGGCTCGCCTTCGGAAACCTGCTCGTCGTCGCGCTGATCGCCGTCGCTGCCCCGCTCGTCTCCCGCGCCATCCCGGGTATCAAGGTGCCGGGCGTGGTGCTGGAGATCGTTGCCGGCATCCTCGTCGGACCGTCGGTTCTCGGCTGGGTCGAGCTCGACGCCCCGATCGAGGTGCTGTCGCTCGTCGGGCTCGCCTTCCTCCTCTTCCTCGCCGGCCTGGAGATCGACCTCCTCCGATTGCGCGGCCCGTTGCTCCGGCTCACCCTCACCGGCTTCGCGCTCGCGCTGGCCCTCGGCCTCGGCGCCGGCCTCGCGTTCGACGCCGCCGGCTGGGTGCGCAGCCCGCTGTTCCTCGCCATCGCCCTCTCGGCGACGTCGCTCGGGCTGGTCGTGCCGGTGCTGAAGGACTCGGGCCTCGGCGACCAGCCGGTCGGGCAGTTCACGATCGCCGGGGCGACGGTCGCTGACTTCGGCGCCGTGCTGCTGCTGTCGTTCCTGTTCTCCGAGGCCGAGGGGGGTCCGGCGAGCAGGCTCGTCACGCTCGGGGCGTTCGTGGCGGTGGTGGCCGCCGTCGCCGTCGCCCTCGCCCGGGCGGGGCGCAGCATGCGCGTCGACACGGTGCTCGTCGGGCTGCAGGACACGACCGCCGAGATCCGGATCCGCATCGCCGTTGCCCTGCTGATCGGGTTCGTCGCCCTCGCCGCCAACGTCGGCCTCGAGAGCATCCTCGGCGCCTTCCTCGCCGGAGCCGTCCTCGGGCACATCGACCGCGGCGCCATGAGTCACCCGAACTTCCGATTGAAGCTGGAGGCCGTTGGGTACGGCTTCCTCATCCCCGTCTTCTTCGTCAGCAGTGGGCTGCGCTTCGACCTCGATGCCCTGACCGCCGACGCGTCCGCGCTCGCCCGGGTCCCGTTGTTCCTCGCCGCGCTGCTCGTCGTGCGCGGCGTGCCGGCGCTGCTGTACCGGCGCCCGCTCGGCACGGCCGGGGCGGGTGTGGCCGGGCTGCTGCAGGCCACGTCGCTGCCCTTCCTCGTCACCGCGGCCGAGATCGGCGTCGGCATCGACGCGATCACCCCGGTGACCGCCGCCGCGCTCGTGTCGGCCGGGCTGCTTTCGGTGCTCGTGTTCCCGCCGATCGCCCTCGCCCAATCTCGCCGGCTGGCGCACCCGGCGCCGACGGTCCCCGATCCCGTCCTCGAGCTCCGGGCCCGCCGCCCGATGGGCACTCAGGACTGACCGCCCCTGGAGAAAGGACCCCGATCAATGTCCCCGACTACCACCGCCGACAGCAGGATCGGAGTCCACTTCGACCCCGACGATTGGTCGACCGAGCTGCGCGAGGAGGCGCTCGCCGGGCTGACGTCGAACCTCAAGGAGCTCTCACCGACGTGGCTCTACGACGAGCGCGGGGGGCTGCGAGCTCTTCGAGGCGATCACGATGCTCCCCGAGTACTACCCGACGCGGGCCGAGCGGGCGATCCTCGGTGCCCGCGCCACCGAGATCGCCGCGCTGAGTGGCGCCGACACGCTGGTCGAGCTCGGCTCGGGTACCTCGGAGAAGACCCGCCTGCTGCTCGCCGCGCTCGCCGCGACCGGTCGCCTGCAGCGGTTCGTCGCGTTCGACGTCGCCGAGCCGACGCTGCGCGAGGCCACGGCCGCGATCGCCGACGCCTTCCCGAGCGTGCGGGTCGAGGGGGCCGTGGGGACTTCCGCCGCCATCTCGCGGAGATCCCTGGTCGCGATCGCCGTTTGTTCGCGTTTCTCGGCGGCACGATCGGCAATCTGCCGCCCGAACTCGGCCGAGGCTCGCGGCTCGACGGTCGCTACCGGGATTGACTCGTCAGGGCCTGCCGCGGGCGCTTGGGCAGCGGCGAAGGTGTCAGCTTCTGAAGTACCGGTCGAGCGCGGCCCGGACCTTGAACCTGGCCCGGGCGAGGCGTTTGCGCGCCTCGCCGGAGGGCAGGTCGAGCTCCAGGACGGCCCGGCTGAATGGCGTCCCTTCGATGTCGACGAGGGTGACGAGTCCGGCGTCGATCGGATCCAGTTCGGCGAGCGCTGCGTCCACGACGCCGTATTCCTCGGTCGTGACGAGATCGTCCTCAGGACGAAGCACACGCGCCTCGCCCCAGGCCACGGGCGATTCGACCCATGCTCCGGCATCGGGGCCGTCGGTGTAGAAATCGGGGTAGAACAGCTCCGGCTCGTCGGCGTCCGGATCACTTCCTGGGGTGGGGACGGCCGGGGACTCGACATCGGGCCTACGTTCGTCGGCGAGGCGCATCAAGGCCGCGACGAGACCCGATCCCGTCGTGTCGGCGTCGGGGTCCGCGAGTGCAGAAGTGAGCGTCTCCTGGACCAGGTCGTCGGCCGCGCCGGCGTCGAGCGCTCTCGCGAGTGCGTAGAGATGCGGCAGCTGCGCGGCGAGTGCCTCGGCGCGGCCACCCTCTGCGTTGGCGACGATGGCGCGGAGCGAGTCGGGGACCTGCACCCCGGGGCGTGACGCGAGGACTGCGACGGTCGTGCGCAGCTGGTCCATGAGGCACGAGCAGTCGTCGCAGCCAGCGAGGTGTTCCTCGAGCGCACCTCGCTCGGCGTCCGACAGCAGCCCGGCGAGCTGGTCGCTCGCGGCGTGCACCGCGGCTTGGCAGCTGAGCTCTTTCACGACATCGCCTGCTCGGCCAGCTTGACGCGGGTCCAGACGTTCATGTTGATGGCGATCCCGACGATCTCGTCGCGCACGTCGGTGAAGCGGCCGCCGCCGACCTTGGTGATCATGAGGTGTCGCGCGACGAGCTCGACCGGTGTGCGGAACGTCGATCGTGTACGTGCCAGGTAGGGAATCGCTCGGTCGTCGTGACTCCGAGGTTGCTGATCGTTCGCTGTGTCATGGGTGGTGCTCTCTTCGGTTGCGAGGAACGGTCGACGAACAGAGGGCCGCGAGCGCCCGACGTGCAGTATCCGCGCGTTCGCCCGACCGCACATCAGTCAAGTCACTGCATGATCGCGCGGGGTCGGCGTCACCCGGGGCGTCGGTCGAGAACACTCAGCGGTGGTGGACCGTTGCTGTGCCAGCCGGGCGACCCTGAGGGCATGGCGGACGCTGTCGTCGCGCTATGGCGCAACGACGAGAGACGCCGGCGCCTCGGCCTCGCCGGTGTCGACGAGGTCGTGGGCACGCACGGCCGCCGATCTCGAGGCGTTCCTCCGTGGCGCCCCTGAGTCGAATTAGGCGGGTTGGAGCGTGGCACGGATGCGCCGGACACCGGCGCTCGACGACTCCTCTTTGAGGATGCGGAAGTGGCTCAGCTCGCCGGTGCGGGACACGTGCGGGCCTCCGCAGATCTCCTTGCTGTACCAGTCGCCTTCGGGGTCCCCGACCGTGTACACGATGACGGTCGCGCCGTATTTCTCGCCGAAGGCCCCCACGGCACCTTCGGCGAACGCCTCGTCGACCGGTAGCTCGCGGAAGGTGACCGGTAGGTCGCGGGCGATCGCGTCGTTCACGACGTCCTCGATCTTGGCTAGCTCCTCGGGTGACACCTTCTTGGGGTGACTGAAGTCGAACCGCAGCCGCTCGGGCGCGATGTGCGAGCCGCGCTGCACGACGTGGTCGCCGAGCACGAGGCGAAGCGCCTGGTACAGCAGGTGCGTGGCCGTGTGCAGGCCGGTGGTGGCCGCGGAGTGGTCGGCGAGATCGCCCTTGAAGACCCCGGCGCTCATGGTGCGGGACCGCTCCCGCTGGTCTGCCATCCGCGTCTGGTAGACGGCCTCCCAATCCTCCTCGACGGCCACACCGTTGCGACGGGCCTCCTCGACGCTCAGCTCGGGCGGGAACCCGTAGGTGTCGAACAGCGTAAACACGGCGTCGCCGGAGAGCCGGTCCCCAGCGAGCTTGGCGAACTCTCGTGTCCCCCGCAGCAGCGTCTTGCGGAAGGTGCGCTCCTCTCGGGCGAGCTCCTCGGCGATCCTGTCGGCCTGCGCGCTCAGCTTCGGGTATGCGGTGGCGTAAAGCCCGGCCACCGTCGGCACGAGCGGCGCCAGGAGGTCCTCCTGCAGGCCGAGGAGCAGCCCCTGGCGGAGCGTGCGGCGAGCGAATCGGCGCATCACGTAGCCCTGCATCGTGTTGGAGGGCTCGACGCCGTCGGCGGCGAGGAACACCAGGGCGCGGGTGTGGTCCGCGATCACCCGAAGTGGCGCTGACGCCTCCTCGTAGGAAACGCCGGCCCGGTCGGCGATCGCCTCGGCGAGTGGCCAGAGCAGGTCGATGCGGAACACGTCGGGCGTGCCCTGGCACGCCATCGCTAACCGTTCCAGTCCGCCGCCGAAGTCGACGTTGCGCCGTGGCAGCGATTCGAAGCCGTCAGCCGTGCGGACGAACTGCATGAAGACCGAGTTGCCGATCTCGATCAAGCGGCCGCAGTCGCAATGGACGTGGCAGTAGTCGCCGAAGGCGGGATCGTGCTCGGTGTCCTCGAAGCAGAAGAACACCTCGGAGTCGGGTCCACCGGGCTCGCCTTCGGGCATCGACTCGGGCCGCCCCGCCCGCGACCACCAGTTGGAGCCCGAGTCGCACACGAAGAT
>JBKOUV010000080.1:0-8768 GCA_046723555.1 Actinomycetota bacterium | reverse complement strand
GCCGACGACGGTCCAGCCCACGTGCAGCATCGGGTACAGCGGCCCGAACCATCTGGCTTGCCAGATGTGAACGTCCTCGTGGTCGGTGACCAGGCGCCGGCGGCGGGCCGACGTGACGTCGCCGGCCCCGTTGACGACGTTGCCGATGGTGATCGCGAAGCCCCGACGCAGCCGCAGCCCGCGGGTGTACACGTGGCGGTTGGCGCGAGCGCTGAGGGCGGGGAGGTATCCCGATCGGCGCCCCTGGGCGGCCGCCACCCCGTGGGCGGCGAGCGCGGCGGTCGTCATGGGCAGTGCCCAGGTCGAGTCGAGGGCGAACGCCAGTGGTCCAGGAGGTGTGGGCCAGTCGTAGATCCCCCGGGCGCCGCTGATCGCGCCGTTGGCCGCCCCGATCGCCGCCGCCGGCCAGCCGAGCCCGACCAGTGACCAACTGGCTCCGGCGAGCGCACCACCGGCCGCGGCGGTCGCCACGGCCTCGAGCGCCGCGGCCAGCCGCCCCGGAGCGGCGGACGTCACTGGCGCAGCTTGCCGAGCAGCCGGAGGATCTCCAGGTAGAGCCAGACGATCGTGACGAGAAGGGCGAACGCGGCGTACCACTCGTAGTCCTTGGAGAGGCCGGCACGCGTTCCGCGGTCGATGAAGTCGAAGTCGAGGGCCAGGTTCATCGCGGCGAGGACACAGACGAAGATGCTGAACCCGATGCCGAACGCCGACGGCTCGGTGAGGAACGGCACGTCGCCGCCGAACAGGCTGATCACCAGGGAGACGCCGTAGAGCACCATCACCCCGAGGGTCGCCCCGATGACGATGCGGCGGAAGCGGTTGGTCACCTTGATGACGTTGGTGCGGTAGAGGAAGAGCATCACGGCGAAGACGGCGAGGGTGGCGCCGGCGGCCTGGAGGACGATGCCGTCCTGCCACGACTCGTAGGCCTTGGAGATGGCGCCGACGAAGAAGCCCTGGGCGAGTGCGTAGATCGGCCCGAGCGCCTTGGCCCACTGGGGGCGGAACCACAGCCCGATGACGCAGGCGAAGCCGATGATCACCCCGACCATGGCGATGGCGGGGAACTCGACTTGCCCTTCCGTCGTGGTGGTGGAGAACCAGCCGGCGACGGCGCTGATCAGGAGCAGCGCGAACAGCACGGCGGTCGCGCTGATCGTGCCGCTGACGGTCATCGCCCCGACCCAGGGGCTCACCGGGCCGTCGTCGATCCGGGTGCCCCGCTCGCCGGGCGCCGGCCAGACCTGACCGCCGGGGCTCGGCGCCTCCGGCGCGGCCCACCCGGCTTGCGCCTCCTCGAGCTTTTTCTCGTTCATCATCGGGTTGGGCACGGGACACTCCGTTTCACGCCCGGCGCGTTGGGTACGCGGTGCTCGATCGTGAATCTATCGTCACCAGGAGAATTGGGTTGGCGCGCTTGACCGCGTCGGTATCGTGACCCTATTCCCCGCTCCGCGCGGGTGGACATCTCGCCCGACGACAACACCCGTAGCGGGACGGTACATAAGGAGCCGCCGTGGCCAAAGATCGCGTTGAACGCGATGACGAAGATCTCGTACGTCTGTACCTGACAGACATCGGGCAATACACCTTGCTCACCAAGGACGACGAGGTCCGCTTGGCCAAGGCGATCGAGGCGGGCAAGGAGGCGATCGAGGAGCTCGACGCCGGCGGCAAGGACGTCTCGGCCACGCGGCGACGCGAGCTCCGCCGCACCGCCCGCCAGGGTGAGGAGGCTGAGCGCCAGTTCGTCCAGTCCAACCTCCGCCTCGTCGTCTCGATCGCCAAGAAGTACCAGGCATCAGGGCTGCCGCTGCTCGACCTGATCCAGGAGGGCAACCTCGGCCTGATGCACGCCGTCGAGAAGTTCGACTGGCGCAAGGGGTTCAAGTTCTCCACCTACGCCACGTGGTGGATCCGCCAGGCGATCACCCGGGGGATCGCCAACACCGGGCGCACGATCCGCCTTCCCGTGCACGCCGGCGACACCCTCGCCCGGCTGCAGAAGGCCCGGTCCCGCCTGGAGCTGAAGTACGGCCGCCCGGCCACCCTCGCCGAGCTCGCCCGTGAAGTCGAGATGCCCGAGGACAAGGTCACCGAGGCGCTGCGCTTCGCCGCCGAGCCGCTGTCCCTGTCCGAGCCCCTCCGCGAGGACGGCGACGCCGAGCTCGGCGACGTCGTCGAGGACCGCTCGGCGGAGAGCCCGTTCGAGGTCGCCGCCACGGCGCTGCTGCCGGACGAGATCGCCCGCCTGCTCGCCCCGCTCGACGAGCGCGAGCGGGAGATCCTCAAGCTCCGCTTCGGCCTCGACCGCGGCGAGCCGCGCACGCTCGAGGAGGTCGGCGAGCACTTCAACCTCACCCGCGAGCGCATCCGCCAGATCGAGGCCCGGGCGATGAGCAAGCTGCGTCACCCGTCGAGCGATACGGGCGCGCGCGACCTGCTCGCCGTCTGACCCTCCTTTCGCGTTCCGGGATCGTCAGCCGCCCGAGCCGTACGGGCGGGTCAGGATCTCGAGCCAGTGGCCGGCCGGATCGCGGAAGTAGCAACCCCGCCCGCCGTCACGGGTGTTGATCTCGCCCTCGCGCGTGCCGGCGGGGTCGGCGTAGTACGGGATCGGGCGCTCCTGGATCCGGCCGAAGATCTCGTCGAACTCGTCCTCGCCGACCTGGAAGGCGTAGTGCTGGGGGTGCACCTCGCCGTGATCGTCGGCGAAGTCCAGCGACACGTCGTTGTCGGCCTCCACGACCAGGAAGTGGCGGTACGGCTTCGGCGACGGCAGGCCGAGGATGTCGGCGAGGAACTCGGCCGACTCCCGTTTGTCGTTGGCGGTGACGATCGTGTGGTTGAGCTGGACGGTCATCCGGTGGCCGCGCGCACGGCGTCGAGGTCGGACGCGCCGATCACCAGCCGGGTTCCCGACGCGAGATAGACGAGCTCGATGTTGACGCCGGCGTCGGCGAGCTTGCGGGAGACCTCGCCGAGCACGCCCGGCCGGTCCTCGACCTCGAGGACCACGACCTCGCGCTCCTCGACGGAGCTGAACCCGGCGCCCTCCAACGCCTGCCGCGCGCCGGCGGCGTCGTCGACGAGCAGGTGGACGACCGACGCGCCGGGTGCGCCGACGCCGCAGACCCCTCCGATGTTGATCCCGGCGGCGCCGATCGCCTCACCCATCCCGGCGAGCGCACCTGGCTTGTCCTCGACGGTGACGGCGAGATCTGTTGCCATGACAGCCTCCTTCCACGGACCCCCCGAGTTCGTTCTACGAGAGCCGTCGCGCCCTGTCAACGGCTACGTTGGGGCGCCCCAGGGAGGTGTCCGGGCACCTGGTGGGCCCCGCCGCCTTCAAAGCGGTTGGGACGGGTGATCCCCGTCCGGCGGGTTCGATTCCCGTCCACCTCCGCAGGTCACGGGCCGCTTTCCGGCTCCGTGGTCACAGATTGGTCACCGATCGTGGCGGCAAGCTCACCAACCGGGCCGGTCGCATAGCGCACCGCGGTGCCGGAGCGCTGAATCGAGCTACAGCAGCAGCGAGGTCCGTTGGCCTTCGTACAGACGTTGGGATTGGTTGCGCAACACAAGACGCATCTCGCAGTACAGCCGCCAGTACGCCTGCCACAGGTCGTCGCCTGGATCCAACTCACGGACGTTCAAACCGAGCTCCTTCGCCCTCGCAGCGTCGATCACCGCCCCATGCGACAGGTAGGTCTTGGTGTCGTTGAGCGTCTTCGCGATGTCTTCGGCCCGGGCGGAGTCATCGCGCAACATGTACTTCTTGAGGAAGTCGGACGCGAACCGTTCGGACCTTGCGATCCCCTTCTTGCAGAAGTCGATCAGCGCGGGATCAAGTTTGTCGAGTAGCGGGAAGTTGAAGATGGTTTACAGTATCCCTACCGGTAGAACATCGTCAACCTACGATTTCGAGGCGTGGAGCCCGACGACCTGATCGACAGCCACGAGGTCGCCGAGCTGCTCGGGCTGGGCTCGCATCGGTCGGTCTCTGTGTACCGCGCCCGTTACGACGACTTCCCGGACCCGGTCATCGAGAAGGGGTCGGGGAAGTGCCTGCTGTGGCTGCGCGCCGACATCGAAACCTGGGCGGCGGGGCGCGTCTAGCGACGCCGGCTTACGACGGGTACCGCGCCTGCAACTTCACCGACACCTGACCGGGGTCCAGTTGGTAGGCGGAGACGTCAAGGTTGCAGAACTGGAAGTTCGAGACCCAGCTGCCATTGCTGATGTCCTTCGTGAACGGCGGGGTCGTGCGGAAGCTTCCACTGGCCGACCGGGACTTGAAGTTTGACTCGTTCCAACAGAAGATGTTCCACGAGATACGTGACCTGATCTGTGTACCGCTCACGGTGAAGCGCACACGATTTGGGTTCGGTTTCGTCGTGCTGTTCACGTACACGCTGGCGTTGCCGAGTGTTCCGCGGCCATGGGCCGAAGCGCTGCCGAAGTTCTGCCACGGCGTGGCAGCACCGGCGTGAGGCACTGACAGTGTGACCGCCACCAGCATTGCCGCCAGGGCCAACGAGACGAGGGAGAGCCGCCCGCTCGGACGTGCTCGTTCCGCGTGTTCAACCATGCCAACCTCCTCCACCTAGTGCGTTTCCCCCGATCGACCATCGTCCTCCTGCGCTGGGTCGAACACAATCCCCGCGAGAGCGGCCCCCTCGAGCCCGCGAGGGCGCTTCGTCTCGACGGTGATCCGAAGCCCCGTTCAGCAGGTGGCCGGCTGGCCTCGCCGGGTCCGGTCCGCGCAGCGCCGGTGCGAAGATCGGTGCGGCGGACGGTCCGCGCCAGCTCGTTCAGAACTTTGCGGACCTCCGCGAAGCTCTCCGGTAACTGCCGCAGCAGCCGGCGAATCCGCTTCCGCTCCTCGATCAGCGTGGCCGTGATCCCGAGGAGCTCGGTGACGCCCTCGCGGTTCAACGGTGCGCACGCCGCCGACCGCCGCAGTCCCTCGAAACGCTCCTCTACGCCCACTCGTCGCAGAGTAGCGAACGATCGTTCGTCGTACAAGAGTGCGACCGCTGCCCCGCAAGTGGCGATGCCCGGACTGCACCGCTCGGCGGCCGGACTAAGGTCACCAGAGCTCCCAACCCCAACGAGGAACTCGATGGCCGGCCGTCCCCCAAACTTCGACCGGCCCTCAACCGGCGCCCGGTCGAGAGCCCGCTACAAGACACCCGGCCGGGCGCCACCGGGCGAGTACACACCGGTAAGAACTAGGGCGTTTCTCACATGCGGCCGCCGGGTATGCGTGCATTGCCTTCAACCGGTAGGGCACCGTTGTTTGGTCACTGCTGCGCGCTGGGGAGAGTGCGATGGGTTTGCAGGATTCGGGGGTGCCGTTCGACGTGTCTGTTCAAGCCGAAGACGGCGCGGCCGTTGTTGTCGTCCGCGGAGAGTTCGACATGTGTGAAGCGCCGGCACTTCGCGCGTGCTTGGACGATGTGATCGCCTCCTCTGACGGCGCGGTGGTTGTCGATCTGGCCCATGTCACGTTCATTGATTCAACCGCCATCTGCGCGCTGTTGGTGGCGCGTCGGTGTCTCGCCGGTCAGGGGCGCGAGCTGTGTCTCCGGCGGGTGACTGCGCCCGTCGCACGAGTCTTCGAGCTCGCCGGGCTTACCGACTTCCTTCCCGACCCGGCCATTACCAGCGACTGAACCTGGCCGGCGCGCCTCGGTCGGCATCAACCGGCGCCCGGTCGAGTCCGCACGAGCCAACCCGGCCGGGCGCCAGGCTGGTCAGGGTGCTGGGCCAGCGCACCCTCCGTGGTCACAGCGTGGTCACAAACGTGCGACTACCGGACCGGATCAGGCATCACAAACGAACGCGCCCGGTCACCGGATTCAGCCGTCTACCTGGACTGACGCGCACACAGCGGGATCCGTTGTCACCGCTTGGTTCGGGTTCGATTCCCGTCCACCTCCGCCAGACCTGGAGCACCGACGCCGGTCAGGTCGTCCGTGACGGGTGGCGTCTCGCCATCCGCGTGACGACGACTCCGACGATCACCAGTGCGATCGCCGTAAGTCCACCAACGACTCCGCCGAGCGCGAACGCCGCCACCGTCCCGACGACGATCAACGCCGCCACCGCACCAATCAAGTAGTCCGCCATTCGCCGATTATCGTCGCCGAGCCGATCAACGACCTCCCCAACATTGATGAAGCTGGCGAGTGGCCCGGCCGCACGGGGGACCGTCCGCCGGAATCGGCGCATTCGGACCGATTCCAAACGACAGAACAAGGGGAGGGCGGGTGAGCGCGCACCCCCTGAGTAAGGTCGATCGACACACCGACATCCCCCGAGGATCCACCGGCCCACTCGTGGGCCCACCTCGGGAGGTAAGCCGTGTCCGTCACCGTGTGTTGGTCGGCGAAAGGGGGCAGCGGCACGTCGGTGGTGACCGCGACGCTGGCGCTCGCCAGGGCGACCGACTCGTTGCTCATCGACCTCGAGGGCGAGCTACCGGCTGTGCTCGGCCTCGCCGAACCGGCGGGGCAGGGCATCGGCGACTGGCTCGCGTCCGACGCACCCGTCAGCGCGGTCGCCGACCTCGCGGTCGAGGTCAACCGCACGACCCAACTGGTCCCGCGAGGGGCGGTGCCCGTCGACCGGTGCTCGCCGCGCTGGGCTGAGCTCGGGCAGTGGCTCGTCGAGCGCCCGTACACCACCGTCGTCGACGCCGGCACTGGCGACCCGGCGAACCCCCTCGGCGACGCCGGCCGCACGCTCCTCGTCACCCGCGGGTGCTACCTCGCGCTCCGCCGTGTCGCCGCGCTGCCATGGCGACCCGACGGCGTCGTCTTGGTCGCCGAGCCCGGTCGGGCCCTGCGAGCCCCCGACGTCGAGCGGGCAGCGGGAGCGCCGGTGGTCGCTGTAGTGAGCCTCGATCCGGCGGTCGCCCGAGCGGTCGACGCCGGCCTGCTCGCCGCTCGCCTCCCCCGGCTGCTCGAGCGAGAGCTGAGAGGCGCCGCATGAGGGTGGTCGATCCCCGCCTCGTCGACGCGCTGTGCCGGGCCGCCGAAGCCGACGACGGAGAGGCCGATGCGGTCGTCCGGGCCCACGTCCGCCGCGTGGCTCCGCTCGCCGGCTCCGTGGAGAGCGAACAACTCGTGCGCGCCGCCGTCGCCCGCCTCGACGGCCTCGGCGCGCTCGATGCCCTCCTCCACGGCAGCGACGTCGACGAGGTCCTCGTCAACGCCGGCGGTGACATCTGGGTCGAACGCGACGGTGTCCTCCACTCAGCCGGCCGAATCGGCGCATCCGACCTGGCCGTGGTGATCGAGCGGATCCTCGCCCCGCTCGGCCGCCGGCTCGACCGCACCAACCCGGTCGTCGATGCCCGCCTCCCCGACGGCTCGCGGGTGTGCGCGGTCGTTCCACCGGTCGCCCTCGACGGCGTGTGCCTGTCGGTCCGCCGCTTCCGCCAGCGGGCGCTGCCGCTCGACGCCTTCGGCGACCCGCCCGTCACCGCCCTGGTCGACGGACTCCTCGCCGCACGCTGCAACGTCATCGTCTCCGGGGCGACGTCGTCAGGCAAGACCTCGCTGCTGAACACGTTGCTCGGTCGCACTCCCGATCACGAGCGGATCGTCGTCATCGAGGACACCGCCGAGCTGCTCCCGGTGAACCGGCATCTCGTGCGGCTCGAGGCCCGGCCGGCGTCACCCGACGGGTTGCCGGCCGTCACCCTCGAGCAACTCGTCCGCACGGCGCTGCGCCTGCGGCCCGATCGGCTGGTCGTCGGCGAGGTGCGCGGCCCGGAGGTCCTCGGCCTCGTCCAGGCGCTCAACACCGGGCACGACGGCTCCTGGTCGACCTGCCACGCCAACAGTGCCCTCGACGCCCTCCACCGCCTCGAGACCTTGATCATCCAAGCGGCTCCGGCCTGGCCGCTGCGGGCGGTGCGTGAGCAACTCAGCCGGTCGATCGACGTCGTCGTGCACGTCGCCCGCACGGGCCGCGCGGCCCGGCGCGTGGTGGAGATCGGCGAGGTCGCCGCAGGTCACGACCGATTGCAGCTGCAACCACTCCTCAGTGGCGGAGACGTCGTCGGCGCGTTGACGAGGGGGCGGACACCATGACCGTCGCCCTCGCCCTCCCATCGCTCGCCGTCGTGGCCGTCGTGCTTGCGGCTGCCGGCTCCCGGCGGTTGTTCGGCGCGCCACGCCGGGTCGTGACCGACGATCGTGACGAGCGACGCGTGTGGTGGCCGCGGAGACGCGGTTCAGCCTGCCCGGACGACGATGACATCGCCGAATGGTGCGAGCAGGTCGCCCGGAACGTCCGGGCCGGGAGCTCGTTGGCCGCCGCCCTCACCCACACGGCCACGGACGTTCCCCTTGCCGGGGCGGCGTTCGACCCGGCGGTGCGCGCCCTCCGCCGCGGTCGCGGCTTGGCCGAGGCGATCGTCGAGCTCGACGATGGAGCCGGTCCGACATCGGCCGTGGGGCTCGTGGTCCCGGTGCTCGCGGCGTGCGCCGAGCTCGGTGGGCCGGCGGCGATGCCACTCGAACGGGTCGCCGCGACACTCCACGCCCGCTCGGCCGAACGGGCGGAGCGACGCACCAGCAGCGCGCAGGCTCGCCTCTCGGCAAGGGTGCTCACCGCTGTTCCTCTTGGCGTGCTGGCGCTGCTGGCCATCGTCGAACCGGCCGTGCGCACGTCCCTCGGGTCGGCCGCGGGAGTCCTGTGCGTGATCGTCGGCGGCGTCTTCAACCTCGCCGGATGGTGTTGGATGACCC
>JBKOUV010000064.1:0-15174 GCA_046723555.1 Actinomycetota bacterium | reverse complement strand
GACGAGGGCGAGTCGAGTTGGCGTCGGGGCGTCGTCACTCACGCCGTTGATTCTGGCGCCTCCCTCTGGGCGGGAATCGTCTCGGACGCTGCGACGAATCCCGCCCAGATCGCCGTTTGAGACGAATCCAGCCCAGATGGGGGTCAGTTCGGGGTCGTCAGGTCAAGCGCCATTTCGGGGAACCAGCGACCGGCGGACGGGTCGATCAGGCCCCACTCGGGGTCGACGGTCTCGCCCGCCGGACCGAGGCCTCTGGTGCACTCGCCGTCGGACTCGCCCGGGATCTTGACCCACAGGTAGGCGTCGAAGAGCGCAACGCCGGTGTCGAGTGTCGGCGCCAGGCCCAACTCGCGACCAGGCGGGTTGCACCAGTCCTGGGGATCCGGATACGCCGGTGCCGGCCACGGTCCCTCGCCGTTGCGGCTGGTGTCGATGACGAAGTGGGTCGACGGCTCGGCGTCACCGAGCATGTTCTGGTAGCGGAGGTTGATCCCGGACGTGTTGAGCGCCGGATCATCCGACTTGTCGCTCCACACGGCGAAGCGATCGAGTGCCACACCGGTCCACTCGCCAAGCAGGTCGGCGATCTTGGCTGGATGCGGTCCGCCGTTCCAGTACTGGTTCGGGCAACCGAAGAAATCGCCCGGGTTGACCTCGGACGCGTAGGCGATGCACGCCGAGATCCACGTGCCGTACTGCACGTTGTTGTCACTGAACTGGTAGTTCGAGACGTTGAGGTAGAAGCCGGCGGCGTCGGTCACGCCCGCCGAGACGAGCCGCTGGGCGATGTCGCCCGACCCGAGCCAGGCGGTGTGGGTGCCGTCGAGGTAGGTCGTCACGTTGGGGAGGCCGGCGAGCGCGTCGACGGCGTGGTTGAGCATGGCGAACCGGTCCGAGGCCGCCGTGGCCGGGTTGGCCTCGGGCGGCTGGCACCACTCGAGCGCGCTGGAGCCGTCTGCGCTGCCGTACGGGTCGTACCACGGGATGATGCCCAGCCCGTCCGGCTCGAGGATCACGATCGCGTGCCGGTTGCCGATGCCGGCGGCGAAACCGTCGATCCACGCCTCGTACTCGGCCGGCGAGGTGGCACCGCCGGCGGAGAACTGGGCGCAGTCGCGGAACGGGATGTTGTAGGCGACGAGCACCGGGACGGTGCCCTTCGCGGTTGCTCGCGTGGAAGTGAGCCGGACGTCCTGCTGCACGGACTTCGGCGTCCCCGCGGTGAACCACACCGCCTGGGGCGTGTCGATCATCGCCCGGATCCGGTCGGCCGCGGCCTTGTCGCCTTGTGCCGTCAGCGCGGCGATCTGGCGCTTGGCACCGTGGTTCGGGGGCGGGACGTACAGACCGCTACCCGCCGTCTTCGGTGCCGCCGACGCCGGCACCGCGACGAACGCCCCGACCAAACCCACGGCCGCGATCGCGGCAAACCGACGCATCTTCATCCGCGCCCCCTTTGCGGTGGAGCCCCGCCGAGCACCTTCTCCCGCCTCGCCATCGGGTGTCAAGGGTCAGATCAGCGGGCCCGACGCGAGCGCCCGGCGCGGCTTCTGCGGTGGCGTCTCCGTGCGAACATTTTGTTCAAAGGCGTGACCCGCCCGCGGCGCGGTCCGTAGGGTCGGGTCAGTGGCGTCCGGGCACCGACTGACCCTTCGGTCGCAGGACGCCGACCCCCGCGGCGCCGCCATCGCAGCCGGCGCGACCGCCCTCGGGGTCCCGATTGTGGGGCCGGTCGGAATCGCCGACGTCGTCTACGTCGAAGGCGAGCTCGACGCCGACGACCTCGACCGCCTGGGCGAGTTCCTGGTCGATCCGCTGCTCCAGACGGGCACGTGGGACGTTCCGCCCGACAACGCCCATCACGTCGAGATCACCCTGCATCCGGGCGTCACCGACGTGGCTGCCGGGGCGGTACACCACGCCGGTCAGCGCCTCGGGGTCGCGGTCACGGCGGCGGCGACCGGGCGGCGGGTCGAGTTCCCGCCGGGAGTCGCCGCCGCGACGGTCGACCTCCTCCTGCGCCGGGTGCTCGCCAATCCGGTCATCGAGCACTGGACTTCGGGGGCGGCGACCCCGGTCTTCCATCCCGACGGCGAGGCGTCGGGGTCGGCGGCGGTGATCCCACTCCGCGACCTCGAAGCCGGCGGGCTCGCCCACCTCAACGCCGAGCGGGCACTGGCGCTCGACGGCGCCGAGCTGGAGGCCATCCGCGACCACTACCGCAACGAGCAGCGGGATCCGACCGACGTCGAGCTGGAGACGCTGGCCCAGACGTGGAGCGAGCACTGCGCCCACAAGACGTTCCGGGCGACGATCATCGTCGACGACGTGGCGCGGCCGTCGCTCCTCGACCGCCTCCGCGACGCCACCAGCGCGATCGCTGCCCCATTCGTGCGCTCGGCGTTCGTCGGGAACGCCGGCGTGGTGTCCTTCGCCGAGGGCACGACGCTCGCCCTCAAGGCCGAGACGCACAACCATCCCTCCGCCGTCGAGCCGTTCGGCGGTGCCAACACCGGCGTCGGCGGGGTCATCCGGGACGTGCTCGGGGCCGCCCACCGGCCGGTCGCCGTCACTGACGTCCTCTGCTTCGGGCCTCCCGACCTGCCCCTCGACGAGCTGCCCGAGGGGTCGTTGCACCCCCGGCGGATCCGCGAGGGAGTCGTCGCCGGGGTCGCGGACTACGGCAACAAGATCGGGCTGCCGACGGTCGCCGGCGCCGTGCTGTACGACCGCGGGTTCACCACCAACCCCCTCGTGTTCTGTGGCTGCATCGGTGCGGCACCCGATCGTCCGCAGCCCGACGGCCCGTTCCCGGGCGATCGGGTCGTGGTCCTCGGCGGACGGACCGGGCGGGACGGGATCCGCGGGGCGACGTTCTCCAGTGCAACGATGGACGCCACCACCGGCGAGGTGGCGGGAGCGAGCGTGCAGATCGGCGACCCGGTGACGGAGAAGCTGCTCATCGACGTGCTCGGCGGGGCGAACGACCGTGAGCCGCTCTGGACGGCGATCACCGACTGCGGAGCCGGCGGGCTGTCGTCGGCGGTCGGTGAGATGGCCGAACGGGTCGGCGCCGACGTCGACCTCTCGCGCGTGCCGCTCAAGTACGCCGGGCTCGTCCCGTGGGAGATCTGGCTGTCCGAGGCCCAGGAGCGGATGGTCGTGGCCGTGCCGCCGGACCGGCTCCCCGCCCTGCGGGCCCGGTGCGACCGCCACGGCGTCGAGCTCACCGATCTCGGTCGCTTCACGGGCGACGGGCGGCTCGTCGTCCGCAACGCCGGTGCGGTCGTCGCCGACCTCGCCACCGAGTTCCTCCACCACGGGCGACCCCGCCGCCGGATGATCGCCGAGCTCCCGGACCCCGACCGCCGGCCCGGCCGGCGGGAGGTCGGTGACCCGGCAACCACCCTGCTGGCGCTGCTCGCCCACCGGAACGTCGCGTCGAAGGCGGCGACGATCCACCGCTACGACCACGAGATCGGCGGCGGCACGGTGGTCCGCCCGCTCGTCGGGGCCAGCGGCGACGCTCCGGCCGACGGGGTCGTGATCGCCGATCCCCGCGACACCCATGGCTTCGCCGTCGGCATCGGCGTGAACCCCTGGTATGGGCTCCACGATCCCGAGGCGATGGCCCATGCCGTCGTCGACGAGGCGATCCGCAACGTCGTCGCCGTCGGCGCCGACCCTGACCGGGTGGCCCTGCTCGACAACTTCTCGTGGGGTGATCCGTTGCGGCCGAGCACGCTCGGCGGGCTGGTCGCCGCGGTCGACGGGTGCCATGACGCCGCGGTGGCCCACCGGGCGCCGTTCGTCTCCGGCAAGGACTCGCTGAACAACGAGTACACCGGCGCCGACGGGCGCCGGCACGCCGTTCCCCCGACGCTCGTGATCACGGCCGTGGCCCACGTCCCCGACGCGGGGCGATGCGTCACGCCCGAGCTCGTCGCGCCGGGCAACGTCGTGCTCGTGCTCGGCGACACCCGCCCCGAGTTCGCCGGCAGTCACCTCGACCTCGTCAATGGCGCGCCGGATCACGTCGGGGCCGTGCCCCAGCCCGATCCGGGGGCGCCGGAGCGGTATCGACGGCTGCACGCGGCGATGCGGGACGACTTGGTCCGGTCGTGCCACGACGTCAGCGACGGGGGGCTGGCCGTGGCCCTCGCCGAGCTGTGCATCGCCGGCCGGCTCGGAATCGCGGTCGGGTCGCTCCCCCACCCCGATCCGACGACGGCCCTGTTCGCCGAGTCGACCGGGCGGCTGGTGGTGGAGGTGCGGGCGGACGACGTCGAACGCTTCCTCGAGCTCACAGGTCCTGCCCACCGGATCGGGGTCGTGACGGCCGAGCCGGTGCTGGCGATCCCCGGCGTCCGACCGATCCCCGTCGCCGACCTGATCACGGCGTTCACGGGGGGCGACGGGTGAGCCGGCCGGCGGCCATCGTGATGAGCGGGCCGGGCACCAATCGGGACACCGACGCCGTGCTCGCCCTCGACCTCGCCGGGGCCGAGCCGTCGGTCGTCCTGGCCGCCGAGTTGTCGGCGCGCCCGCAACTGCTCGACGACGCCCGCATCCTGGTCGTGGCCGGGGGGTTCAGCTACGGGGACGCGCTCGGCGCCGGGCGGATGCTCGCCCTCGATCTCCTCACCGGCGACGGTGGTGGACTGGGCGAGCGGCTGCGGGCGTTCGTCGCCAGCGGCCGACCGGTCGTCGGGATCTGCAACGGCTTCCAGGTGCTCACGCGCACCGGGCTGCTGCCGGGCGCGCTCGGCCACAACGCCGGCGGGACGTTCGACTGCCGCTGGGTCGAACTGACTCCGGACCGCGCCAGCCATTGCATCTGGACCAACCGGCTCGACGCCCCCGTGCACTGCCCGATCGCCCACGGCGAAGGCCGGTACGTGCACCCCGACCCCACCGCGCTCGCCGCCGCCGGCCAGGTGGCGCTGCGCTACAACCGCTTCAACCCCAACGGGTCCGTGGCCGACATCGCCGGCGTCTGTGACGCCTCCGGCGTCGTCCTCGGCCTGATGCCCCACCCGGAGAACCACGTGATCCCACGCCAACATCCACGCCATCACCGCGACCCCGGGACCGTCCGGTACCTCGGCCTGCGCCTGTTCGAAGCGGCGGTGCGTCATGTCAAGTGAGCCGGCCGTCGCCCCGTTCCTCGACGTCTACCTCCCACTCCCCGACCGCCGCACCGGCAAGGTCCGGGTCTCCTACGCCCTCGGCGAGCGGCACCGCCTGTTCGTCACCACCGACCGGCTGTCCGCTTTCGACCGCATCGTCGCCGGCGTGCCGTACAAGGGCCAGGTGCTCAATGAGCTCGCCGCCTGGTGGTTCGCCAGCACCGAGGACGTCGTGGCCAACCACGTCCTGGCGGTGCCCGATCCCAACGTGCTCGTGGCCAAGGCGGCGGCACCGCTCGCGGTCGAGGTCGTGGTGCGCGGCTACATCACGGGCGTGACGTCCACCTCGCTGTGGCGCCGGTACTCCGAGGGGGCGCGGACGATCTACGGCTACGCGTTCCCCGACGGGCTGGTGAAGAATTCCGCCCTCCCGGAGGCACTGATCACGCCGACGACGAAGCCACCGCCGGGCTCGCCGGTGCACGACGAGCCGCTGACGTGCGACGAGGTGGTCGAGCGGGGCCTTGTCGAGCCGGAGCTGTGGGAGCGGGTGATGGCCGCCGCGTTGGCCGTCTTCGCCCGGGGGCAGGAGGTCGCCGCCAAGGCCGGACTGATCCTGGCCGACACCAAGTACGAGTTCGGCCTGGACTCCGACGGCGAGCTGCTGCTCATCGACGAGGTCCACACGCCGGACTCGTCCCGCTTCTGGGTCGCCGAGACGTACGGCGAACGGCTGGCCCGGGGCGAGGAGCCGGAGAGCCTGGACAAGGAGGTCGTGCGCCAGGCACTGGCCGCCGCCGGCTACCGCGGCGACGGCGATCCACCCGAGCTCCCGGCGTCGGTGTGGGCCGAGACGTCCGCCCGCTACATCGACGCGTTCGAGCGGATCACTGGTGAGCAGTTCACCCGCGGCGCCTATCCGGTCGATGAGCGCATCGCCGCCGCGCTCGACGGCATCCGGGAGATCTGGGAGTGAAGCCGACCGAAGAGTGCGGCGTGCTCGGGATTTCGACACCGCACGGCGAGGGAGTCGCCCAGCTCGCCTTCTTCGGCCTCTTCGCCCTCCAGCACCGCGGCCAGGAGGCCGCCGGCCTGGCGGTGAGCGACGGGCACCGGGCCCGGGTGTACAAGCAGCCCGGCCTGGTCTCCAACGTGTTCACCCGCGAGGCGCTCGAGCCGCTGGCCGGATATCACGCCATCGGCCACACCCGATACTCCACCACCGGGGCCAGCACCGAGCGCAACATCCAGCCGTTCATGGTCGAGACGATGCACGGCCCGCTCGCCCTCGCCCACAACGGCAACATCGTCAACACCCCGGAGCTGCGGGACGAGCTGCTGTCGCGGGGCTTCGGGCTCACCGCGACCAGCGACTCCGAGGTGATGACGCTGATGCTGGCGGCCGCCGGCGGCCGGACGTGGGAAGAGCGCATCGAGCGCACCCTGCCGGCGTGGAAGGGCGCCTTCTCCCTCGTCCTGCTCGGCTCCGACCGTGTGCTGGCGGTCCGTGATCCGTGGGGGTTCCGGCCATTGTCGGTCGGGCGGCTGCCCCGCGGTGGCTACGCCGTGGCCAGCGAGACGTGCGCGCTGGCGACGCTCGGCTGCGTCGACATCGACGAGGTCGAGCCGGGCGAGATCGTCACCCTCCACGGGCCGGAGCTGCACCGCCGGCAGGCGCTGGCTCCGGCCGTGAAGCAGGCCCGCTGCACGTTCGAGTTCGTCTACTTCTCCCGCCCCGACTCGGACTGGGACGGGCTCAACGTGCACCACGTGCGCGAGTGCCTCGGCGCCGAGCTGGCGGCCGAGGCGCCGGCCGAGGCCGACGTGGTGATCCCGGTGCCCGACTCGTCGATCCCGGCGGCGATCGGGTTCGCCCGGGCGAGCGGGGTCCCGTTCAACGACGGGCTGATCAAGAACCGCTACATCGGGCGGACGTTCATCGAGCCGACCCAGGAGATCCGCGAGCGCGGCGTGGCGCTGAAGTTCAACGCCCTGGCGGAGAACCTCGCCGGCAAGCGGGTGGTGATGATCGACGACTCGCTGGTGCGGGGAACGACGGCTGGGCCGCTGGTCAAGCTGATCCGGGACGCCGGGGCCACTGAGGTGCACGTGCGGATCACCTGCCCACCGATCACCCACCCCTGCCACTTCGGTGTCGACATGGGCCGGGACGGCGACCTGATGGCGGCGCGGCTCACCGTCGAGGAGATCCGGGAGCGGGTCGGGGCCGACAGCCTCGCCTTCCTGTCGCTGGAGGGGATGATGCGCGCGGTCGGCCGGCCCGACGGCTCCGAGGAGGGCTACTGCAACGCCTGCTTCACCGGTCGCTACCCCCTCGAGGTCGACGAGGCCCAGGCCAAGTTGACGTTTGAGGGTGTGCTCGCCTGATGCGGGTCGCGGCTCAGCCATCTGTGTCACCGAATCCGCGGTCGACGACGGATGCGGTGACACAGAGCGGGGGGGAGGGACAGTGAGGGTCGCGGTTGTCGGAGCGGGCGGGCGGGAGCAGGCGATCGCGTGGGCCTGCCGGCGGTTCGGCCACGATGTGCGGGTCGTCGCCGATACCTCGGCGCTCGACGAGCAGCCGGACCTGGTGATTCCCGGTCCGGAGGCGGTGCTCGTCGCGGGGGTCGCCGACGAGTGCGCCCGGCGCGGCGTGCCGTGCTTCGGACCGACGGCCGCGCTGGCCCGGCTCGAGGCCTCCAAGGGCTACGCCCGCGAGCTGGCGACGTCGCTCGGCATCCCCGGCCCGCGGTTCGCCCGTTTCGAGGCCCGCGCCCACCGGGCGGCCGCCGAATGGGTGGAACGGCTCGGGCGTCCGGTCGTGGTCAAGCTCGACGGGCTCGCCGCGGGCAAGGGCGTGACGGTTCCCGGGTCGCCGGCCGAGACATTCGCCGCGATCGGCGTCACGGTCGACCCGTTCGTGCTCGAGGAGCGGATGCACGGACCGGAGTGCTCGCTGCTCGCCCTCTGCGACGGCCGGGTCGCCCGGGCGCTGCCCATCGCCCAGGACCACAAGCGCATCGGCGAGGGCGACACCGGCCCCAACACCGGCGGGATGGGCGCCTACGCCCCGGCGCCGGTGCCGTACGACGCTGCCGAGCTGGTGGCGACGTTCGTCCAGCCCGTGCTCGACCACTTCGCCGCCGCCGGCACGCCGTACGTCGGCGTGCTCTACGCCGGGTTGATGCTCACGGCCGACGGACCCCGCCTCGTCGAGTACAACGTCCGCTTCGGCGACCCGGAGGCGCAGGCCGTGCTCCCGCTGTTGCGATCGGACCTCGCCGCCGTCGCCCTCGCCGCCACCCAAGGCCGCCTCGCCGATGTCACCCTCGAGATCGCCGACGGCGCGGCCTGCACCGTCGTCGCCGCGTCCCCCGGCTACCCCGACGCCCCGGTGGTCGGCAAACCGGTTCTGACGAAGTCTGCGATCACTGAGCGATCCCAGGACTCGTCAGAATCCCGAGCGCTCGTGTTCCCGGCCGGGATGGCCGACGGCGTCACCACCGGCGGCCGCGTGCTCGCGGTGACCGGGGTGGGCTCCGACCTCGCCGCCGCCCGCGCCGCGGCGTACGAGGCGATGGCGGAGGTCGAGTTCGAGGGGATGCAGGTGCGCCGGGACATCGGGTGGCGAGCGCCGGGTGCCGCCATGCGGTCGTACGCCGCCGCCGGCGTCGACATCGACGAGGGAACCCGGGCCGTTGACCGGATCCGGGCCGCGGTCGGGCGCACCCACGGCGCCGAGGTCGTGCACGGCGTCGGCGGCTTCGGAGGAGTGTTCTCGGCCAAGGCGATCGCGGCGATGGACGACCCGGTGCTGGTGGCATCCACCGACGGCGTCGGCACCAAGGTCGAGCTGGCCGAGCGGCTCGGGCGCCGGCGCGGCATCGGTCACGACATCGTCAACCACTGCGTCAACGACGTGCTGGTGCAGGCGGCCCGGCCACTGTTCTTCCTCGACTACATCGCGGCCAGCCGCCTGGATGCCGAGGTCGTCGCCGACGTCGTCGCCGGGATGGCCGAGGCCTGCGAGGCGGCCGGGTGCGCCCTGCTGGGCGGCGAGACGGCCGAGATGCCGGGCGTCTACACGCCCGGGTCGTTCGACGTCGCCGGGACGCTGGTCGGGCTCGCCGAACGGGCGGCCCTGCTCCCCCGGCCCGGCGTCGCCGCGGGCGACGTCCTCGTCGGGCTGGCGTCGAGCGGGCCGCACACCAATGGCTACTCGCTCCTCCGCCGCCTGTTCGAGTGGATCCCGATGGACGTCACCCCGGCCGGGCTGGACCGTCCGCTCGGCGACGCCCTCCTCGAGCCCCATCGCAGCTACCTCCACGTGCTCGAGCCGGCGCTGGCCACCGGGAGGGTGAAGGCGCTCGCCCACATCAGCGGCGGGGGTCTCGTCGACAACCTCCCCCGGGTGCTCCCCGACGGTGTCGACGCCCGGGTCGAGCTGGGGTCGTGGCCGGTGCCGCCCCTGTTCGCCCTGGTCCGGGAGTTGGCGACCGGCCTCGCCACCGACGAGCTCTACCGCACGCTCAACATGGGCGTCGGCATGGTCGTCGTCTGCGGCGCCGCCGACGCGGCGGGGGTGCGAACGGCGATCGAAGAGGAGACCTGGGTCATCGGTGAGCTCGTCCCCGGCGAGCCCGGCGGGCGGCCCCGAGTCGTGCTGGCCTGACCAGGTCAGTCGAGCGCGAACCGGATGCGGCGGTTGCGCTTGCCCTTGTTCTCCACCTTGGTGATGCGGAAAGGACGGGACTGCCCGGTGTTCGACAGGTGGGTCCCGCCGCACGCCTGGCGGTCGACGCCCTCGATGTCGATCACCCGCAGCTGGCCGTCCGGGGTCGGCGGCGGGGCGACCGAAAGGCTGCGCACGAGGCCGGCGACCGTGGCGGCGTCGCCGGCGTCGACGTAGACGCTGCAAACGTCGACGCCGCGGCGGATCACGTCGTTGACCCCGGCGTCGAGCCCGCGCAACACGTCGTTGTCGACGGCCGAGAGGTCGAAGTCCATCCGCCCGCTTCCGTCGGCGTTGATCTGGGCGCCGGTGACCAGCGTGCCCGGGAACCGCTCGTAGACGAGGGCGTTGAGCACGTGGGAGTCGGTGTGCAGCTGGGCGACGCGGGAGCGGTGCTCGGCGTCGACCTTGACCACCACCCCGCCGGACAGCTCGACCTCGTCGGCGAGCACGTGCCACACCTCGCCGTCGACGGTTTCGATCCCCGTCACGGCGACCACACCGCCCGGGTGCTCGAGCCAGCCGGAGTCGCTCACCTGCCCCCCGCCCCCGGGATGGAACGCCGACCGGTCGAGCACGACCCGGCCGGGACGGGCGTCGACCACCGTCGCCTCGTGCTCGTAGAGGTCGGGAAACTCGTGACACAGGTACACGGCCATCGCTCCGAACCTACCGACTCCCATCATCTGGGCGCAGTTGATCTCAACCCTGCAAAGATCGCGCCCAGATCGGCCCCGGGCACGCGTGAACATTCTGTTCAGCGGGCACCCGGCCGCGGTGGTCGCCGTCTAGCGTCGGATTATGGCGACGCGATTGGTGGTGCTGGCGTCGGGCACCGGGTCGAACCTCCAGGCGGTCCTCGACGCGTGCGCCGGCGGACCGCTCCCCGCCGAAGTCGTCGCTGTCGTCTCCGACCGCCCCGGCGCCCTGGCCCTCGAGCGGGCGGCCGCGGCCGGCGTCCCGGCCATCGCCCTCGTCCCCGAGCCCGGCGAGGCCCGCCCCGACTACGACGCCCGTCTCGCCGCGACGGTCGGCGCCCACGAGCCGGACCTGGTCGTGCTCGCCGGCTGGATGCGGATCCTCACGATGAGCTTCCTGGGGCGGTTCCCGGACCGGGTGGTCAACCTGCACCCGGCGCTCCCGGGCGAGCTCCCCGGCACCCACGCCATCGAGCGCGCCTGGCAGGAGGCCCTCGCCGGCGAACGCACCCGCACCGGGGTGATGGTCCACGTCGTCCCGGACGAGGGCGTCGACTGCGGGCCGGTGCTCGCCACGGCCACCGTGCCGATCCAACCCGACGACACCCTCGAGTCCCTGACCGCCCGCGTCCACGCCACCGAGCAGCGCCTGCTCGTCTCCACCCTCGCCGAGCTCTGTGCCCGCCGCCCCCAGGAGGTACGCCCGTGACATCTCCCACCAACCCCACCAACCCCAACGACGAGCTGTTCGACCGCTTCGAGGCGCTGACCTTCGACGACGTCGTGATCGTGCCCGGCTACTCGGAGACCCTTCCCGACACGGTCGACACCACCGCCACCTTCGCCGCCGGGATCACCCTCACCGTGCCGCTGGTGTCGGCGGCGATGGACAAGGTCACCGAGTCCCGGACGGCGATCGCGATGGCCCGCCAGGGCGGCATCGGCGTGATCCACCGCAACCTCTCCATCGAGGCCCAGGCCGCCGAAGTGCAGAACGTCAAGCGCAGCCAGAGCGGGATGATCACCGACCCGGTGACGCTGCCACCGACAGCGGCCCTGCACGAGGCCGAGGCCCTGATGCACCGGTTCCGGTTCTCCGGCGTGCCGATCACCGACGCCGACGGCCGGCTCGTCGGGATCTTGACCAACCGCGACATCCGGTTCTGCGAAGGGCCGGACTTCGACCGCCCGATCGCCCAGTTCATGACCGCCGACGGACTCGTGACCGCGCCGGTGGGCACCACCCTCGACGACGCCAAGGCGATTCTCCAACGCCACCGCATCGAGAAGCTGCCGCTCGTCGACGAGTCCGGACGCCTCGCCGGCCTGATCACGGTCAAGGACATCAAGAAGCGCCAAGAGTTCCCCAACGCGTCGCGGGACGAGGCCGGTCGCCTGCGCTGCGCGGCGGCCGTCGGTGTCGGCGACGACGTCGAGGCCCGGGTCGAGGCGCTCGTCGCGATGGGCGTCGACGCGGTCGCCATCGACACCGCCCACGGTCACTCGGCGGGGGTGATCAAGGCGATCGAGCGGATCAAGGGCGGGTGGCCGGACCTGCCCGTGGTCGCCGGGAACGTCGTCACCGAGGAGGGCGTCGACACCCTCGCCGACGCCGGTGCCGACGCGATCAAGGTCGGCGTCGGGGCCGGCTCGATCTGCACGACCCGGGTCATCAGCGGGGCGGGGATGCCCCAGCTCTCGGCGATCTGGCACACCACCCGGCGGGCCCGCCGGCGGGGCATCCCGGTGATCGCCGACGGCGGCGTCACGTACTCCGGCGACATCGTCAAGGCGATCGCCGCCGGCGCCGAGACCGTGATGCTCGGCTCGCTGCTCGCTGGTACCGAGGAGAGCCCCGGCGAGCTGGAGCTGTTCGAGGGCCGCCGGTACAAGAGCTACCGCGGCATGGGGTCGATCGGCGCGATGCAGGGGCCCGGCGCCGACCGCTACGCGAGCGGGCAGGGGGAGTCCCCGACCGCCATCGGCGCCGCCAGCCGCAAGCTCGTCCCCGAGGGCATCGAAGGTCGGGTCCCCTACGCCGGCGCACTGGGCGAGGTCGTCTACCAGCTCGTCGGCGGGCTGCGCAGCGGGATGGGCTACGCGGGGGCGGCGACGTTGGAGTCGTTGCGCACCGGCGCGCGGTTCATGCGGGTCACCGCAGCCGGCCGCGAGGAGAGCCACCCCCACGACGTCCAGATCACCAACGAAGCCCCGAACTACCAGCGCGGATAGGGGCAGACTGGCCGCATGCCACGCACGCGCATCGGACTCCAGATCCCCAACTTCACCTATCCCGGCGTCGCGCCCACCGAGCTCTTCGAACGGGTCGCCGCCCAGGCCGTCGCCGCCGAGGCGGCCGGCTTCGACACCGTGTTCGTGATGGACCACTTCTTCCAGCTCCCGCTGCTCGGCCCACCGCAGAACGAGATGTTCGAGTCCTACACCCTGCTCAGCGCGCTGGCCGCCCGCACCGAGCGGATCCGGCTCGGCGCGCTCGTCACCGGTGTCACCTACCGCCACCCGGCGCTGCTCGCCAAGGAGGTCACCGCCCTCGACGTGATCTCTCGCGGCCGCGCGCTGCTCGGCATCGGCGCGGCCTGGTTCGAACTCGAGCACGCCTCCCTCGGCTTCGAGTTCCCGCCGCTCAAGGTGCGCTACGAGCACCTCGTCGACGCCCTCGAGATCTGCCGGGCGATGTTCTCCCAGCCAGTGACCACGTACTCCGGCACCCACTACTCGGTCAAGGACGCCTACAACTCACCCGGCCCAGTGTCAGACCACGTTCCGATCCTCATCGGCGGCCAGGGTGAGCGACGGACGTTCCGCCTCGCCGCCCAGTACGCCGACGAGCTGAACACGACGGCGGGCTTCGCCGAGCTGCCGCGCAAGCTCGAAGCCCTGCAGGCCCACCTCGACGACCTCGGGCGGGACCGCAGCGACATCACCGTCACCCCTCTCGCCACACTCGTGATCGGCGAGACCCACGACGCCGCCCGGGCCAAGCTCGGCGAGTTCCTCGCCGCACGAGGCGTCGACGTCGATGCGCTCCTCGCCGACGAGGCGGCGAGCGCCCAGCTGCTCGGGCGGATGGTGTGGGGCGACCCCGACGAGGTCGTCGCCCGGGTGCAGGAGATCATGGCCATCGGGATCGACGGCGTGGTGTTCAACATGCCCGCCAACGCCCCCGACACCGATGCCGTCACCCTCGCCGGCGAGACCCTCACCAAGGCCCTCGGCTAACTGCGTCCGCCGATTGTTGGCGTGCTTCGCCCGCTCGAACATCACGCCGGTCGCAGAGCTCTTGAACCGGGCCGCCCTGGCCGTCGACGCGACCGGCGTCCCACTATCTGGGCGGGATCCGTTCCAAACGGCCATCTGGGCGGAGATCGTCGCAGCATCCGAGACGATTCCCGCCCAGATCGACCAATGGCACGATTCCCGCCCAGTTCGCGCCGGGCCCGCACCCGATCGCGTCGGCGCCGGCTACTGCCGTCGCCCTCTGGAGCCTTTGCCAACCGAGACGGCGGGAAGTGGGTGGCCACGTCACGCCCCATGGCTGCCCGCTCTAACGCAACGCCGTGTCGCTCCGACGGGCGAGTGCGACCGCCTCCCAGCAGTAGCGGGCGACCACGCTGCGGTACGGGCGGAAGCGGTCGCCGAGCGGTTGTAGCTCCCGGGCGCCCGGGGCGGGGTTGATGGACCAGATCAGGCCGTAGCCCTGGCGGACGCCGAGATCGTCGACCGGCCAGACATCGAGACGGCGCAGCTCGAACATCAGGTACATCTCGGCGGTCCACCGGCCGACGCCGCGGATGGTGACCAACCCGCTGATGATCTCGTCGTCCGGGACTCGCGATGACCCGTCGAGGACCACCGTGCCGTCGAGGACCTTGGCGGACAGGTCGCGGAGCGCGACCAGCTTCGCCCCCGACAGCCCGGCGCGGCGCAGGTCGTCGTCGGGAACCGCGGCCAGACCTGCGGGCGTGAGGGCCCCGTCGAGAAGTGCCCTGACCCGTCCGTGGATGGCGACCGCGGCCCGACCAGCGAGCTGCTGGAACACGATGGCCCGAACGAGGGCGCCGAATGGGCCGTCGGGGTCACGCGGGCGATAGCGGATCGGACCGACGGTCGCGATCAGCCGAGCGAGATCGGGATCCACCCGAGCGACCCGCTCGATGGCCGTGGCGAGCGCGACGCGCGGCACGGGTCAGCACCTTACGAGCGGGCGTCACGCGTCGCGGCGGCGGATCTCGTAGCAGCAGGCGTGGGCGCCGGCGACCATGTGGGTGACCCGCTCGATCTCAGCCTCAGGCAGGGCGGCGCGGAGGAACTCCAGCTCCGTCGAGCAGGCCAGCGGGTGCTCGCGGGCGACGGCGAAGATCGCGCAGTTCCGTTCGGCGATGCGGAACGATCCGTCGGGCAGCTCCTCCGGGGCGGCGAGGTAGCCGTCCTCGTCGAGGATCTTCGCCAGCTCCTGCACCTTGGCGGCGAAGTCGGGCCGGCCGTCCAGACGGGCCCGGGCCGCCTCGATGCGATCATCCCGGCGGTGCTGGAACGCCCGGGCCACCGCGGCCGAGGGAAGGTAGCCGAGCAGCTGATTGGTGAGCTCGCC
>JBKOUV010000035.1:0-10422 GCA_046723555.1 Actinomycetota bacterium | reverse complement strand
GCGGTTGGTGAGACCGTCAGCGATGAGATCGACGATCTCCAGTTCACGAGCGCTCAACGGGCCGGCGCGGACATGATCCGCGTCACGGAGTGCCTCGTCCATCAGCTCGCCCGATGACATCCGGAGGCCTTCGAAAGCGAGTTGGTCGGACTCCACCGGACCCAGTTCGAACCGCGCCCGGTCCAGCCACGGCTCCACCTGTCGGCGCAGCTGGTCATGGAGATGAAGACCGTCGCGCTGGCCAGCGCCTTCGGCTGCGCCGGCCAGCCTGAGAGCAGAGTGGTAACGACCTTCGCCACTGGCCAGGGCAACCCCCGTCCACCAGAGCCAACCCGGGTCCTCGTACTTGTCGCCCAGCTTTCGCAGCAGATGGACGATCTCGACGGTGTGGGCTCTCAGGCTCGTCAGGTCACCGGTCGCGATGGCGCCAAACGCGAGGCTGCCGAGGCTGTAGAGCGAGCTGGTGACGCTGCCACTGCTGCGGCTCAGTGCTCGCGCCTCGCGCACGTACGGCGCGGCTCGACCGGGGTCGCCGGCAAGCTGGAGCGTCAGTCCCAGGAAGGCCAGGGCGAGGCTGAGGCCGTACCCGTCACCGTGCCGACGGAACAGGAACACGCTCTCCTCGCCCAGCTGTGTCGCCTCATCGAGGTCGCCTTGGGCGACGGCTACCAGGGCGAGGCCGCGTAGGCGGCGAGCTACCGCGAGCTGGTCGTCCAACGAGCGGCCGATCGCGAGACTCTCCTCGAGCAGCGATCGGGTCGACGGATAGTCGCGCTGTCGCCAAGCCAGGCGACTTGCCCGGGCCAAGCTGCTCGCCCGAAGAGAGAGATCGTCGGTCTCCGCACGCCGCCGCAACATCTCGTCCATCCAGGTGCGTCCCTCATGGGCGCGCCCTCGTATCGCCCACCACGGCGCCAACGCGGTGCACAGGCGTAGCCCCAGGTCATTGGGCTGGTGGCGGGCCCACCGCAACGCCGCCCGAAAGTTGTCCTCCTCCTTCTCCAGCTGCGCAAGGACAGCGCCGGCTTCGCTGCTGCGCAACTCGGCCTCCGACCGGATCGCCAACCCGAGGTAATGCTCGGCGTGATGGCGTTGGGTCGCCTCGCGACCGCCCCGCGCGTCAAGCCGGGCTTCGGCAAATTGCCGGACCGGCTCGAGCAGGCGGAAGCGCATCTTGTCGGGTCCCGGCTCAGCCAGCACCAGCGAACTGTCGACCAGCGACGTCACGCCGTCCAATACGTCTTCACCGGGTGTGAGGGCTTGAGCCGCGTCGAGGTCGAATCCTCCGGCGAAGACCGACAGCCGCTCGAAGAGCAGTTGCTCGGAAGGAGGCAGCAATTGATAGCTCCAGTCGAGCGTCGCCTCCATCGTTCGCTGCCGGGGATTGGCGTCGCGCACATGACTGCGTAGCAGGGGCAGAGCGGGCTCCAGCCGATCGAGGAGCTCAACCGGCTGGAGCACCCGGCACCAGGCAGCGGCGAGCTCGATGGCCAGGGGTAACCCGTCGAGGCGCCGACAGATCTCGTGGATGACGTCGGCGCTCGATCGGCCGGGGCTGTTGTGGGATGTACTCACACCGGCTCGATCGATGAACAGCTCGACTCCGGACCTCAGGTCGAGCGGGGCGACACGCCAGACCAGTTCGCCGCCCAGGCCGAGTGCGGTACGGCTCGTGGTCAGCACCCGCAGTGACGGGCAGCCGTCGAGCAGCCTGCCGACCAGCTCGCCGGTGGCGCTCAGCACGTGCTCGCAGTTGTCCAGAACGACGAGAGTCTCCCGGGTGGAGAACTTGTCGATCAGGGCGTCCTCCGCGGTTCGCCACTGCTGATCCTCGACTCCGAGCGCCGTGGCCACCGATTGCGCGACCAGGCATCCGTCGTTGACCGGCGCGAGCTCGACGAACCACACGCCCGCCGGGTACTGATCGCTCACGCGCTGGCTCAACTCCATGCTGAGCCTCGTCTTGCCGCAGCCTGGCGCCCCGACCAGCGTGATCAAGCGGACACGATCCAGGAGCCGGATCAGTCCGTGTACATCCTCGTCACGGCCGATGAGCCGGCTTGAGGAGACGCGCCAACCGCCCTGGTGGCAAGCACACTAACTGATCGTAACGAAACACTTCGAGAAACTCACGATGAACTTCTGTGACAGAAGTCCCGATTAGGCTTGCTACGTGGCTCGCCACTATCACCAGTACTGCGCCGTTGCGCGAGCGCTCGACGAGGTCGGAGAGCGCTGGACGTTGCTGATCGTCCGAGAGCTGCTCCTCGGGCCCCGGCGCTTCACCGACCTTGCCAACGGGCTTCCGGGGATCGGCACGAGTGTGCTCACCAGCCGGCTGAGGGAACTCGAACAACAGGGGCTGGTCGCCAAGCGAAACCTGCACCCTCCAGCCGCATCCGTCGTCTACGAGCTCACCGAGCAGGGCCGGGGTCTGGGCCCCGTGTTGGCCGCCCTGGCCAATTGGGGGATAAGCCTGCTCGGTCAGCCCCGTGAAGATGACGAGGTCAGGAGCACCTGGCTGGTCCTCGGTCTCGCCGTGACCGCCAAGCCAGATGGGTCCATCCCTGACGCAACCTACGAACTACGTATCGACGACGAGATCTTTCACATCCGAGCCCAGCAAGGCCACCTCCATCCTGCCCACGGCCCGGCACCGACCGCCGATGCCACGATCACGATGACCAAGCACACCCTGACGCGGATCGTCAGCGGCGACGTCGAGATCCCAAGCCCGGGGGCCGACCGTATGATCTCGCTCGACGGTGACTCGGCGGGCGCACAACGACTGCTCGGGTCCCTCGGCCCGTCCGCGTAACCGCTTCCGCCGAGAGGGCTGGCCCAGCCTGGAGACAATCCGCGGAATTACGGATATCCCGCCCACCAACGCTTCGTCATCGTTGTCTCATGCCGACCACGAGGCCCGTTCATCGGGGCTTGGCGCTCGCCGTGTTGTGCCTGGCCGCGTTCACGATCAACCTGGACACGACCATCGTCAACGTCGCCCTTCCATCGCTTGTCCGCCAGCTGGAGGCGTCGACCCGACAGCTGCAGTGGGTGGTCGACGCGTACACGCTCACGTTCGCCGCGCTGGTTCTGGCGGCGGGAAGTCTCGGCGACCGCTACGGCCGCAAAGGAGCCCTGCTCACCGGGCTGGCGGTGTTCGGATGCGCGACCGCCGTCGGTGGGCTTGTCCACAGCGCCGACACGCTGATCGCGGTGCGGGCGGTGATGGGGGTGGGCGCCGCGCTCATCTTTCCCGCCACCCTGGCGATCATCTCCAACCTGTACACCGAACGGACCGAGCGAGCCCGCGCCATCGGACTGTGGGGGGCGATGACCGGGCTTGGCGTTGCCTTGGGTCCGATCACCGGCGGCTGGCTGCTCGAGCACTTCTGGTGGGGCAGCGTCTTTCTCGCCATGGCACCCGTGGCCGCGGTGACGTTGTTGGGCGCCGCGTTGTTCGTCCCGACCTCCCGAGATCCGGCCACGCCGCCGGTCGATGTAGTCGGCCTCGCCCTGTCCACCGTCGCCATCGGCACCTTGGTGTTCACCATCATCGAGGCGCCTGACCGGGGCTGGACTGATTCGGCCACCATTGGTGGCTTCGCACTCGCCGCCGCTGTCGCCGCCGTGTTCGTGGGCTGGGAGCGGCGCCGCGTCCACCCGATGCTCGACGTGTCGCTGTTCCGAAACCTGCGGTTCTCCGCCGCGAGCGGCTCGATCATGTTCATCTTCTTCAGCCTGGCCGGGTTCATCTTCCTCGTCACGCAGTACTTCCAGTTCCTCAAGGGCTATGCCCCCTTGAGCACCGGCCTGCGGATTCTGCCCGTCGCGATTTGTATCGCCATTGGGTCGCTCGCCGGTGTGCGGCTTGCCGTCGATATCGGCAGCAAGGCCGTCGTCGCCACCGGTCTGTTGCTCGTCGGCGCGTCCTTCGCCTGGGTGTCAACCAACAGCATCGCGACGCCCTACATCCAGATCGTCGGCCAGATGATCCTCGCCGGCGTCGGAATGGGCCTGACCACCGCTCCCGCCACCGAAGCGATCATGGGCGTCGTGCCCAAAGAGAAGGCCGGCGTCGGCTCGGCCGTCAACGACGCCACCCGTGAGCTCGGCGCCACGCTCGGCGTCGCCATCATCGGCAGCGTCTACGCGTCCCTCTACGCCTCGGGCATCCAGGACGCAGCCGGCGCATTGCCCCCACCAGCGGTCGACGCCGCCAGCGACTCGATCGGCGCCGCCCTCGCCATCGCGGACCAGATGGGTGCTGCCGGCCAACCGCTACTCGCGGCGTCCCAAACCGCGTTCTTCGACGGGTTCCAACTCGGCTGCCTCGTCGCCGCCGGTGTCCTCATCGCCGGCGCCGCCTTCGCCGCCCGCTTCCTGCCCGCTCGCCCCACCCTCACCGCCCCGTCCGCGGTCGAGCCCGCCCATTCAGCGGCGCTCGAAACCGCAAGCGCCGCGGTCGCGGCTGGCATACCTGGCTGTTGCTGGGACCGGCAGGCCTCCGCGCAACAAGCGACACCGACCAGAGGCACTGGCGTGCTGGCGACGGGCGCGGACAGTGGCCGAGTCCCCGTCATGGACCCGGTGCCAAACACGATGTGGAGCACGGATGGAATCGACGAGCCCGCCAACTGAAGCGTCGCAGGAAGGCTGGGACGTCAGCTGCGCCGACCAAGTCGAGTGGTGGCCATGGGGCGAAGGAGGCGTGCGAGCAGAGATCCTCGGTGCCGCCGACGGGTACGTCGTCACAACGACTTCCTAGTGGAACACATCGTTTACGCGAGTACTCACCAAGCCACTCGGGGCAGCCGCGCTCGGCCTCGGCATGTCGCCGGATGACACTTACGCCGCCCTGGTCCCCGGCTGATCGCAGTCAGCGTCGGCGACGGTGTGGTCTTCACCACAATGTTCATCGCCGCCCGGACAGGGGTGTCGACGCAGAGCAGGGAGTCGCCTCAGGCATCGCGTCGACGAGCACGGCGATCGGAGCCGCGGTCGGTCTCGCCGTCCTGGTCCTCGTCGCCAATTCCGGCACCGGAAGCCTCGCCGATGAGCCCCTGAGGATCGCCACCGACTCAGAGACGCCGTCCTCGTCGTCGCAGCCACGATCGCCCTCACCGCACTGGTCGCTCTGACCCTCCCCGCCCATGCAGAAGGGGCGCCGAGCCCGCGTGTCCCCGCCGATTGCCGCTGCCTGCCGCGCCCGCCGAACCGGCTCGCGCCGGTCGATCGTCATGAGTCGCCCTCCGATTGGCCTTGAGACAATCGTGCACGTTCACCCGTGCCGGGCGAGCTACTACAGCAGTTGCACGCGGGTCACCACTCCTTCGTGGGACGGACCTCCACTGCGCCGCCGAGGCGAGCTGCCGGGATCCGCGCGGCGAGCTCGAGTGCAGCATCGAGGTTGTCCGCCTCGAAGAGCAGGTAGCCGCCGATCGCCCCGTTGATGTCGAGGAATGGCCCGTCCGTCGTCAGCATCTTGCCGTGCTCGACTCGCACGGTCGTCGCGGTCTCGGGAGCGTCGAGGCCGATACCGGATGTGACGCCAGGCGTCTGGTTCAACGCCGTGTAGTCGGCGAACACCGATTGTTGCTGCTCTTCGGTGAGCGTCGCCCAGGCTTCGGGGTCGGCGGGCGTGATGCCGTTCGTGATCAGGAACATGTACTTCATCGCTTCCTCCTCTTGGGTGGTGGTCATAGAGACAAATGAGAACGGCGAGAATCGACAGGCGGCTCGAGAAGCGTCGGAAGCGACTGGCGGTGACGTCTTCACCGGCAGCGCGGTCAGCTGGACCCCGCGTCACATTCCAACTGGCTCGTTCGTCGTTAGCCGATGTCTGTCGTCGGTGGAACCGGCCGTCGGCGGGGCCAACCTGGAGATCCTGGAGGAGCGGCATGGCCGATTCCGGCGAGTTCGAATTCGACACTCGACTGGGTGCCGCCTGGCGTGACCAGCACCGCTACCTGCTCAACGTCGCGTTTCGAGTGCTCGGCAGCATCAGCGAGGCGGAGGACGCGGTGCAGGAGGCCTTTGCCCGGCTCGTCGAGCAGAACCTCGACGAGATCGATGACGTGCGCGGATGGCTCACTGTCGTCGTGAGCCGGCTCTGTGTCGATCGCCTCCGCTCGGCTGACCGGCAACGGCGAAGCACCACCAACCTGCACGCGCTCGAACCACCTCCGGCGCCAGACATGGACCCCGCCGACCGCATCACGCTCTACGACGAGGTCAGGCTCGCGCTCCACATCGTGATGACGCAGCTGACCCCGGCGGAGTGCATCGCCTTCGTCCTCCACGACGTGTTCAGCTACTCATTCGACGCCATCAGCGAGATCCTGGGCCGCAGCCCAACGGCCTGCCGACAGCTGGCCAGCCGGGCCCGAAGGGCCATCAACCCTGATCACGCGGGCCGTTTCACCGTCGAGGCGGCCGACGTCCACCGAGTGGCCGAGAAGTTCATCACCGCCTGCTCCACCGGCGACTTCGAGGGCATGCTCGCCGTCATCGACCCCGACTGCACCAGTCACGTGGACATCGGTGTTGCCGTCGGCGAGCTCATCGACCTACCGGGTTACGGCAAACGCCGCCACGGGCCTCCGATTACCGGCCGCGAGACCATCGCCCGCATGGCCTTGCACTACTACGGGCCCGGCTCGTCGATCACACTTCTTTCGCTGCCGGGCATCGGCAAACCAACCGTCGTCGGTATTCGCGACGGCCGGGTCGCCAGTTTCAGCACGGTGACCGTGCGCGGGGGCCGCATCACGCAATCTGAGACCGTGCTCGACCCCAGCAAGCTGGCCGACCTCAACCTCCTCCTCGACACGTGAGCGGGCGGGTGGAGCGCCGCACTGCGCGCTCGAACTTTCGCCCAAGCGTGCGCCCTAGCGGCGTTCGAGCGCACCGCCGAACTCGAGATACCGATCAGCTTCGTCCTGTACCTGTCGTTTAAACCGCCCCCGGAGGACCCCGAATGCACAACGATGAGACCGTCAGCATCCGCTACATGGTCGACGACGTCGACGAAGCGATCGCCTTCTATACCAATGTCCTCGACTTCGAGGTGTTGCACCGCGCCGGGCCGGCGATCGCCCACGTGAAGCGCGGCAACCTCCGGCTGCTGCTGGCCGGGCCCACCAGCTCCGCGGGGCGGGCAATGCCGGATGGCACCAAGCCGGGACCGGGCGGCTGGAACCGCATCCATGTCATCGTCGATGACCTCAGCGCAGAGGTCGCCCGCCTCGGTGGCGCCGGCGCCCGGTTCCGCAACGACATCATCGAGGGACCCGGCGGCAAGCAGATCCTGCTCCAAGACCCCTCCGGCAACATCGTCGAACTCTTCGAACCTGCCGTTCGCAACCCAACGTGACGAAACCGTCGCCGAACCAACGCGCTGAAAACATCGACTTCGTCGAGTCCGAGGACGGCTCTGGATGCGTCCGTTGCGCGCCTCCTCCGCTCGGTACAGCTCCTCGTCCACGACCACCACGCAGCGTTCGCCTTGTCGTGCGGCGCACTGGCTTGGCGGTGAGGGGTGATGTCATCTCAGACGGCGAGCACGACCTCGGCGTTGCCTGGTTGTTCGCGACCAGGGTGATGACGCGTGAACTCCCGGCGCGCACCTCGCCGTCACCACCGAGCGCGTCGTTCTGTTGCCGAACCGTCACGTGCCCAGTAACCCCCGACTCGGGCGGGCGGTGTCCGCGCTAGCGTCGTGCCCAACCCCGGCGGGCAACATCGTGCGATTCACGTAGGGAGAGATCATTGACCGCCGAGACCTTCCATTCCATCGTCGTGCCCGCCGGTAACGCAACCGGCGCCGAGGTGCCCGGCGAGGTCGTCGACGCTCTCGGGCAGGGAAAGCGACCGAAGGTTGCGATCACGATCAACGGCCACACGTGGCGCAGCCGCGTCGCGTCGAAGGGCGGGCGGTACCTGGTGGGCATCAGCGCCGCGAACCGCGCCGCGGCTGGCATCGACGAAGGAGATGACATCGAAGTGACGCTTGAACTCGATACGGAGCCACGCGAGGTGGACGAGCCAGCCGACCTGAAGGTCGCCCTCGACGCCGACCCGACGGTCCGTGCCGCCTTCGACCGACTCCCCTTCGGCCTCCGCCGCAAGCACGTCAACGACGTCGTGGCGGCGAAGTTCGCGGCGACACGCCAGCGACGAATCGAGCGCCTCGTCGAGTCGCTCCGGTGAGGACCTGTGGTGGAGAGGTGGGCCGAGCGCGAGCGGTCGAGCCATTGCGCCCGAGCACGAAATCCGTCGGGCACGACGAGGTGGATGTCGTCGGTCACGATCGATTCCAGAACGTCGGTGTTGGTGCCCGTCTCGGCGGGAGTTGGTCGATTTGCCTGGGGTTGCCAGTTGTCATGACCGTCTGTCGTGTCGGGGTTGTTCGGAGCGCTCACTGGCTGGTTGTGCGGGTCGGAGTCATGCCTTCGCCTTGGCGGTACATGCTTGGCGGGTTGTTCCCGGCGAGCTGTCCGCCGTCGATGGGCACGACGGCGCCGGTCACGAACGAGGACTGGTCGGAACAGAGCCACAGGACGACGTCGGCGACTTCGCGGGTCGTGCCGAGACGGCCCATTGGTACGGCTTGGGCGGCGAGTTGCTGCGCCTCGATGCCGGCTCGCTCGAGGTGGTGGGTGAGGATCGGTCCCGGGGCGACCACGTTCGCCCGGACGCCTCGGTCGGCGTAGTCGAGGGCCGCGACCTCGGTGAGGCCGATGATCGCCGACTTGCTGGCGACGTACGCGGCGAGGTTCGTCATCGCCCGTACCCCGGCGACCGACGCCATGTTGACGATCGCCCCGCCGCCGTTCTCGAGCATCGCGGGGATCTCGTGCCGCATGCCGAGAAAGGTGCCGCGGACGTTGGTCTGGATGCCGCGGTCGAATCCGGCGGGATCGATGTCAGCGAGCGGCGCCGGCATCGGCCCGTCGCTGGCATTGTTGAAGGCGGCGTCGAGCCGCCCGTACGTGTCGACGGCGAGCTGAACGAGAGTGCGCATCGAATCGTCGTCGCCGACGTCGGTGGCCGCGGCGACGGCCAGACCGCCGGATGTTTCGATTTCGGCGACAACCTGCCCCAATGCCGCGGTGTCGCGTGCGCCGAGGGCGACGGCGTAGCCGGCAGCGGCGAACGCCTTGGCGGTGTCGGCGCCGATGCCGCGGCTGGCACCGGCGACCAGTGCGACCTTGCCTGTTGGGTCGTTGTTGGACATGAGCTGCCTTCTCCTCTGCCCGCGATGGTCAACGTTAGATATCGAAGAATTAGACGTCAAGGTATTGGACGCACGGCGGGCACGCTGAGATGTCTCGGGTTCGTCGACCCGTGCCGACCAGACACGCACAGATCGGCGCTGCTCTGGACTCGCACGTCCGCCAGCTGGCAAGACGATGGCACGCAGCTGGGCGGCGTGACGCCCTCCGGTCACGACCGCGGACGCCGGGGCAGACCACGGCATCGAATCCTGTTGGTGTCAAGGCCGGGTGTCGGGCCGCGCGTAAACCAGGCGCGTGTGGCGGGGTCGTAGCGTTGGTGGTGGGCCTGGGAGTGACTTGACCGAAGAGCCGGCCGTCAGGGTGTAGAGCCGGTCACGCTGGCCATTGGAGTCGTTCCCGCGTGTCCTCCCGGGCCCGCTGGTCAGCGGTGGTTGTCAGCGAGGAGTTGTCGGTAGACGGCGTCGCTGATGCGTCGTTTGAGGGCCCGCATCGCTTCTTTGCGGCTGTGGCCCTCGGCCTGCTTGCGTCGGTAGTAGGCGCGTCCCGGGGTGTCGTGGCGGACCTGGGTGACGGCGATCATGTGGATGGCGTGGTTGAGCTGGCGGTTGCCGCGTGGGTTGAGCCGGTGCCGATCACTGGTCCGCTGGAGGCCTCGATGGGGGCGGTGGCGTTGTAACGGGCGTAGTGGCCGGCGCTGGGAATCGGCTCACGTCGCCGCTGTAACCGAGGAGGTACGCCGCAACGATCGGGCCGACTCCATCCAGCTGGGTGACGGTGGTGCTGGCGGACTCCACGGCACCACGGATGCGAACGCCGAGGTGGTGGAGCTCGCGGTCGAGACGACGGACTTCAACGAGCAGGTCGCGGGCGAGCGCTTTGCGCTCCACGTCGATCGTCGTGGTCGGGTGGATGCCGGCGAGGATCCTCGCCGCCCGGTGGGCCTGCAGCCGTCGGGGCAGATGGCCCTCGACCAGGAAGCACACGGTGGTGTGCAGCCGGCACATCGCCCGTGTCCGCGCGGCGATGAGGTCGTGATGTCGCTTGGCCAACAGGCACAGCACGGCCGTGTGGTCCTCGAGTCCGACATGGTGCAGTCGGGCGTTGCGCAACGCGACGATGGCGGTGGAGCTTGTGGTGGGGCGACCGCTCGGATGTGAGGTGCACGCTGTACCGATGTACC
>JBKOUV010000204.1:0-7095 GCA_046723555.1 Actinomycetota bacterium | reverse complement strand
TCGTGCAGATCGAAGGCGACGCCGACAGTCCGATCTCGCGCGGCCGCCTGTGCCCGAAAGGGGCGGCGACGAAGTCGCTCGTCACGGCGCCGTCACGGCTGACCGACGTCAAGTACCGCCGGCCATACGGCACCCACTGGGAGGACCTCCCGCTCGAACGGGCGATGGACATGATCGCCGACCGGGTGATCGCCAATCGCCGGGAATCGTGGCAGGACTGCGACGAGGAGGGTCGGCCGCTCCGCCGGGCGATGGGGTTCGCATCGCTCGGGGGGGCGACGCTCGACAACGAGGAGAACTACCTCCTCAAGAAGCTGTTCACCGCGCTCGGGGCCGTCCAGATCGAGAACCAGGCCCGCATTTGACACTCGTCGACGGTCCCCAGTTTGGGAACCTCGTTCGGTCGGGGTGGCGCCACCACCTTCCAGCAGGACCTCCAGCACGCGGACGTCATCGTCATCGAAGGCTCCAACATGGCGGAGGCGCATCCGGTCGGCTTCCAGTGGGTGATGGAGGCCAAGCAACGGGGCGCCACGATTATCCACGTCGATCCGCGCTTCAGCCGGACGTCGGCGCTGGCGGACATCCACGTCGCCCTCCGCGCCGGGACCGACATCGCGTTCCTGGGTGGGCTGATCAACTACGTGCTGACCCGCGACCGCGCCTTCCGGGAGTACGTGCTGGCGTACACGAACGCGGCGACGCTCATCTCGAACGAATACGTCGATGCCGAGGATCTGGGCGGGGTGTTCTCCGGATTCGATCCCGCGAGCGGAACCTACGACCCGACCAGCTGGCGGTACTCGAGCGGGTCGGTGGCCGCCGCCGCCGGCGTACGCGAACACGCCGCCGCGTACGGAGAGACCAGCGGTGCCCTCGGTGGCCGCCACGGCACCAAGCCCGACGAGCAGGATCCGACGCTCGAGCATCCACGGTGCGTGTACCAGATCCTGAAGCGGCACTTCGCCCGCTACACCCCCGAGATGGTCGTCGAGACCTGCGGCATCCGCCCTGAGCTGTTCGAGCGGGTCGCCCAGCTGCTCTGCGACAACTCCGGACCGGACCGCACCGGCGCGTTCTGCTACGCCGTCGGCTGGACCCATCACTCGGTCGGCGTCCAGTACATCCGCACCGCGGCGATCCTCCAGACGTTGCTCGGGAACATCGGCCGGCCCGGCGGCGGCATCCTCGCCCTCCGCGGGCACGCCAGCATCCAGGGATCGACCGACATCCCGACGCTGTTCAACCTGCTCCCGGGGTACATCCCGATGCCCCACGCCGAGCACGGCGAGAACCTGAACGAGTTCCTCAGCCACGAGTCGGCCCTCGCCGGCTTCTGGAGCCACATGGATGACTACCTGGTCAGCCTGCTCAAGGCGTGGTGGGGAGACGCGGCGACCGCCGAGAACGACTTCGCGTTCGGGTACCTCCCCCGGCTGACCGGGGACCACTCCTCGTACCAGACCGTGCTCGGCATGCTCGACGGCAGCGTCACCGGGTTCTTCGCGTTGGGCGAGAACCCCGCGGTCGGGTCGGGCAACTCGCGCATGCACCGGTTGGCCCTCGCCAAGTTGGACTGGCTCGTCGTCCGGGACTTCCAGCAGACCGAGACCGCCGCCTTCTGGTACGACTCCCAGGAGATCGAGACCGGAGAGCTCCGCAGCGGGGACATCGCGACCGAGGTGTTCCTGATGCCGGCCGCCGCGCACACGGAGAAGGACGGCTCGTTCACCCAGACCCAGCGACTGCTGCAATGGCACGACCGAGCCGTCGAGCCGGTAGCCGACCAACGCTCCGAGCTCTGGTTCGCGTACCACCTCGGGCGGATCATTCGCCAGAAGCTCGCCGGCTCCCCCGACGACCGTGACCGGCCGCTCCTCGACCTCACGTGGGAGTACCCGACCGTGGGGCGCCACGACGATCCCGACGCCGAAGCGGTCCTCGCCGAGATCAACGGGTGGGACTCGAACGGTGCGCCGCTCTCGTCGTACACCCAGCTGAAGGACGACGGATCCACGCGCTGTGGCTGCTGGATCTACTGCGGCTGCCGCGCCGACGGCGTGAATCAGACGCGCCGGCGTCGCCCCGGATCGGATCAGGATTGGGTCGCCGCCGAGTGGGGCTGGGCCTGGCCGGCCAACCGGCGCATCCTCTACAACCGCGCCTCAGCCGGACCCGATGGACGGCCGTGGTCGGACCGCAAGCGGTACGTCTACTGGGACCGGGAGCAGAACCAGTGGACCGGACCGGACGTTCCGGACTTCCCCCCTGCCACGGCGCCGGACTATCGGCCGCCGCCCGACGCCACCGGTGAGCAAGCGCTCAGTGGACAGGACCCGTTCATCATGCAGTCCGACGGCAAGGCCTGGCTGTTCGCGCCGGCCGGGCTGCGGGACGGACCGTTGCCCACGCACTACGAGCCGTTCGAGTCGCCCGTGGCGAACCCGCTGTACCGGCAGCGAGCGAACCCGGCGATCGAGGCGCTCGAGCATCCGGCCAACCCGGCGAACCCGACGAATGGCGCCAGCGGCGACGCGTATCCGTTCGTCCTCACCACGTACCGGCTGACCGAGCACCACACCGCAGGGGCGATGAGCCGCACGGTCGGTCGCCTGAGCGCGCTCCAACCGGAGCTGTTCTGCGAGGTCAGCCCGGAACTGGCCGAACTGCGCGGGCTCGAGCACGGCGGTTGGGCGACACTCGTGACGGCTCGGGCCGCGGTCGAGGCGCGGGTTCTCGTCACCCGCCGGATCACCCCGCTGCACGTGCGCGGCCAGGTCGTGCACCAGATCGGCATCCCGTACCACTGGGGTCGCCGGGGCTTGTCCACCGGGGATTCGCCGAACGACCTGCTCGGGCTGGCGCTCGACCCGAACGTGCACATCCAGGACACGAAGGCGCTGACCTGCGACGTCATCGCCGGCCGGCGTCCCCGCGGGCCCGCCGTCCGCCAGTTCGTCGCGGCGCACCGTGGAGGAGGTGATTGAACGTGCCCGACCGGATGGGCTTCTTCACGGACACGACGCTGTGCATCGGCTGCAAGGCGTGCGAGGTCGCCTGCAAGGAGTGGAACCTCGTCCCGGACACACCCCGCGAGCTGTCGGGTCACTCGTTCGATAACACCCGCCACCTCGACGCCGACAACTGGCGCCACGTGGCCTTCATCGAACAGACCCGGGAAGTGCCGGTGGAGGGCGACGGCGCCACCGGTGGCCCGGACATCCGCTGGCTGATGAGCTCCGACGTCTGCAAGCACTGCACGCACGCCGGCTGTCTCGACGTTTGCCCGACGGGCGCGCTGTTCCGCACCGAGTTCGGGACCGTGGTCGTCCAGGAGGACATCTGCAACGGCTGCGGCTACTGTGTCCCCGCCTGTCCGTTCGGGGTGATCTCGCGGCGGGAGGACGACGGGCGGGTGTGGAAGTGCACGCTCTGTTACGACCGCCTGCGGGGCGACATGGAGCCGGCCTGCGCGCAGGCCTGCCCCACCGAGTCGATCCAGTTCGGGCCCCTCGACGAGCTGCGCGAACGAGCGGCGGCGCGGCTGGGGGTGCTGGAGTCCGCCGGAGTCGAAGGCGCCCGGCTGTACGGCGACGATCCGAACGATGGCGTCGGCGGTGCCGGTGCGTTCTTCCTCCTGCTCGACGAACCCGAGGAGTACGGGCTGCCGCCGGAGCCGGTCGTGCCGACACGGGATCTGGCCGCGACGTGGAAGCGGGCCGCCGTCGCCGCCGGCGCCTTGGTGCTGGCGATGCTCGGTGCCGCGCTGGGTAACCCGCGATGACGCTCACCGAGGCGACGGCGCGGCGATGGAAGTCGGACGGTGATCAGCCCGGCTACTACGGGCAGCCGGTTCTTCAACCGGCACCGTGGAAGCGCGAGATCGCCCTGTACCTGTTCACCGGGGGACTCGCCGGCGCGTCATCCGTTCTGGCGGCAGCCGCGCGGTTGACCGGCCGGCGCTCATTGGCGCGGCACGCCCGCCGGTGGGCGTTGGCCGGCTTCATCCCCAGCCCGATCCTCCTTGTGCTCGACCTCGGGCGTCGGGATCGGTTCTTCAACATGCTCCGGGTGCTCAAGCCGACCTCGCCGATGAGCATCGGTAGCTGGCTGCTCGCCGTCTACGGCCCGACGGCATCCGGCGCCGCCCTCCTCGATGCCTTCCCGCGGCGCCGGCGCACCGCCACGGCGCTCGATCTGCTCGGCGGGGTGCTGGGCGCCGGTGTGGCGACGTACACGGCCGTGCTCGTTTCTGACACCGCCACGCCGGTGTGGCACGAGGCGAGACAGGAGCTGCCGTTCGTGTTCGCGGCGAGCGCGGCGGCGAGTGCCGGTGCGGCCAGCGCGATGACGGCCCCCCGGGCCGAGCAGGGACCGGCGCAGACGGTCGCCATCGCCGGCGCGCTCGGGTCGGTGCTCGCCTCCCGGGCGATGGAGCACCGCCTTGGCAGGCTGGCCCGCGCCCGGCGCCGGGACCGGGCCGGACGATGGCGGCACCTCGCCGGCGGGCTCAGCCTCGGCGGCAGCGGTCTGCTCCTCCTCGGCCGGCGCAGCCGGACGATGACGGTGCTCGGCGCGCTGGCGGTGCTCGGCGGATCGGTCGCCGAGCGATTCTGTGTGCTCGAGTCAGGAAAGGCGTCGGCAACCGATCCGACGTACCTGCTTGCGTCGCAGAACGGGCACGGCTAGGGCGCCTGGCTCATCCATCGGTCGGTCGCCACGTGCACCGTACGCCTCAGGCTTTCGCGCGGCGCACGGCGGCTTCGAGCGCGGCGCGCGCCTCTGGTCCGTCGGGGGCGCCGAGGCCGACGAAGAACGAACCGGGGCCGGTCGTGCCCTCCACCGTCGTCGGGAACCCGGTCACGGTCACGCCGTCCTCGCCGATCTCGGCGGCGAGGCGGTCGGCGGTCGACCCAACCTCGACGTCCTCGAGCCGAGCGGTGAGCACCACCGTCCCGCTCCGCTCCCCGTACGTCGCAACCAGTACGTCCTTGGCGCCGAGCACCATCGCCGTCAGATGTTCCGTGTCCTTGCCGCTACCCGTCAGCCGTTCGAACAGACTGGGCTTTCGCAGCCGGCGGCTGCGAGTCACGAAGACCGGCGCGTCTGTGGGGACGGTCATCTGCGAAGCCTCCGCCCGCGCGCGCACGGCGGCACGGATCGGATCGGGCAACCCATCGAGCGTCGTGCTCGTCGTCGAGCGCTCGTAGTACGCCACGGCGCGAAGACTGCCACGAACAGAGCGCCTCGACCCGGCCGCCCTCCGGATTTCGGAAGGCACGCGATTACTCACGGTCGACGGGGCGACGAATGAGCAGCCGGTACTCATCCCGACTCGGCTGTGGATCGCCAATCTCGTCGCAGCGGGACCCCATCAGGTCCCGACCGACGCGAAAGAGCAACCCATGAACATCACCCGCCACCTCCGCCGCGGCCTCCTGGTCGCCGCCACCGTCGCCAGCGTTGTCGGTGGCTTCGCCGGCACCACCCGCGCCGACAATGCCACGGCGACAACCGCGCCGAGATTCTCGGCGTCGACGGCCAGTCCGGCCGCCGCCCACACACCAACCCCCGACGGTGCCGTCACCGCCGTCACCGCACCGAGCGCGCCGCGGGCACCGACGGCGCGTGCCCGCAACACTGCCGTCAGGTTGACCTGGGCGAGGCCGTCGAGCAACGGCGGAGCGACCATCAACACCTACCGGGTGCAGCGGGCGACCAGCAAGAGCGGACCGTGGAAGCGGATCGCCAAGCCGACCGTGCGCCGCTACCGGGCCACCAGACTGGTGAACGGCAAGCGCTACTACTTCCGGATCGCTGCCCACAACCCAGCCGGCTGGAGCACACCGAGCAAAGTCGTCAGCGCGGTGCCCCGCACGGTGCCGAAGGCGCCGCTGTCGCCCGTGGCGACAGCGGGCAAGGGCATGGTGGCGCTGTCGTGGTCGAAGCCGTCGAGCAACGGCGGAGCGAAGATCGACAAGTACCGCCTGCAGCGGTCCGTCGCCGGCGGAACCTGGAAGACGATCGCCTGGCCGACCACCCTGAGCCACACCGCCACCGGGCTGGCCAACGGCAAGTTGTACTCCTTCCGTGTCGGAGCCCACAACGCCGCCGGCTGGAGCACACCGAGCAAAGTCGTCAGCGCGGTGCCCCGCACCGTACCGACCGCCCCCCTGTCACCGGTGGCGACACCGGGCAAGGACATGGTGGCGCTGTCATGGTTGAAGCCGACGAGCAACGGCGGAGCAACCATCGACACGTACCGCGTCCAGAAGTCCACAAACGGTGGACCGTGGGAGCACGTCGCCGACCTGGCAACGCTCGGCCACGACGCCATGGGCCTGACCACCGCCGACACGTACGCGTTCCGCATTCGCGCCCACAACGAGGCCGGCTGGAGTGCGCCCAGCACCGTCGTGCAATCCATCCCGTACGGTGTTCCGAGGACGCCGCTCAACCCGTCGGCCATCGTGGCCAACGACCAGCTCACCATCACCTGGTCGGCCCCGACCTATGACGGAGGGCAACCGATCACCAAGTACTACGTCTATGCGGCGGCGAGCCCGGGCGGGCCGTACACCCCTGTCGGGACCGTGAATCCGCAGTCGCTGAACTACGTCCACAACGTCAGCCCGGTGGACCTCGGCAACACCTACTACTACCGAATCGTCGCCGAGAACGCCTTCGGTGTCGGACCGTACATCCAGTTCACGGTCAAGATCCCAGCCAAGGTTCCCAGTGCGCCGGCAGCCTGCAACGCCATCCAGCTGGGCGGCTACGGGTCCGAAACGGCGAGGATCACGTGGAATCCCCCGGCTAGCGACGGAGGAGACCCGATCCTCTTCTACCAACTCAAGATCTGGGACGAACACGGCCCGCTGGTGGAGGACACCTCCGTGTGGGGCGCCACAACCTACGACGCCAGCCCCCTGCCGATCCCGTACAACTTCGAGCGCTACGACGTGAAGATCGCCGCCTACAACAAGGTCGGCCCCGGGCCGGTGTGCGCGGTTTCGGTGACCATGTGGGACACCTGAGACCCTTGATTCTCTGACGCCAGCGCGAACTACGCCCCGAGTGATGCCGATCCCGAGC
>JBKOUV010000202.1:0-21322 GCA_046723555.1 Actinomycetota bacterium | reverse complement strand
CGGGAACATCGGATCCGCGGTGCCGTGGATCACGAGCGTGGGCACCGTGATCGACGCCAGCCGCCCGCGTTCTCGCTCGCCACCAGCGAGCAGGTCGTGGTTCTGCATGGACGCCGCGTCCCGCGCCCGCGCGACGTCACGGCGGATGAGCTCCCGGGCCGCGGGCTCGTCGAAGGACCGTTGGTCCCCGGCGAGCATGCGGGAGTATCCGACCAGGTATTCGACCACCGAGTCGGCGTCCGCCCAGTCCACGTGGGCGGAACTGACGAACTGACCGAACGCCGGCGTCGGTGGCGGGAGCCCGCGAGCTCCGGGAGTCGCGGGCGAGGTGCTGATGAGCACGAGCGACCGCACCCGATCGGGGAAGTCCAGCGCGAGGAGCTGGGCGAACGCTCCGCCCGCGGACGCGCCCACCACGTGCGCGGCGGGGATGTCGTAGGCGTCGAGCACGCCGGCCGCGTCGGCGACGAGGTCGTCGCCCGTGTAGCCCGGTTGCCCCGGCGGGTAGGCGACCGATCGCCCGGTGTCGCGGTGGTCGTAACGGGTCACGAATCGGTTGTGGCCAGCGACCATCCGGCAGAACCCTTCCTCCCACCACAGCATCGACGCGCCCGTGCCCATGATCAGGAGGGTCGGACGATCGTTCGGGTCGCCGAACGGCTCGGTGCACAGCTCCACGCCGTTGGCTTCGATCATCCGCTCGGCCACGTCACCTCCTTTTCAGCCGGACGGCACCCCCGTCCGATCGGTCGACTCATCGATCGTCGCGTACGAGGCCACGAACCCCTGACGCCAACTGGGGTAGCGCAAGGTCCACCCGAGTTCGCGCTTGGCCTTCGCGTTCGAGGCCCCCCGGCCCTCGGTCGCCATCGTCGCGAGGAACTCGCCGGCGAACAGTCGCGCCAGCCAGCGCGGGACGTGGCGTGGCGGCTTGGCGCCCAGCACTTCGGCGAGCACCGGCAGCCATTCCCGGATCGGGGCGGGCTCGTCGTCGACGATGTTGAGGATCCCCGGCTTGTCGTACTCGAGGGCGAGCACCGTCGCCGCAGCCGCATCGTCGAGATGGATGAAGGACGTCACACCGCCGCCGTCGCCGACGATCGGGAACATCCGCTTCCGCACCGCGGTCACGAAGTCGTCGTTCGGGGCGCCGTAGAAGCCGCCGTAGCGGAGCGCGATGCCGCCGGCGCCGGTGACCACCTCGTCGAGATAGCGCATCGCGTCCGCCGACTGCCGCGCCGTCGGCACTGGCTCGGGGTCGAGCGGATCGCCCTCCGTCTTGACCGGTCCGCCGCGGCGCTCGCTGCGGTAGCTGGCGAAGCTCTGGGCGACGAACCGCCGCACGCCGGCCTCGCGGGCGGCGGCGAGCAGTGCGTCCGTGCCCTCCGTGCGTAGCCGGTTGGTCTGGGCGAAGGTGCGGTCGAAGTTCCTCAAGTTCTTGAGCCCGGCCAGCGCGGTCGCCTGATGGATGATCGCGTCGGGCTGGGCGTCGAGGACGGCGTGGCGAACGGCCTGGGGATCGAGCACGTCGAGGGTGACCGGTGTCGCCCCCATCGCCCACACCCGGTCGGCGTTCCCTGGTGAATGGTGGGTCCCGATGACTTCATGGCCGCGCGCGACCAGCTGCGGGACGAGCCGGGTACCGATGGCGCCACTCGCACCAGCTACGAAGACTCGCATCGTGTTCTCCTTTCTGGGATCGCCGCGTCACATCGGCGGGATCCGGGGGGTCTATTGATATGACGCCTCACGACGGAGGAATGTGACCGATGGACGATCGCGAGTGGCTGGCTCGCCGCTTCGAGGAACACCGCGGCCGGCTGCGGGCGGTGGCGTACCGCATGCTCGGCTCGCTCAGCGAGGCCGACGACGCCGTCCAGGAGGCGTGGCTGCGACTCAACCGCACCAACGCCGACGAGGTCGAGAACCTCGGCGCCTGGCTGACGACGGTCGTCGGACGGGTGTCGCTGAACATGCTGCGGTCACGGCGAACGAGACGGGAAGACCCGCTCGCCGTGCACCTGCCGGAACCGATCATCGACCGCGCCGACGGCACCGACCCGGAGCACGAGGCGCTGCTGGCCGACTCGGTCGGTCTCGCCCTGCTCGTCGTGCTGGAGACCCTGAGCCCCGCCGAACGGCTGGCGTTCGTCCTCCACGACATGTTCGCCGTTCCGTTCGACGACATCGCGCCGATTGTCGGCCGGTCCCCCGAAGCGGCCCGCCAATTGGCCAGCCGCGCCCGCCGCCGCGTCCAGGGCGAGCACCGGGTGCCGGACGCCGACCTCGACGCGCAACGACAGGTCGTCGACGCGTTCATGGCCGCCGCCCACGACGGCGACTTCGACGCTCTGCTCGCGGTGCTCGACCCCGACGTGGTGGTGCGCGTGGACTTCGGTGCCGCCGGAGGGTCGAGGGAGGTTCGGGGGTCGGCGGCCGTCGCCGGCCAGGCGCGCACCTTCTCCCAGCTCGGGCTGGTCGTGCACCGCGCCCTCGTCAACGGCCAACCCGGAGCCGTGTCGGTCCGCGACGGGGAGGTGTTCTCGGTCGGAGCCTTCACGGTGCGCGGCGGAAAGATCGTCGAGTTCGACATCCTCGCCGACCCCGAGCGGCTCCGTCAGCTCGACCTGACGTTCCTCGGCGGCTGAACGGGGTTTCTCCGTCGTCGAGGTCGCCGGCCGGCGCGACCCGGCCGGCGGTCAGGTCCGAACGACCGCGGCCATCGAGTACAGCTCGAACGTCCCGGTGCCTGAGCTGATCGCCGGGTCGTCGCGCACCAGGGCGCGGGCGGCCGCCTCGTCCTCGGCTTCGAAGACACCGAGGCCCCACACCCCGTTCGGATCGGCGACCGGCCCGAACACCACGACCCGCCCGTGGGCGAGCAGCTCGCGCCAGTAGGCCGAGTGCCGCCCCATGACCTCCGCTTCGGCGTCGTTCATGTCCGCGGCGAAGGTCGGACGGGGCGGGATCAGCCGGTAGACGAAGTGGGCCATCGCCGGACTACTCGGCGAGCCGGGCGGCGAGACGGGCCAGGCCGACGTTCCAGCCGTCCGGGGAGCCGACGGCGTCCCGCATCTGCTCCCACCCCTCGCCATGGCGGTCGAGGTGGCGGTGTTCCAGCTCGACCCGCGTCGGAGCCGGCCCTTCGGGAACGAACCGCACTTCGATCTCGCTGGTGCGGTCCGGGTCGGACTCGAGTTGCCACTGCACGTTGATGTCCCAGCTGATCACCACCCGGGCCGGCGGCTCGTAGACGAGGACGCGGGCCCACCGGCACTCACTGCCGTCCACGCCCCGGTCGATCACGTGGCCACCGACGCGGGGTTCAAACACCATCTCCGCGAGTTCGCCCTGGAGGATGTGGTGTTCGGGGGTCCACCACGAACCGATCCCCTCGGTGAAGACCGTGAATGCCCGCTCCGCCGGCGCGTCGACGACGACGGACCGCTCGACGGACGTCTGGGTGGTCTGTGTGCTCATTGCTCCTCCTGTCCCTGTTCCAATGCTTGCTTGTACGACGCGAGCGCCCGGTCCCAGAACCGGTCGAGGTACACACGCAGCGCGCCGACCCCGTCCGGATCGATCTGGTACAGGCGCCGCGTCCCATCGGCGCGGTCGGTCACCAGGCCGGCCTCCTTGAGCACCTTGAGGTGCTGGGACACCGCCGGGCGGGTGACCGGAAGCTGTTCGGCGATCTCCCCCACCGCCCGCGGACCGTCCGCGAGCAGCTCGAAGATCGCCCGCCGGGTGGGGTCACCCAGCGCGTTCATCCCGTCCGAATGGTAAGCAACCACTAACGGTAAGTAGTAACTTACCGATGGGGGATTGTCAAATGAAAGCACCCCGGCTTCTCGGTGCAGATCCTCTCAGCCGTTGAGAACAACTGCGCCCAGATCGGCTGGTGAGAACAACCGCGCCCAGATTCGGGGGCGCGCGGTCGTCGTCACCAGGAGCGAGTTGAGTACGGCGACGCTCGAGTTGAGTAGCAACTTGCTCATGTGCGATCGGCGGCCCTCCCGCATGGTGGTCGCATGATCACCGACGCCCAGATCGAACTCGTGCGGTCCTCGTTCCAGCACGTGTTGCCGATCGCCGACGCCGCCGGTCTGCTGTTCTACGAGCGGATCTTCACCCTCGCCCCGAGCGCGCGGGCGCTGTTCGGCGACGACATCGCCCTACAGGCGAAGCGGACGATGGCGGCCGTGAAGACCGTCGTCGACGGCCTCGACTGCCTCGACGTCGTCGCCCCGTTCCTGATCCGTCTCGGCGCCCGGCACGTGCGCTACGGCCTGCAGCCCGAGCACTTCGACGTCGTCGGGGCGGCGCTGATGTGGACGCTCGAGCAGGGGCTCGGGGATCGGTTCACGCCGGAGGTCCAGGACGCCTGGACCGCCGCGTGGACGATCATCGTCGACACGATGATGACCGGCATGCACCAAGCCGAAGCCGCCTAGTAGCCGGCGGGAGGACGATCACGCCTGGACGGCGGCCGCGGTCGCCATCATCAGCTCGGCGACGAGGTTGTACGCCCGCCGCCACGCCGCCTCGACGGCGGGGTTCCATTGCTCTCCCAGGCAGGCCGCCAGCGTCTCGATCAGCGCGTCGCCCAGCGACTGGAAGTGGCGGGTCTGCACCCCGTACCGGACATGGCGGGCAGCGAGGTCGCGGACTCGCGGGGCGAACGTCTCGTACGACGTGATCGCCTCGACGATCGCGCCCAGTTCCTCGGCGAACTTGGCGGCCTGCACGTCGGGGCTCTCGGTGAACAGCTCCTTGGTCGTCGGATCGGCCGCGAAGAGTCGACGGTAGAAGTCGGTCGCCATCTCTCGCGTGCGACCGCCCAGCGCGGCGTACGAGGACTGCACCAGTTCGAGCTGTTCGGGGGTCATCAGTCTTGGGGCTCCCGGTCGAGGGCGACGGCGAGCTCGGTGCGGCTGGACACGCCGAGCTTGTCGTAGATGCGGGCAAGGTGGTTGTCGACGGTGCGGACGGAGAGGAACAATTGCTCGGCGATCGCTCGGCTCGGTTGGCCGGTGGCGGCGAGCAGCGCGATCTCCCGCTCCCGGTCGGTGAGCGGCACGACGGACGGGGCGCGAACGAGCGCCGGGGTCATCGCCCCCTCGCACCGGCCCGTCAGCTCGTCCGCCCGGAGGTCGAGGGCCGCGGCGCGGCGTTGCTCGCGCTGCCGCCGCCACTCGCCGGCCGCGGCCGCCGCCGCCTCGGCCGCGAGCAGACTGGCGCCGAGCGCTTCGAACGTGTCGGCGGCCGCCGCGAGACCGTCGGCATCAGCCGCTCCGAGTGCGGTCGCATGGGCGGCTCGCGCCGCGACGAGCTCGCTGTCGCATCCGCCGGCCAGCGCCACGAGGCGGGACGCCGCGGTGTCGTCGGCGCCGAGGCGGACGGCGTCGTGGACCAGCCACGACGCGGTCGGGAGATGCCCGCCCTGCTCCGCCTCGTCGGCCGCGGCCAGCAGCGTGGCCCGGGCGTCATCGACGTTGCCGGTCGCGACGAGCGTCCAGGCGCGACCGAGTGCCAGCTCAGCGGCCAGGAACCCGAACCCGCTCGTCATCGTGTCGACCCGGTCGGCGTACTCCTGGCCGGCGGCGCCTTCGCCCCGGATCCCGTGGGCGGCCGCGCGGACGGCGTAGGCGGCCGGGCGGAGTCCCTCGAACCCGGATGCGTCGATCGCCGTGCACGCCCGCTCGCTCCACCGGATCGCGGTCAGGGGGTGGCCCTGGGCGAGCGCACAGCGGGCCAGGTGGATGCCGAGCCAGATCACGCCCAGCGGCATGCGGGCACGCGCCGCGGTCTCGAACCACGAACGACCGCGCGCTTCGGCCTCGCTCAGGCGGCCGGCCTGGACCAGGGCGAAGAGCCGGTTCACGCGGTGCGTCCCCGGCGAGGCGATGGCGAGCTCGTCGCCCAGCGCGAGGTGATCGTCGAACGCCTGCGTGCTGACCGCGATCGCCTCGGCGGTCCGACCGGTCATCGCCAGCGCCGCCGCCCGGGGGATGGCGGCGAGCACGCGCAGCCGCGGCGACTCCGCTCCGACCCGGTCGAGCAGGGCGAGGGCGTCGAGGGGCCGTCCCGACATCGCCATGATCTCGGCCTCGCCGGTGAGCAGCTCATCACGCGCCGCCGACGTCTGCACCCGCGCCGCGGCCGCCCGACCCACGGCCAGGGCCTCGTCGTCGCGCCGGCAACCGCGCCAGAGGTTGCGCCGGCGCACCGTCGCCACCCGCACCACGTCGGCGTCGCCCTCGGCCCGCTCGGTCGCGTCGGCCAGCGCGGTCTCGGCCTCCTCGAAGGAGCCGAGGTTGTAGAGCGACTCACCGAGCACCAGGCCGGCGGTCGCCGAGGGCTCGGCCGTCAGCGCGGCGCGGGCCAGCGTCACCGCCTTCCGGAAGTCTTGGTCGTAGCGGGCCAGCCGGGCCGCCCGGAGCAGCAGGGCCGGATCGGCGCGACCGGTCGCCTCCAACCGCCATGTTGCGATGCGAAGCGGATCCTCCCGACGGCGCGCCCCGAACGCCTCGACCGCCTCGGCCTCGCCCAGCAGAATCGAGCGCCGGCGCAGCGCGGACATCCCCGCCCGCAGCACCTCGCCGTGCATCGGGTGAGCGAGGCGCACCGACTCGCGACGTCCATCGGTCCGCACCGTGATCAGGCCGTCACGCTCGAGCTGCTCGAGCACGAGGAGCCCGGATGCGGCCTCGAGCCGGCCGAGCCCCACCGGCTGGCACAACGCCAACTGCTCCAGCACGTCACGAGCGGCCGGTTCCAGCGCACCGACGCGCCCTTCGACCAGCTCGCGGAGACGGGTCGGCGCGTCCAGCGCGCCGTCCAGGGTCCACACGCCACTGCGCTGGACGAGGATCTCACGGTGGCGGGCGCCCAGGACGAGCTCGCGCAGCGCCAGCATGTTGCCCCGGCTCGCCCGCCACAGCTCGCTCGACGCGTTGGTGTCGAGCGGCCCCTCCAGCGCGATGTGCAACAACGTGTCGACGCCGAGCTGATCGAGCTCGGCGAGATCGATGCGAGTCGCCCGTTCGTCCCGCCACCAGCGGGTCAACGTGTCCGGGACCGCCTCGCCGGCGACAATCGTCGCGATGCAGAACAGCGTGCGGTCGGCGAGGAGCCGGTCGATCATCGTCAACGAGGAGCCGTCGAGCCGGTTGGCGTCGTCGAGCAGCATCACCGGCACGCCCGACTCGTCCGCGGTGGGCGCCAGACCCCGGCGCGCGGCGTCGAACAGCTTGGCGAACACGACCGGGTTGATCACGTCTTGTCCGACGTCGGCCAGCGCCTGCGCCGGGATCAGGTGGGCGACGGCGCCGAACGGGATCGCGGCCGTGGACCGATCCGCCGACGCTCGCAGCGCGCGCCGACCGGCGGTCGCGGCGACGTCGAGGCACTCCTCGCCGAGTCTGGTCTTGCCCACCCCCGGCGGCCCGTAGATGCAGAACGCCTCACAGCCCGGATCGGTCAGGGCCCGGCTGAAGGCGTCGAGCTCGCCGCGCCGGCCCACCAACGGCCAACGCGTCGCAACGGGCATCGAATCGGATCGTAGTGGTCCGGGCGGGAGGTCAGAGGTTCGTCTCGTCGGCCGGGACGTTCGGCAATGGCGGCGGATCACCGCCGTGTCCGTCCGGCTCGAGCTCGGCGCAGCCGAGCGTGTAGCTCACCATCGACAACGAGCCCATCGAGTATCCGTCCACGAGGACGTGGGCCGGCTCCCCCGACGCCGCGGCGAGCCCGGCGAAGTACAGCGCGGGGACGAAGTGGTCGGGCGTCGGCGCCGCCATCGCGAAGTCGTCGTGGAACTGGAGGCGAACGGCCTCGCTCGGGGCGGAGATCATGACGCCGGCCACGTCGTCGTCGAAGCGGCGGGCCCAGTCGAACCCGGCGTCGGGCCGCGTCCAATCGAGGTCGCGGAGGTTGTGCACGATGTTGCCACTGCCCACGATCATCACGCCGCGCTCGCGCAGCGGCGCCAGCTTGGCGCCGAGCTCGAAGTGGTAGTTGAACGGCTTGGTCGCGTTGATCGACAGCTGCACCACCGGGACATCGGCACCCGGAAAGGCATGCACCAGCACGGACCACGTCCCGTGGTCGATTCCCCAGCTGTCGGCATCCTGGCCGACCCACGTGGGCTTGACCACGTCGGCCACCTCCTCGGCGAGCGACGGATCCCCGGGGGCCGGGTACTGCACGGCGAAGAGCTCGGCGGGGAACCCGTAGAAGTCGTGGATCGTCCGCGGCGAGGGCATCGCGGTGACCGCCGACGCGTTGATGTACCAGTGGGCGGAGATCACCAGCAGCGCCCGCGGCCGCGGCGCCTCGGCTCCGAATGCCCGCCACGCCTGCGTGTAGCGGTTGTCGTCGAGCGCGTTCATCGGCGTCCCATGACCGAAGAACGCGGCCGGCATCAGATTGGTTGGAGGCACGCCCGATGGTACGCCCGGTCCGGAGGGTCTGTTGATACGTTCGGGCGCCTATGTCCGACTACCTGCTCGTCGCCCTGGCGGGCTTCGTCGCCTCCCTGGTCGACGGCGCCCTGGGCATGGGGTTCGGACCGACATCGTCGACGATCCTGCTGGGCACGGGCATGTCTCCGGCGTCAGTGTCGACGACCGTCAACCTCGCCAAGGTGGCCACCGGTCTGTCGGCGGCAGTCGCCCACTGGCGGTTCGAGAACATCGATCACCGCCTCGTCGTGCGGCTCGCCCTACCGGGGATGGCCGGAGCGCTCATCGGGGTGACGATCCTCGCCAGCGTGGACGCGGACGACATCCGCCCGGTGCTGGCGGTCTTGCTGTTGCTGGTGGGCGTCCGGATCCTCGTGCGGTTCAGTCGACCACTGGTGCCGCGGGCACCGACCGATTCCTCCGGACCGCCGAAGTTCGACGTGCCCGGCACGACTCCTGTCGCCGCCACGGGCGGGGTGACGAACGGGCTCGTCGGGGCGTGGGGTCCGGTGGTCACGCCGTTCCTGCTCCATCGCGGCCTGCCGCCCCGCTACGCCGTCGGCTCGGTCAACACCGCCGAGGTGGCGGTCGCGGTCGTCGCCGCGGGCTCGCTCCTCGCCTCGCTCGGGCGCGAGAGCATCGACGGATGGACGGTGCTGGCGATGCTGACCGGCGGTGTCGCGGCCAGTCCCCTGGCCGCGTGGCTGATCAGGTTCCTCCCGGCGCGCCTGCTCGGTCTGGCGGTCGCCGCCCTGCTGATCGTCACGAACATCCGGGAGCTCGCCGGCGAGGTGGACATCGGCCCCACCCGCTGGATCGCCTACGCCCTCGTGGCAGCGGCGGTGGCGTTCGCCGCGCTCCGACCGCGGCTGAAGCGGCGGCAAAGCGCGCGAGCCGAAGAGTTCGGCGTGGAACCGGCCTGACGTCCCAGGCCGTCACATCAGCGGCGGAGCAGGTCGATCAGCTCGTCGGTGCTGTCGTCGTCGTCGGACGTGACCGGGATGCGCTCGCCGGCCAGCATGAGCGTGGCACCGCTGTTGTACAGCCGCTGCTGCAGGTCGGTCAGCCCGACGAGCTCACGCGGCCAGCGACCGAGCTCGCCGCGCTTGATCTCGACGACCGGCGACGTGTCGGCATCCTTTGTGCGCATCCCGAAGGCGACCACGTATTTCTCGGTCGCCGCCAGCACGAACTCGCGCGGCAGTGACTTCGAGCGCCGCCGCGCCAGCTCGATCAGCGCCAGTCCGGTCGCCGCGGTCAGCAGCGAGGGCGGCTTCCCTTGTCGCAGCGCACCCGCCGCGATCACCTCGTCGGCGATCCAGCCACTCTCGTTCAACCGCCGGGTGAAGGCACCGGGCTCGCCGAACCGGACCGCGACGATGTTCGGGTCCTGTTTCTCGGCTTCCGGCTTGCCGCCACTCGGCCACAGCAGGCCGGCGACCTCGATGGCCGCATCAATTGCCACTTCCAGCATCACATTGCTCCTCTCGTGCTCGTTGCCGCCAGCATGAGGAACGACGAGGCGCCGCGGATGAGTACCAGTCACTCAACCTGCGGCTCCCGGACATTGAGTAGCGCGCGGCAGACTGGCTCGATGGTCGAATGCTTCTCCCCGCTAACTCCTGAACACGCCATGGTCGGGTGGGTCGGCACCGGGTTGATGGGCACGAGCATGTGCCGCCACCTGATCGAGCGGGGCTACCGGGCGACCGTCACCACGCGGACCCGGAGCAAGGCGGAGGACCTCATCGCCACCGGCGCGGCGTGGGAGGACACGCCCGGTGCGGTCGCCGCGGCGAGCGACGTCGTGTTCACGATGGTTGGCATCCCCGCCGACGTGCGCGAGGCGATGTACGGCGACGACGGCGTCCTCGACGGGGCCAAGCCGGGGTCGATCATCGTCGACATGACCACCAGCGAGCCGAGCCTGGCGATCGAGATCGCCCGCGATGCGGCTACCCGTGACGTGGAAGCGCTCGACGCACCGGTGTCGGGCGGCGACGTCGGGGCGCGCGCCGGAACACTCTCGATCATGGTCGGCGGAGAGCGGCGGGCCTTCGACGCCGCGCTGCCATGCCTGGAGGCGATGGGCTCGACGATCGTGCACCAGGGCGGACCCGGTGCCGGTCAGCACACCAAGATGGTCAACCAGACGATCATCGCCGGGACGATGATCGGGGTCTGCGAGGCGCTGCTCTACGCGTACCGCGCCGGCCTCGACCTCGACTCCGCCCTCCGCTCCGTCGGCCCGGGTGCGGCGGGCAGCTGGTCGCTGGCCAACCTCGCCCCCCGGACGCTGAAGGGGGACTTCGCGCCCGGGTTCATGGTCGACCACTTCGTCAAGGACCTCGGCATCGTGCTCGCCGAAGCGAAGCGGATGAAGCTCGCCCTTCCCGGCGTGGCCCTCGCCGAGCAGCTCTACGTCGCCGCCCAGGCCCAGGGCCACGGACGGGACGGCACCCAGGCGCTCCTACTTGCCCTGGCCGCGCTGTCCGACCTCGACTGGTCGCCGTCCGCGTAGCGGGAATCTGGGCGCGATCCTTCTCACGGACCGATCTGGGCGCGATCCTTCTCAGCTGCTGAGGGCGGCCTCAAGGGGTGGGCGAGCGGCGACTACCTCGGTGCGCCGTCCCGCTAGCGAGCTCGATGGGTCTCGTACATCCGGGCGGCAACGAATAGCCCCGAGGCCCCGGTGAGAGCGGCGACCGACCAGACCGCGGCGGTGATGGAGATCAGGTCGGCGAGGATTCCGGCCACCAGGGCGCCGACGGCGAACCCGGCGTCTCGCCACAGCCGGTAGATGCCGACGGCACGGGCCCGCCAGGCCGGATGGGCGACGTCGCCGACGGCGGCGAGCAGCGTCGGGTAGACCATCGCGGTGCCGGCGCCCAGCACGACGGCTCCGAGCGCCCACGGGGCGAAGCTCGACGTGGCGGCGATCCAGCCGAGCGCCCCCGCCTGAGTCAACATGCCGCCGACGATCAGCGGTTTGCGGCCGATGCGGTCGGAGAGCCCGCCCGTGTAGAGCTGGCCGACCCCCCACACGGCCGGGTAGAGCGCGGCGAGCACGCCGATGTGTCCGACCGCGACGCCGGCGTCGGCGAAGAAGATCGGAAACAGCCCCCACGCGAGCCCGTCGTTGAGGTTGTTGACCAGTCCGGCCTGCGAGCACGACGACAACGCGCGGTCGCCGAACGAGGTGAGGATGAACACCTGCCTCGTCGACAGTCCTTCGGGCCGAGCGCGGGCATGGGGATGGAGCGCCGCTTCGTAGCGGGCATGACCCTGGGTCTCGCGCACGAACACCGTGGAGAGCCCGAGGCCGAGGGCGGCGAAGGCGAGGCCGAGCAGGAACGGTTCGGGCCGCAGGCCGAAGTTCTGGGCGAGGTAGCCCGTGGCGAGGGCGGTGAGGGCGACGGCGCCGTAGCCGGCCGCTTCGTTGAGGCCCATCGCGAACCCCCGGCGGGCGGGCCCGACGAGGTCGATCTTCATGATCACGGTCGTCGACCAGGTGAGACCTTGGTTGACGCCGAGAAGGACGTTGGCGAACACGACCCATCCCCACGCCGGCGCCCAGATCAACAGCAGCGGGATGGGGAAGCCGATCAGCCAGCCGGCGACGAGCACCGGCTTGCGCCCGTACCGGTCGGAGAAGGTCCCGGCGAAGAAGTTGGTCGCCGCCTTCACGGCGCCGAAGGCGACCATGAAGGTGAGCGCGGCGGTGAACGCGGTGAGCCCGAACTCGTCCTTGGCGAGCAGCGGGAGGACGGTGCGTTCCTGGCCGATCATCCCGCCGACGAGGGCGTTGATCGCGACGAGCAGACAGAACTGAGCGAGATTCTCGCGGAGCCCGAGCCGCACGCCGGTCACGTCACACTCCTCAAATGTTCTCTTGAATACTCGCCATGCTCCGGCTACGTTGTCAAGCGGTTGTTTGAAGAAGGAGGGCCGTGGGAGACCGCGCCGCGAAGGACGCGTTGTACGACGGGTTCGCCGACGTGGCGAAGGCGCTCGGCAACGGACGGCGGGCCGAGATCGTCGACGTCCTCGCCCAGGGCGAACGACACGTGGAGGACATCGCCGCCGAGATCGACCAACCCGTCGCCAACACCTCGTTCCACTTGCGGTCACTCGCCACCGCGGGGCTCGTCGCGACCCGGCGGGACGGCACCCGGATCTACTACCGCCTCGCCTCGGACCGCGTCGGCGAGCTGTGGGGTGCGTTGCGCCAGGTGGCGGTCGCTCACCACGCCAACCTGGATGCGTTGGCCCAGGCGTACCTCGGCGACCGGTCCGAGCTCGACCAGATCCACCGCGACGAGCTGGCGCGCCGTCTGGACGAGGGCGATGTGATCGTCGTTGACGTACGTCCGGAAGCGGAGTACGGGGCCGGACACATCGCCGGCGCGGTCTCGATCCCGATCGACCGCCTGGCCCGCCGGCTGCGCAGCCTGCCTCCGGATGTCGACGTCGTCGCCTATTGCCGCGGGCCGTTCTGCGTGTTCGCCGACGACGCCGTGCGCCTGCTGCGGCGGCGCGGCCGACCGGCCCGGCGACTGGAGGACGGGTTCCCCGAATGGCGGCGGGCCGGGCTACCCATCGGAGAGCGCGACGAGGTCGCCGGATGAGCGCTCCGGGTCCGGCCGGAAGACGGTCAGGCGCCGAGCGGCGCGCCCGGGCAGACGCAGAACTCGTTGCCTTCCGGGTCAGCCATGGGAACCCAGGCGACATCGTCGCCCTGACCGACGTTGATGCGAACGGCGCCCAAGGCCTCCAGCCGACGGACCTCCGCGGCGACGTCGCTGACCCGCAGATCGAAGTGGATGCGGGCCTTCCCCCGTTTGGGTTCGGGCACCCGTTGCAGGATCACCGGCGGGTGGGCGCGCTCGGCCGGCAACAGCAGGAAGTACGGGTCGCCGTAGCCGACCGCGCGATATCCGAGCGCCTCGGCCCAGAACCGGGCGAGCGCCTCCGGGTCGGCGCAGTCGATGACGATGTCGAGGTTCGGGTCCAACTCGGCCACGGCTGCAGTCTTCCGCGGCCGCGCACACGGAGGGCTGATGGTTACGCGTGAGGAGCGCGACACCCGCCAGCGGTTCCGCGACCGGTACGGCGAGCAACGCAGCGAAGTCGTCGACCTGATCGAGCGGACCGTCATCGGCGGCGACTGGGGTGCCAACGGGTACACCACAGTGGCGCAGGCGCAGACGCTCGCCGACGCCCTCGGTCTCGCCCCGGGAGTGCGACTGCTCGATCTCGGCGCCGGCCGCGGTTGGCCGGGCCTGTACCTGGCCGTGCGCACCGGCTGCGAGGTCGTGCTCACCGACGTGCCGGTCGAGGGGCTGCGGCAGGCGGTCGCCCGCGCCGGATCCGAGGGCATCGGCGACCGGGTCGCGACGGTGGCGGCGAGCGCTCGCGCCCTGCCGTTCCAGCCCCAGTCCTTCGACGCCGTCGTGCACGCCGATGTGTTGTGTTGACTGCGGGCCAAGCTCTCCGTGCTGAGAGCGTCCAGACATCTCCTCCGCCCAGGAGGCCGCACGGCATTCTTCACCATCCACCCCGCACCTGGTCTCACGCCGCGCCAGCGGCGCCGGGCTCATCGAGACGGCCCGGTCTCGGTCGCCTCCCACCTGTCGTGTCGCCAGCTGCTCGTGCGGGCGCGCTTCGTCGCCATCGAGGAGACCGACTACACCGGCGAGTTCGCGACCGTGGCCGGAGCGTGGATCGAACAGTCCGACCGTCACCGCGACGCGCTCGCGGAAGTGCTCGGCGCGGAGGCGATCGATCAGCGCCAGCACGAGCGACGGACCCAGCTGCGGGCCGTCAACGACGGCCTTCTGCGCCGGTCGCTCCTGGTCGCCGCCCGCCCCGACGGACTGCGGCCCTGACGACGGCGGGGTGCTCGGTCAGCGTCCGCCGTTACCGTTCGCGGAGGGCTGCCGGGCCGCGCTCGACCGGCCAACGACGGCGTGCGCTCCGTCGACCGGCACGACCACGACGGGGCACGGTGGCCGGTGGACGAGGTGGTGCGCCGTCTCGTTGAGCACGAAATCGGCCAGCGGGCCGTGAGCGATCTTGCCGACGACGATCAGATCGGCCTCGACCTGACGGGCGACTTGACGGACCGCCTGGCCCTGGGCCGCGTCGAGGACGCGGGCGGAACACTGCACCTCGCCGCGGCGCAGCGGACTGCAGTACTCCCGCTCGACCATCTCGTGCAGGTTCGTCTCGGTCGTCAGGTCGTAGAGCGGTGAGACGCTGAGCATCGTCTGGCCCAGCGGGTCGACGCCGAGCACTGCGATGAGTTCGTCACCGGCGTGGACGTGGTCGACGCACCATTGACGGGCGGCCGCCCCTTCCGCCGTGTTGTCAGCACTGAGCACTACCTTCATCGCCTCTTCTTTCATATCTTGTCACGATATATTCTAGCCCGCTCCCATCGTCGGCGCCCACAGGGTGAGCAGGGTGACCACACCGGCGCCGGCGACGGCGACGAACACGACCCACGGGGAGCGGTCGAGGGTCGAGAAGTCCGGGACGTTCCACGCCCACCGCCGGAACAGGAACATGTTGGTGAACAGGCCGATGATGTGGACGAGCACCCACGCCGCGCCACCGGCCGCCAGCCCGATGAACGCAGCCAGAACGGCAAGACGAAGGTGGGGAACGCGGACCGGTCGTCGAACGAGCATCCCTCTGAGTATCGTGTCACGATATGAGTCCCGACAACTCGCTGAGCGACGCCGATTTCCGGGAGCTGCTCGCGTTCCGGGACGCACTGCGCCGTTTCGAGCGATGGTCGGAACGGCAGGCCCGAGCCGTCGGCCTCACCCCCGCCCAGCATCAGCTACTGCTGGCGATCCGGGGCCACCACGGCGCGCCGACGATCGGAGACGTCGCCGACCACTTGCTGCTCCGCCATCACAGCGTCGTGGAGCTGGTGCGGCGCGCCGAGCGGGCCGGGCTCGTCCAACGCTCGGTCGACCCGCACGATCACCGAATCGTGCGCCTCGCCCTCAGCGCCGAGGGTGAGGCGCGCCTCGGTGAGCTGACCACACTCCACGTCGACGAGCTGCGCCGCCTGCAGCACGGCCTGCGACTCCGCCTCCTCGAGGTCTGACCCCACATCTGGGCGGGATTCGTCCCACCCGTGCTTCTGGGCGGGAATTGTCGCGACACCTGAGACGAATCCCGCCCAGATTTCGGGGCCGACTCGGCCAGGTACGGTCACCTCGATGCAGGTGGATCTGCTCTTCGATCCGTTCGGTGGGCGATGGGAGGACCTGCGCGAGGCGTCGATGCTGGCCGAAGCGGCCGGGTTCGACGGGCTGTGGCTGTACGACCATCTGGCCGGATCCGTGCACCGCGCCCCGCACGTACTGGAGTGTTGGACCGTCCTCAGCGCCTTGGCGGCGGCGGTGCCTCGCCTGACGATCGGGTCGTTGGTGCTCAACGTCGCCAACCGCGACGCCGGAACCCTGGCGGTGATGGCAGCCACGCTCCAGGAGGTCAGCGGCGGACGCCTACTGCTCGGAATCGGCGCCGGCGGCGGCATCGACACGCCGTACGCCGCGGAGCAGTTCGCCTTGGGACGGACGGTTCCCGCCGATCCCATTCGACGCCAGGCAGTGGAGGCGACCGTCGCCACGCTGCGCCGAGTGTGGTCGGGTGCTGCCGGCGGCGCGACCGGCTTCGTGCGACCGGATCCGCCGCCGCCCGTGATCGTCGGCGGGTTCGGCCCGAAGATGGCCGAACTGGCGGGCCGCGTCGGCGACGGCGCCAATCTGCCCGCGGGTCCGTCGCTCCCCCGTCTCATCGAAATCGCCCGGGAGGGCCACGCCCGCAGCGGACGGGACCCCGCCCGGTTCCTGATCACCACGTCCGGTTCGCCCACCGACGACCGACTCGTCGAACTCGGGGTGCATCGCGTCATCACGATGGTGCGACCCCCGTATGCCGTCGGCGTCGGCAGGGTCGCCGCGGCGCTCGGACTGTACGGTCAGCGGGCATGAGAGCGGTGGTGTGCAAGGAGTTCGGACCTCCGGAGGGGCTGGTCGTCGAAGAGGTCGACGATCCGAGCCCGGCGGCCGGCGAGTTGCTCGTCAAGGTGGCGGCGTCGGCGGTGACATTCCCGGACACCTTGATGCTCGAGGACAAGTACCAGTTCAAGGCCGCCCCGCCGTACATCCCGGGCGGCGAGGTCACGGGCGTCGTCGCCGCGCTGGGTGACGGGGTCGAGGGCTGGGCCGTCGGTGACCGCGTCGCCGGCGGGCTCGGGACGGTCGGCGGCTACGCCGAGCTCGCGGCGGTGCCCGCGAAGTCGGCCCGCCGGCTACCGGACTCGGTCGACTTCGCCGCGGTCGCCGGGCTGAACTACGCCTACGGCACCGGTTTGTACGGACTGAAGCACCGCGGCGGGCTGCGGCCCGGGGAGACGCTGCTGGTACTCGGCGCGGGTGGCGGGGTCGGACTGGCGGCGGTCGAGCTCGGCCAGCTGCTCGGGGCCCGGGTCATCGCCGCCGCCTCGACCGCGGAGAAGCTCGAGGTCTGCCGGGAGCGGGGCGCCGCCGAGACCATCGACTACTCGACCGAGGACCTGAAGAACCGGGCCAAGGAGCTCACCGACGGCAAGGGCGTCGACGTCGTCTACGACTGCGTCGGTGGCGACCGGGCGGAGCAGGCGCTGCGGGCCATCGCCTGGGAGGGCCGCTTCCTGGTGATCGGGTTCGCCGCCGGGATCCCGTCGATCCCGCTCAACCTGGCGCTGCTCAAGGGCTGCCAGATCGTCGGCGTGTTCTACGGGGCGATGTCGATGCGCGACCCGGCCACGAGCAAGGCGATCGGTGACGAGCTGATCGGCCTCGTGGCCGCCGGCGAACTCCGGCCCCACGTCTCCGGCCGCTTCCCGCTGGAACACGCCGGCCAGGCGTTGCGGCTACTGATCGACCGCAAGGCCGTCGGCAAGGTGGTCGTCACGCCCTGAATCGACCGGGCGACCGAAATCGGTTCGACAGGCCGTCGTCACCGCGTAGCCGAGCTCGGCCTCCTGTTCGCCGCCTCGGCCTCGCCGCGGATCGACCGGAGGCGTGCGCCGGCTGCCCCTGCGCTACCACCCGTCCTACTGGGCCCTCGTGTTCCCACTGGGCATGTACAGCGCGGCGACGTTCAAGAGGCGTGCCGCCGCCGACCTCGAAGCTCTGGAGTGGCTCCCCAAGGCCGCCTTCGCCGCCGCGCTCGTGGCCTGGCTGGCAGCCGGGTTCGGCCTCGTCCACGAGCTGGTGACGGCCGCCGGCCGCGCCCGCCGGACCGGGTGATGACAGCATCGATGGCGATGGGCGCACCGACCGATCTCACCCAGTGCACCGCGACGGAGCTGCTCACGCTCTACGGCGACGGCAGCGCGTCCCCGACCGAGGCGACGCGAGCGGTGCTCGACCGCATCGAGCGGCTCAATCCGGTCCTCAACGCGTTCGCGCTCGTGGCCGCCGAAGAGGCCCTGGCTGCCGCAGCGGCGAGCACGCAGCGCTGGCACGCCGGCGCGCCAGCGGGGCCGCTCGACGGCGTCCCGGTCACGATCAAGGACCTCATCCTCACCAAGGGCTGGCCCACGGTCCGGGGTAGCCGCACGGTGGACCCGCACCAGCCGTGGGAGGTCGACGCCCCGGTCACCGCCCGGCTGCGGGAAGCGGGCGCCGTGCTCCTCGGCAAGACGACGACACCGGAGTTCGGCTGCAAGGGCGAGACCAACTCGCCACTGACCGGCATCACGCGCAATCCGTGGGACCCGAGTCGGACCTCGGGAGGCTCGTCCGGCGGTACCGCCGCCGCGGTCGCCGCCGGGCTCGGTCCGGCCGGCATCGGCACGGACGGGGCCGGTTCCGTTCGCATCCCGGCGGCATTCTGCGGCAACGTCGGGTTGAAGCCGAGCTTCGGCCGGGTTCCCGCCCACCCCTTGTCCCCGTTCGGCACGGTCTCCCACATCGGACCGCACACGATGAGCGTCGAAGACGCGGCTCTGATGATGAACGTGATGAAGCAGCCCGATCCACGCGACTGGACGTCACTGCCGTTCGACCCGATCGACTACCTCGCCGGCCTCGACGACGGGATCGCCGGGGTTCGTATCGCCTACTCCCCCACGCTCGGCTACGCGTCGAACGTCGACCGCGAGATCGCGGCCGCCGTGGACGCGGCGGTGCAGGAGCTCGCCTCGCTCGGCGCCGTCGTCGAGACCGTCGACCCCGGTTTCGACGACCCGTTGCCGATCACCACCGGGCTCTGGTTCACCGGCGCGTGGACGCTGTGGAACACCCTGACGCCGGCACAGCAGGAGCTCACCGATCCCGATTTCGCCGCCGAGGCTCGCTTGGGGGAGCCGATGACGAGCCTGGAGGTCCAGCGGCTGGTGCTGCGGCGCGGCGATCTCGGCTCGAGGATGCGCCAGTTCATGCAGCGCTACGACCTGGTTGTGACGCCGTCGGTCGCGGTGGCGGCGTTCGAGGCCCAGCCGGCCGGGCACACGCCGTTCGATCCCGAGGGGATGCTGGGCTGGACCCCGTTCTCGTACCCGTTCAACCTCACCCAGCAGCCGGCGTGCACGGTCCCGTGCGGGCTCACGGCCGATGGTCTCCCGATCGGCCTGCAGCTCGTCGGACCGATGTTCGGGGACGCCCTTGTCCTACGGTCCGCCCGCGCGTTCGAGCAGGTCAGGCCGGTGCAACGGCCCCCGCTCGACTGGGCGTAGGCGCGGGCAGGAATGGCCTCGCGCGCCAAGGGGTATCACCACAGGGTGTCACGCCACTCCAGGAGGCACCATGACGAGCACCCATCCCCAGGATGAACGCGTAACAGCGTCGAACCGTTCCGACATCCCGCCTGACAATCAGACCGAGTACCGGGACGACCGAAGGGGCTACCGGGATGAGACTATGACGCGCCGTGAGCCGGCTCCTTACGAGTCCAGCTCGACCGACATTCGGACGCGCAAGGTCCGCGAGACGAAGCCGGCGTTCCTGACGACCGAGTTCTGGTTCGCGGCCGGCGGCATCGCCGCCCTCATCGTCATCTACCTGGTCGCCGACAACCCCGACCTCGACCTGTTCCGCACGGCCCTGCTGGCCACGCTGATCGGCGTCGCCTACATCGTCAGCCGCGGGCTGGCCAAGGCCGGTAGCCGCACTACCCGGCAACCCGAAGACCCGCGGCTCGTCGGCGGTAACGACTACCGCTGATCGGCAGCCGGCGCGGTGAGCGCCGCCAGCCGGGCCAGGACGGCCCGGGCATCGGCGACGATCCCTTGCACCACGGCGGCGGCCGGCTCGACGTTGCCGATTCGGCCGGTGCTCTGACCGGCCGCCGCGACCAGTTCGTGCGCAGTTCCTTCGCGCGCCGCTGACACCAGTTCCCCGAGGAGTTGAGACACGTCCTCGGGGTTCTCGACCTCGGCCACCCGGTCGACGAATGGAGAGCGCAGCACCCTTACCGCGGTCCCGTATCCGGTGCTGCCCGGGTTCGGCGACAGCAGGTTGAACCGCGGCGACTTCACCGCATCCCGCGGCTTGGCCGTCAGGATCCGCTTCTGGTAGTCGGGATGGATCGGAGACTCGAGCGTGGCCAGGAACCTCGTCCCGATGCTGATCCCGCACGCGCCCAATGCCAACGCCGCCACGAGCCCCGCGCCGTCGATGAACCCGCCCGCGGCGACGACGGGGACCGGCGCCACCCGCTGCGCCACCTGGGGCACGAGCACCGTCGAGGCGATGTCACCGCCGTACCCACCGGCCTCGCCGCCCTGGGCGATGATCACGTCCACGCCGAGCTCGGCCGCCTGTTCGGCGTGCTCCACCGTGGTGACCTGGTTGGTGACGAGGCAGCCGGCGTCGTGGGCTCGGGCCACGAGCTCGCCGGGATCGCCGGTTGCGAACGAGATCACCGGCACGGCCGCCGAAAGGGTCGAGGCGAACGCTTCCTCGTCAAGGTCGGGTGGCAGGAAGTTGACTGCGAACGACCGCTCCGTCCCTTCGCGGATCTTTCGGATGCTGGCCATCAGCTCGTCCGTCGCGCGGCCCCACGCCCCGAGACTCCCGAGCGCGCCAGCCTCCGACACCGCCACCACGAGTGACGCCGACGTGTGCACGCTCATCCCCGCCTGGATGATCGGGACCTCGAGCCCCAGCGCATCACACAGATCCGTACGCAGGCCCGCAGCCTAGATGCGTCCAAGGATCGGGGTGCAGATCTTCTCGACGGTCGAGAGGAATCGCGCCCAGATGACACGGGCGTTCGGAAACACCGCGCCCAGCTCGACGGCTCGCGGACGGCTGGCGAGTCACGCGTCACACTCTCGAACCGCCGGAGCCCTGGCCTCGTACTGCGAGCCATGCACCAGAACCGACGCTCCCCCCAGCCCACCATCTCGGCGTACTTCCTTGGTCGTCCGTGCCGGATCTACCTCGACCGCTACGAGAAGCGCGGGCATCGCCTCCAGCCCGCCCGGTAGCCGTCTGTCGGCGCCGGCATCTCCACCACAACGTCACGGCTTCTCCATGACTCGTGACCGCGGGACGTGTCGAATCGAACGTCTCTCCCCGAAAAGGACCGACGATGATCGACGATGCCCGCGCCCTGAGCCGGCGCACGTTCACGAAGGCGGTCGCCGGCCTGGCGGTCGTCGGCTACCGCACCAAGACGAGGAGCTCGGGATCGGCTTCGACACGCTCCGGGCCCTCCCTCCCGGCACCGACGTCGAGCGGGCGCTCGCCTTCAACCGCCGGCTCTACGACCGCTGCCGCGAGCTCGGCGGCGCGCAGTACCCGATCAGCGCGGTGCGCCTCGGCGTCGCCGACTGGCAGGCGCGC
>JBKOUV010000292.1:0-25849 GCA_046723555.1 Actinomycetota bacterium | reverse complement strand
GTCCACCGCACACCCTGGTGGCGGGCGACGAGGGCTTCCCGGTCGCCGTGCTCGGCCACCGTGCGGGCGAGGTTGGCCCCGATCGTCTCGTCGAGCAACGGGACGTCGGTGGGGCCGGCATCTTGCGCCAGTTCCATCCCCTGATCGTCGCGCGAAGCCGCGCCTGATCAGCGCAGCCACTTCGGTGACTTGGTGAGATCCCCGATCATCGCGTCGTACTGCTCGCGGGTGCGGGCGGCTCGCCATTCCTCCAGCGCGTGCAGGCGACCGAACGTGAACGAGCTGTCGCCGTCGGCGTCCGCCTCGGCGGCCAGCCGGCGCAGCAAGTCGCGCACGACGACCGAATCCTGGTGCTCGCCGAGCACGTCCTGCAGCTGTTCCATCGTCTTGGCGAGGTCGTTGGCGTCGGAGCCGAACACCGGCCGCACCGACTCGGCTGCGTAGCGCACCCGCTTGGCCGCCTTGCGCACCTCATGGAGCAGCCGGTCGGCCTCCTCGGCGGATGCTGCCGCGCGCGCCTGGGCGACGTACCCGAGCATCCGGCCGAACGCCTTGCGGACCGCCTTCGGCAACTGCTTGCGCGCCGATCGGTCCACGCGCTTGCCCTTCAACGCGCTGCCCCCGGCGATCGCGTCGAGGGCGTCGAGCAGGCGCAGATAGCGGTCGCTGCGCATCTCCACGACCGCCTTCTTGTGGGCCTCGCGGTGCTGGTCGACGAGAGTCCGATCGATGCGCCGGGTCACCGGGCCGATCACGGCCGAACGCGGTTGGGCCGCGGCCTCCTCGCGCAGGTGGTCGCGCATGACCTCGGCGTCGCGGACCGGACCGAGCACGCCGCCGAGCCATTTCAGCTCGTCGCGGAGTGGATCGGTGACGTCACGGTCGAGGAGACGCCGGTACGTCGCGAGCGCACTGCGCGTCCGGCGCACGGCGACCCGCATCTTGTGCACGGCGTCCTCGACGTCGACGCGCACCGATGGATCGAGCGCGGTCAGCGCCGCCGCCTGCTCGCTCAGGTAGGAGAGCAGCACGGCCCCGGCGGTCGAGTCGGCTCCGATCTCGGGGGCGTCGTCCTCGTCGGCGCGGAGGTCGAGCAACCGAGCGAGCTTGGACGATGAGCCCGAGCGGGTGGCCCCGGCCTCCTCGAGCCGCTCCGCGGCGGCCGCGAGCACCTCGCGGTCGCCGTCCACGAGCTCGACCTCGACCTCGCGCCAGGCGGACACGGCCGATCCGGTCTCGCCGGTCACGCGGTCGTCGGCAACCTCCACCAACCGGGTGTCGCCGGGCCCGAGCAGGTGGTGGACGACGCGATGGGTCCGCAGCGTGGCGATCGGCACGAGCGGCCGGCTGCGCACCCGAGACAGCACGAGGTCGTTGAGGGCCTGAGGCACCTCGTCGGGGTCCCGCCCGATCGCGCGGTGGACCTCGATGCGTTCGTCGAGCGTCTTCGCCATCTTGAGGTGCCATCCGTCGTCGACGCCGCCGGTCCGCCGGCGCAGGGCGATCGCGGCGCGGGCCAGGCGCAGGTCGGCGGTGTCGAAGTACGTGGCGTCGAGATGTAGCTCGACCGGATCGCCCACCGAAGTGACCCCGGTGATCCCGACGAGCGGCGGGAGGGCGAAGTCGGCCGGAACGTCGAACTTGGACTCGATCTCGACGTGGGTCCCGCTCGACGCGGTCATGCGTCGGGACCTCCGAGCGAGAGGGTCGCCCGAACCTCGGACCACAGGTCGGCGTAGCACATCGCCGCCACGCTACGGGGAGCAGACGCGGTGACCGGCACGCGGACCTCCGCCATCCGCTCGATGATCGCGAGCGCTGGGATCGCCGTCTTGGCGATCGTGGCGCCGCGGCCCGCCGGCGGCGGCGCGGCCAGGACCTCGCGGTGCATGCGCTTGCGCCGGTCGACCATCGAGAGGAAGCCGAGTACCTGCGGAGCCCGGCCGTCGAAGCCGGTGAGGAACTCGTCGAGCTGCCCGAAGGTGCGCAGCGACAGCGTGGCGGGGATGAGCGGCACGAGCAGCAAGTCGGACGCGTCCATGATGCTCTCCGAGACGAGCGAGATGCTCGGCGGGCAGTCGAGGATCACGACGTCGTACTCGTCGGAAAGTGGAGCGAGCAGGCGTCGCAGCCGGCGCACGGGCCGCTTCCGGGCGTCGAGGTGAAGGTCCATGTTGCGGTAGGAGAAGTCGGCGGGCACGAGGTCGAGACCATCGAAGTCGGTGCCCTTGATCGCCCGACCGATCGGCGTGGACCGCCCGACCAACGCCTTGCTGCCCCCCTTCACGCGTGGCTTGATGCGGAACGTGTACGTCGCCGCTCCCTGTGGATCGAGGTCCCAGAGCAGCGTGTTCAGCCCGTCCCGTGCGGCGAGGTAGGCGAGGTTGACGGCGGCAGCCGTCTTCCCGACGCCCCCCTTGAGGTTGTAGGTCGCGAGGACCTTCATCTCCACTCCAGGCCCTGCGTCGCCTCGGCGAACCTGGTGAAGATCCCGGCGAAGGCCGCCCGGGCACACTGCTGGTGGGTGTCGAGCTGGGCGGCCAGTTCGCCCATCGCCAGCAAGGCGGCGGGCGGCGTCCCATCCGCCATCATCTCGGCCGCGAACGTCCGGATCTTCTCCGCCTGCACCTCGCTGTCCTGGAACTCGCCAAGACACTCCTGTAGCGCCTTGAGCACCGGGAGCATCCGCTTGCGGGCGCGCGGCGGCTCGGTCTGCTCGAAGATCTCGAGGAGGTAGCGCAACTCCTTGCAGCGCTTGCGCAGGGCATGGAGCTGCTCTGGAGGCGACCGCGAGTCGATGATGGAGCCGAGCCTGAGCACGCGTCGGTGGGCGCGGCGCAGGCGGGCGGCGCCGAACTCGGCCGCACTCGGCCCTCCCGGCGATGACCACCGGTCCACCATCGCCACTGCCCGCCAACGGGCGAGAACGGTGGTGAACCGCGGCGACCCGAGGTCACTGACCAAGCCGGTGAACGCGTCGGCTCGGCGGGCGCCGAGGTGGGCGCGGAAGGCATCGAGGTCGGCGGGCAGCGCGGCGCGCAAGCTGCCCGCCATCCGCGGCACGCCGAGCAGGTAGACGTCGAGGTCGCGTGTCGGCGTCGTCGCATCGCCCAGCCACTTCAAGTCGTCCGCGAGCTGAGCGACGGCGTCGCCTCGCGGCAGGGCGTCGCCCGCCAGCTTGATCGTGGATCGGGCCCGCCGCACGGCCACCCGCAGATCATGGAGGAACTCGGTGTCGATGTCGGCGATGACGCCAGGCACGTTCGCCTCGACCGTGCTCAGGAACACGTGCAGCACCCCGGCGACGGCGAGCGAGGCGGGCATGTCGGGGGTGACGGTGGTGCCGGGCCGGACGGGCGCGGTGTCGTCGAGGCGCCGGCCGGCCGCGGCCAAGCACTGCTCGTAGCTGCTGGTCGAGCTGGCGGTGACGCCGTTCACGGATTCGAGCACGACGGCGGCACCCGCCGCCTCGTCGTCATAACCGCGCAGGGGGACCACGCTCAGCCGAGCCGCCGTGCCGTCCGCCAGCGACCTGTCGACGTGGATCCGGGCGATCGTCTTCTGCTCGTCGTCGAGCAGGCGCACGGTGGAGCGGGTCCCCTCGAACGACGCCGTCTCGACGAGGGCCCGGATCCCCACCACAGCGGTCACCCGATCGCGCAGCGTGCCTTCGGGCAGCACGGCCGCGCCCGCGGGCCACGCGATCGGCCCGGCACTGCTGACGCTCGTGGCGTGGTCGTCGGCGCCGCGCAGCTCGAGAAGGGTGGTCCCGTTCGCCTCGATCTGCTCGAGCTCGAGCCCGGCTCGGTGGAGGCGCCAGTCGAATGTGTCGAGCCACGTACGCCGCAACGGTTCGGGGCTCCGCTCGAAGTCGCCCAGCGTGAAGCCTCTCTCGTGCAGCGCGACGGAGAGCTCGTCGATGCGGGGCTGCTCGGTCACCAGCTCAGGCGCGCGCCCGGTCATTTCCACGGCTCCCTTCGGCTCGCGCCCTTACATTTCCACAACGCGATCGTGCGTCGTGGAGTCGACTCGGAAGCTGCGCCACGTCGACACCGGCGAGTCGGCGGACAGCACGTCGTCCACGATGCGGTACTCCGCAGTCCAGCTCTCCCTGGTGACGGTGTGGCGGGTGTAGCCACGGTGGCCGATCTCGGCGGCGACGATGTCGTTGAACGCGGCGAGCGCCGGAGCCAGTGCCGGATCGATGTTGTTCCGCGACGAGATCGAGGCGGTGACGAACTCGACGCCAACCCCCGGCAGCGTGCCGACCGCGGCGAGGTGGATGTCCCCGGTGAGGACCACCACCCGGTCGGCGCCGGCGGCCTGGGCGAGGAGCCGCTCGCGGGCGGGCCCATAGCCGTCCCACTGGTCGTAGTTGAGGATCGCCCCGTTCGGCAGCCGGAAGTCGCTGAGCACCGTCTGCTGGCCGAGCACCGTCCACGTGCCGGTTGCGTTGGCGAATGCCTCGCCGACCCAATCCTCCTGTTGCGCCCCCAGCATCGTGCGGCTCGGATCGGCGGCTTCGGGGCACGGCGGGTCGGTGTCGAAGACGGCATCGCCACAGGCCTGATCGGACCGGTACTGCCGGCCGTCGAGGAGGATCATGTCCACGAGCGTGCCCCACCGGGCGCGCCGGTTGATCCGGTACGGCCCGCGGTCGTGCGGCGGCGGGAGGCGAACCGGCATGTGCTCCCACCACACCTGATAAGCGGCGGCGCGACGGGTGGCGAACTCGTCGGCTTCGGCGGGCTTCTCGGGCACCAGGCCGGCGTAGTTGTTGTCCACCTCGTGGTCGTCCCAGACCACGAGCCACGGGCACGCGGCGCGGCTCGCCCGGAGCTGCGGATCGGAGAGGTACTGGGCGTAACGGGCCCGGTAGCTGTCGACGTCGGTGGCCTCGCCACGACCTTCATGGGTCCGGACTCGGTCGGGCCCGACTGGCTGGGGGGCGTTCTCGTAGATGAAGTCGCCGAGGAACATCACGAGATCTGGCTCCCACTCGGCGACGTCACGGTGGGCGGCGTAGAACCCGGTCTCGAAGTGCTGGCAGTTCGTCGCCGCGATGCGCAGCGTGGCTTCACCGCCGGGGCGCGGCGTGGGCGCGACCCGGCCCGCGGGACTCGTCCACCCGCCGGCCTGGAAGCGGTACCACGCGGGACCGTCCAGCTCGACGGTGACGTGGACGCTGTGGCCCTCGGCAGCACGGGCCGGGACCGACCCCGACGAGATGAGCTCGGTGAACCGCTCGCCGGTGGAGACCTCCCAGACAACGTCGACCTCGTCATCCAGTGGATGGCGGTGGGTACCGAGGAGCCGGGTCCAGAGGACCGCGGAGTGCTCATCCGGGTCACCGGACGTGACACCCAGGGCGAACGGGTCGGCCGCGAGCGGCGTTGTCGTGGTGGTCGTCGGCGTCGTGGTCGGCGTCGTGGTCGGCGTCGTGGAGTCGGGGGGCGAGGACGGCGGTCGCGGCCCGCTCGTGGAGGTGGTGGAGCTCGCGGCCTCGTCGTCGGACGTGCACGCTCCGACGACCACTGTCGCGCCGAGCGCCAGGAAGATCCGCCGCGAGAGCCTGGTCACCGGCCGATCATGGCCGATCGGCCGCGAGAACGGCGGTCAGACCTCCTCGCCGCTGGCGCCGCGGTCGTCGAGCTCGAGCGTCGAGCGGCCGCTCACCGCGTAGCGGATGTGGGTGACCTCGGGCGTCTCGACGACGCGGGTCGGGACCAGCTCGATGCCCTCGTCGGGGGCGAGTCCGAGGCTGGCGTCGAACAGGCGCTGGCCGTCGCCCAGGAGCACCGGGGTGATGTGCAGCTCGAGCTGCTCGATCAGGCCGGCCGCCACCATCTGGCGCACCAACGTGCCGCCACCCGCCACGGCCACGTCCTTGCCGCCCGCCGCCTCTTTGGCCAGCTCGACCGCCTTCTCGATGCCGTCGGTGACGAACGTGAAGGACGTGCCGCCTCGACGCTCGAGCACCTCGCGCTGCCGGTGGGTGACGACGAACACCGGCGCGCGGAACGGTGGCTCGTCGCCCCAGGGGATCTCCCCGGCCTCGAACATCCGTCGGCCCATCACGTAGGCGCCGGCGGCGGCGAACGTCTCCTCGATGATGTCCGAGTTGACCGACCGCTTTCCGCCGGCGAAGCCAAGGCGCTCTCGCCAACCCGTCGCGTTGACGGCCCAGCGGGTGATGCGGAAGAAGCCCGGTGCCTCGGGCCCTTTCATCCACCCGGCCATGTCCTTGGGATCGGCCGAGTCGCGTGGCCCGGTGTAGAAGCCGTCGAGCGACAGTGACATCTGGCAGGTGACCCTGGTCGTCTCGGTCATGGTTCGTCCTCCTGACGACGGCCGCCCGGTTGGCAGCCGGCACCGAACAGTCGGAGCCGAGCCGTCGTTCTCGACATGGGCGTCAGTCGCGGTCCTGCCAGGTGCAGATGCAGGCCTCGTTGCCCTCGGGATCGGCGAGCACCCAGAAGGCCCGGGCTCTGGCATCGCTGACGATGCGGCCACCGGCGGCGACGGCGGCGGCCACCCGCTCGTCAGCCTCGTCGTGGGGCACGGTGACGTCGACATGGATCCGATTGCGCTGCGGACGCGGCGCGTCCATCTGCTGGAACCAGAACGCCGGCCCGATGCGGCGCGGGTCAACCAGCACCGTCTCGTTCTGCGGCCACTCCTCGTACCCGAGAACCGCCTTCCAGAAGGGCCGTACGGCGTCGATGTCGAGGGCGTCGATGCCGACCTCGAGGCGGGCGGGGACCGGCTGGGCGGCGAGCCCCGCGGTCGCGGCAAGGGCCGAGATCGTGGCGGCGAGGTCGACGTCGGCGGTGGTGAGCCCGTCGACGGCATGGGTCGTCAGGGCGACGTGCACGCGGCCCGGGTACCGCAGGTCGAGGTCGGGGTGGTGGTTGGCGGCGTCGGCGGCCTCGGCGACCTGGGCGACGAACGCGCTGGCCTGGGCGAACGACTCGGCGACGAAGACCGCCTCGATGCGGCCGAGGAGGAACCGCCAGTCGGCCAGGTCGGCTTCGGCGTCGAACTGCGCCGCGCTGACCAGGTCGACCATCAGCCGGCGGCGCGGAGACGGCGCAGCGGCGGCACCGTCTTCGGTGGCTGCCGGCGCGGCGGCAGAGACCGGAGCAGGTCCGTCGTGGCGTCGGTAACCCGGCGCACGGCGAGCTCGAACGCCTCCTCGGACGCCGCCGACGTGGCCTGCACGCCGCTCACCTTGCGCACGTACTGGCGGGCCGCCGCCTCGATCTCCTCGGCCGTCGCGGCGGGTTCGAGCCCGCGGAGCGTCGTGATGTTTCGGCACATGCGCCCATCCTCGCAGCGCAAGTGGTCCGGTACCATCCGGGTGACATGAGTGACATCGAACGGGTGGGTGTCGTCGGCGGGGGGCTGATGGGGTCCGGGATCGCCGAGGTGTGCGCCCGGGCCAGCCTCGACGTGGTCGTCGCCGAGGTCGACCCGGCGGCCGCCGAAGCGGCGCAGGCCCGGATCGGCAAATCGCTGGATCGGGGGGTCCGGTCGGGGAAGCTGTCCGACGACGAGCGCGACGCCGCCACCGAGCGCATCCGGTTCACCACCGACCTGGGTGAGTTCGCCGACCGCCAGCTGGTCGTCGAGGCGGTCGTCGAGGACGAGGCCACCAAGGTCGACGTGTTCCGCGCCCTCGACGCCGCCGTCACCGACAGCAAGGCGATCCTCGCCAGCAACACCAGCTCGATCCCGATCATGAAGCTCGGCATCGCCACATCCCGGCCCGCGCAGGTGATCGGGATCCACTTCTTCAACCCGGTGCCGGTGCTGCGGCTGGTCGAGTTGGTCACGAGCCTCCTGACCTCCGCCGACACCGTCGCCGCGGCGGACGGCTTCGCCACCGGGGTGCTGGGCAAGAAGGTGATCCGCAGCCAGGACCGGGCCGGGTTCGTCGTCAACGCCCTGCTGATCCCGTACATCCTGTCGGCGATCAGGATGATGGAGTCCGGCTTCGCCACCGCGGACGACATCGACACCGGCATGGTCGAGGGCTGCAACCACCCGATGGGACCGCTGCACCTCGCCGACCTGATCGGGCTCGACACCACCCAGGCGGTCGCCCTCAGTCTGTACGAGGAGTTCAAGGAGCCGTTGTACGCCCCGCCGCCGATGCTCTCCCGCATGGTGGAGGCCGGGCTGCTCGGGCGCAAGAGCGGCCGCGGGTTCTTCGAGTACGCGTCACGATCATGATGCAACGCGGCCGGGTGCTCGTCGCCAAGGTCGGCCTCGACGGCCACGACCGCGGCGTCAAGGTGGTCGCCCGGATCCTGCGTGACGCCGGCTACGAGGTGATCTACACCGGTCTGTTCCAGACCCCCGACACCGTCGCCGCCGCGGCGGTCGACGAAGATGTCGACGCGATCGGCCTGTCGATGCTGTCGGGCGCGCACATGACCCTCGCCCCGCTCGTCGTCGAGAAGGTGCGGGAACGGGGCGTCGAGATCCCCGTCATCGTCGGCGGGATCGTGCCGGATGCCGACGTCCCCAAGCTGCTCGAGGCGGGCATCGCGGGGGTCCTGACCCCCGGCGCCACCGGTGAGCAGGTCGTGGCCGTCGTGCGCGACGCGATCGAGTCGCACGTCTAGCGCGAGCCTGCGATGGTCGACCGCGTCGAGCGCCTGACCAACCTGGTGGCGCTGCTGCTCGAGACCACAACGCCGCTGACCCTGGTCGAGATCGCCGGCGAGCTCGACGGGCAGTACCCGGACAAGGAGGCGACGCGCCGGGCCGCGTTCGAGCGCGACAAGGCGGCGCTCCGCGACATCGGCGTGCCGATCGAGACCGTCGTGCTCTCCGGCCACCAGGCCGGCGCCAGCGCCTACTGGATCGATCGCGACCGGTACGAGCTCGCCGACCTGCGGCTCGAGCCCGACGAGATGCGGGCGTTGCAGGTGGCCGTCGCCGCGACCCGCCCGACCGGGGGCCAGGACGCGCTCTGGAAGCTCGGCGTCGACGCCGTCGACGGCGGGGCCGAGATCACCGCGTCGGTGCCCGAGGTCGCCGCGCTCCCCGTGCTCCGCGACGCCGCGGCCCGGCGGGCGTCCGTGCGCTTCGACTACCGCGGCAAGGCGCGCCACGTCGACCCGTATGGGCTGCTGCTGCGGGACGGGTTCTGGTACGTGGTGGGCTTCGATCACGAACACGGCGAGCCGCGCACGTATCGCGTCGACCGGATCGAGGGTGACGTGGTGGCCGGCGAGCGCGACGAGTTCGTCCGGCCGGAGGGGTTCGACCTGAGGGCCGCCTTTCCTACCGATCCGAAACAGCTGGGCGCCGAGGGCGACGCCACGGTCGCCAGGGTGCGGGTCGACGCCGGGCGCGCGGCCGCCGTGGAGCGCGAGCTGGGGCCCGAGCGCGTCGTCGCCAGGCGTCGGGGCGGCGCCATCGAGGTCGAGGTCCCGTGCGCCAACGTCCCCGCCTTCCGGTCGTGGGTGCTCGGGCTGCTCGACCACGCCGAGGTGCTCGGCCCACCCGAGGTCCGCGCCCACGTCGTCGAGTGGCTCACCGGGATGACCACGACGAGTCGCAAGCGCACCCGGTCGCGCCGGAAGGCGTCGTGAGCGGCAGTCGGCGGTCGGCCGAGGAACGGCTGCGCCGCCTGCTCGTGATGCTGCCGTGGTTGATGGAGCGCGGGGAGGTCCCGTTGGCCGAGGTGGCCCACCACTTCCGGACCAGCGCCGAGGATGTCGCCGCCGACCTGGAGCTGGCCGCGATGTGCGGCCTCCCACCGTTCGTCGACGAGTTGATCGACGTGTTCATCGACGACGACGTCGTCGTGGTCGGCGTGCCGCGCCTGTTCACCAAGCCGCTGCGGCTCACCGCGCCGGAAGGGTTCGCCCTCGTCGCCGCCGGGCGGGCGGCGATGGAGCTCCCCGGCGCCGACCCCACCGGGCCGCTCGGCCGGGGCCTGCAGAAACTGGCGGCCGCCCTCGGCGACGACGGTGTGGTCGTCGAGTTGCCGCGGTCGGAGGCACTCGACGCGCTGATCGACTCCGTCACCGACGCCATGCGCCGGGTCGAGCGCCTGGTCGTGCGCTACTGGACACCGTCCCGCGACGAGATCACCGAGCGCACGATCACGCCGCGCCAGGTGTTCCACGACCGGGGCGAGTGGTACGTCGTGGCGGACGACGAGCGCTCCGGCGAGCGGCGCACGTTCCGCATCGATCGGATCGAGTCGGTCGAGCCCACCGGCGAACACGGCCCGCCGGACGATCGGGACCCGGTGCCCGTCGGCGAGTGGTTCGCCGACGGTGGGCTGCCGCGGGTCACCCTGCGGCTCACCGGCGCGGCGACGTGGGTGATCGAGCGATACCCCGTCGACGGGATCGTCGAGCTCGCCGACGGCACCGTCGAGGCGCGGTTCCCGGTGGCCAGCGAACGATGGCTGGAGCGGCTGTTGCTCCGCCTCGGGAACGACGCCGAGGTCGTCGAGCCACGCGAGTGGCGGAGGCTGGGCCGGGACGCCGCGGCGCGGTTGCTGACCCGTTACACCGGCGAGCGGGTGTAGAGCTCGTCGAGGTCGGCTTCCTCGACGACGCCGTGGGCGGCGAGCAGGTGGGGGAGCACCCCCGCGGCGGCGCGGGCGTCGCACAGCGCGTCGTGGGGGCGGTCGAGCGGGATGTCGTAACGGGCGCAGAGGTCGGCGAGACCGTGGGTGAGCTGACGGTCGGGGTCGAGCCGGCGGGAGAGGCGGAGCGTGCACAGCCGGCGTTCGAGCCGCAGCGGCACGCCGTGGCGACGGGCGGCGCGCTCGAGGAACTCGGCGTCGAAGTCGGCGTTGTGGGCGGTGAACACGGCTCCGTCGAGCCGGCGGGTCAGCTCGGCGAGGGCGTGGTTGGCCGCGGGCGCGTGACGCAACGAGCGGCGCGTGATCCCGTGGACCCGCCGGGGACCCACCCGGCTCCACGGCCACGCGAGCCGCACGAGCGTGGACCACTGGTCGCTGACGGTGCCGTCGGGCTCGACCGTGACCAAGCCGATCTGGAGAATGCGGTGGCGCCGGCTCGACAGCCCGGACGTCTCCAGGTCGACGACGGCGAACCGGGGCATTCCCACCCCGTCGACTCTACGACCGGGGTGTCACAGCCAGCCTCTCGGGCTCCGCCTCAGAGCAGCTCGGCGGCGAGGCTGGCGACGTCGCTGCGCTCGCACGACGTCAGGGTGATGTGCCCGAAGCACGATTGGCCGCTGAACGCCTGGGTGAGGACGGCGAGGGCGTTGTTGGCCTCCCCGAGATACGGGGCGTCGATCTGGCTGGTGTCGCCGGTGAAGACCACTTTCGTGCCGCCGCCGACGCGGGTGAGGATCGTGCGCAGCGTGGTCGGCTCGAGGTTCTGCGCCTCGTCGATGACCACCAGCTGGCGCTGCAGCGAGCGACCCCGGAGGAACGTCACCGACTCCAGCGACAGCTGACTTCGGGCGGTCAGCTCATCGATCAGGTGACGGGCGTCGGTGCTCGACCCGTGATCGGTGAGGGCGACCACGGCGTCGTGGATCGCGGCCATCCACGGATCGAGCTTCTCATCGAGGCCGCCCGGCAGGAACCCGACGTCGGCCCGGCCCACGGGGACGAGCGGTCGGTAGACGGCGAGCCGCTCGTAGCGATTGAGCTCGACGACCTGCTCGAGCCCCGCCGCCACCGCGAGCAGCGTCTTGCCGGTGCCGGCGCGGCCGTCGAGGGCGACGACCTCGATCGCCGGGTCCAGCAGCAGCTCGAGGGCGAACCGTTGCTCCTTCGATCGTGGACGCAGCCCCCACGCCTCCGGCACCGACTGCGGCACCAGCGCCAGCTCGGTGCCGACCCGCCGGGTGAGGGCGGACTGCGAGCCCGAGCGCAGCACGGCGAACTCGTTCTCCCCGACCGCGTCGGCGCCGTCGATGTCCACCGCCGCGACGGTGCTGTTGGCATAGATCGCGTCCACGATCTCGCGAGCCGTCTCGATCGTCGACCATCCCGTCAGCTGAGTCGGCACCGCCCGCCGCGTCGGCCGGTGCTCCGCGGCCTCGATGCCGAGGTGGGCGGCCTTGATCCGCAGCGCGGCATCGTTGGACACCATCGTCGTCCGTCCGTGCTCGGCCTGCCCGAGCGCGGCCCCGATGATGCGGTTGTCGGAGCTCGCCGGATCCAGACCATGTTCGACGAGGAGATGCTTGCGAACGCCGTTGATCTCGATCTGCAGGCTGCCGCCGCCCGTGAGCGGCACCGGCTCGGCGAGCGATCCGCCGTGCCGCACCCGCAGCTCCTCGATCGTCCGCAGGGCGGTGCGGGCCGCCCGCCCGACGTCGTCGGGGCGGGTCTTCAACCCGTCCAGCTCCTCGACGACCGTGAGCGGGATCACGACGTCGTGGTCATGGAACGATGTGACGCAACACGGATCGGCGATCAGCACGGACGTGTCGAGCACCACTCGGGTGCGGCTCGTCGAGGCTCGGCCGTCGTCCGGCTCGTTCCCGAGCGCGACGGATCCAGTCGGCAGGAGATCGGTCACCGCAACTCCTTGGGATCGGTAGAAGGTCGAAGGTGCGCGGTAGGCAACGGCGTCCTGTTGTAGTGCAGCCGCGGCGCCCAGTGGTGGATGGCGCCGCCCGCGACAAGATGAACGTCGTGCCGCCGACCCATCCGACCTGCTCGACGTGCCCGTTCTGCGCCATCGTCGCCGGAGGCGGCGAGGCCGACGTGGTGTACCGGGACGACGCCGCCGTGGCCTTCCTCGATCGCCGTCCGCTGTTCCCGGGTCACGTCCTCGTCGTTCCCGTCGGGCACGTGGAGAGCCTGCCCGACCTCGACGCCGCTGACGTGGCGCCGTTTTTCGCCGCGGTACAGCGGATCGCGGCGGCGGTCCCCGAGGCGCTCGGCTCGCAAGGGACGTTCGTCGCGGCGAACAACGTCGTCAGTCAGAGCGTGCCCCACCTCCACGTGCACGTGGTGCCGCGAACGAAGGGTGACGGGCTGCGCGGGTTCTTCTGGCCGCGCACCAAGTACGCCCCGGGGGAGGCGGCGAGCGTCGCTGACCGCATCCGCCGCGCCCTCGCCTGAGTCCTCACAACCGCGTGATTGCAGATGCAACGTTATCGATGCTTGCGCCTTGTGCCGATTCGCATGTGTCATTGGAACGACACGATTGAAGCGAGTGCCACGCTCAACCGGCGCTCCACCGAGAAGGAAGAGAAGAACCGAGCATGGCAGCAGCACCAGCCAAGAAGACAACAGCGAAGAAGACAGCAGCGCGCAAGAGTCCGGCGAAGAAGGCGACGGCCAAGAAGAGCACCGCCAAGAAGTCGACGGCGAAGAAGGCGGCGGCGAAGAAGAGCACCGCCAAGAAGTCGGCCGCCAAGAAGACTGCCGCCAAGAAGACGGCCGCGCGCAAGTCCACGGCGAAGAAGAGCACCGCCAAGAAGGCGACCGCGCGCAAGACCGCAGCCCGCAAGACGTCGGCCGCTCGCTGATCCGTCGCTCGACCTGACCTCGAGGCGACTCAGAGGTCGGTGAGCAAGGCGAAGACCTCAGCCGCGGCGAAGCCGTGAGGGGCGCCCAGCTCGGCGAGCCGGTCACGAATCCGCGTCCGGAAGGCGGCGAGTTGTTCGTCGTCGACGGCCTTCATCGTCGACTCGAACTGCGTCCGGTGTGCTTCCAGCGCGGCCAGCTTGACGTCGACCGTGGCCGTGACGTCTTCGGCGTGTGAGGGGCGGTCAGCCTCCCACAGCAGCAACGCCGCGGGCCGGTGCGGTGCGAGCCGGTGCTCAGGGTGGAAGTGGGGGTCGCGCGCGGCCACGATGGCGTCGCACACGAGCGCGCCGGCGTGGCGATGGTCGGGGTGGAGCCGGTAGCGCTTCCAGGGGTCGTGTCCAAGCACCACCTCGGGCCGCAGTTGGCGGATGATCCGAGCGATGTCGCCGCGGGTGGTCCGGTCGCTGTCGAGCTCGCCGTCGACGCGCCCGAGAAAGACGACGTCGCCGGCTCGATCTCCGGCGAGCCGCCGAGCCGCGTCGCGCTGCTCGTCCTGACGGCGAGCGACGAGATCCGTCAGGCTGGCCGACGGGTCCCACGTCCCCTTCGACCCGTCCGTGCAGATGAGGTGGTGCACCACGCAGCCGGCGGCGGCCCACTTGGCGAGGGTGCCGCCGGCACCGAACTCGACGTCGTCAGGATGGGCGCCGACGGCGAGGGCCGACGCGGGCACCGCCAGGTTGGTGGTCCAGGCGGGCGCCGATACCAAGGTCAGCGGCGGCTGACCAGGATCGTTCGCAGCCACTGGGGCAACAGATCGGCCAGGAGCGGGTGGGCGAGGTCGTCCGGGTTGTCGACGTCGAGGGCGAGCCGGGGGTCGCTCCGGACTTCGACGCGGAAACCACTCTGCATCGCCATCTCGAGGTGCCGGATGAAGGAACCCACTCCGTAGGACGCCGGGACGCGCGCCGAAACCGGTAGGGCGAGCACGTTCGTCCCGGCCCGCCGGCGGTCGGGCACCACGGTGATCGTGCCGGTCGCCGCGAGCCCGGGGAGGTCGTGGGCGAGCGGGATGTCGCTGTGGACGATGACGAGATGGTCGAAGCCCTTGCCGGCGATCGTTGCGCGGCCGGCGTCGACCGCGCCGTTGAGACCGAGACCCGGACTCCACAGGACGTCCGCACCGGCCTCGTCCGCCCATGCCGCCACGCCATCGTCGTCGCACGCGACGAACACCGGCGAGGGGTGGGCGGCGGTGACGACGCGACCGGCCAGCCAGCGGGCGAGCTCGGCCCGCTCGTCGACGTCGAGGATCCCGGCCAGGCGCCGCTTCGCGGCGGTGAAGCGCTTGACCGGGATCAGCACCGCGGCGTCCACGGCGTCCCACTGTACGGGCGGGTGGCATGGTGGACACCGGTGGCAGACCGCGGGATCACCGGAGTGCTGGGGCAGGCGTGGCGCGCCACGGTGACCGACCGGGGCGCGGTGGTGCCGTGGGACGGCTCGTCGCCACTCGACTGGCACGTCGCCGCCGACGATCGGTGGCACTCTCCGTCGGCGGAGGCGGCTGTCCGGCAGGTCCGGCTGTCCGGAACACCGGTGTTCGAGACCCGCATGCGCGTGCCGGGTGGCGACGCCGTGCAGCGGGTGTGGTCGGTGGCGGACGCCGGCGGCTGGACGGTGGTCGAGGTCGCCAACGAGTCACCGCTGCCGTTCGCCTGTGCGTTCACGCGTGAGGACGTGTGGACGAGCCGCCCGCCGGCGGAGGTTCCAGTCGAAGGCATCGACCTGCCCGCCGGTTCGGTCGTCGTCCCGGTCGGCCACCGCACGACCGCGACCGTCGGTCTCCGACACTCGGCGGACGCGAAGGGCTTGCCGCGTGGATACCCACGGGCCGATGCGGTCGCGCGCGGCTGGCTGTCGTTGTCCCAGCGGGCGAGCCGGCTGGACCTACCGGAGGACGGGCCCGTCGACGCGGTGGTCGCAGCCCGTTGCGATCTGTTGCTCGGCGCCCGTCCGGACCGCGACGACGACCCCGCCGGGTTCCTGCTGTCGGTCACCGAGCTGGTGCGCCTCGGCGAGCTCGACGACGCGGCGGCCGGCGCGCTCGCCGCCGACGTCGCGATCGCCGCCGAACAGGTCGCCCGCCATCAGTCGTGGGACTCCGCCGCCGCCCTCGACGGCGCCGCCATGGTCCTGGCCGCGGCCGGCGAGCCGAGCGCGGTCCGGGACGTCGCCCGCATCACCGTCGGGCGGACGTCGGCGCGGTTGCCGGCGACTCCCCCCGGCGGGATCAGGGCCGTTGCGGCGGTCGAGCGCCGCCTCGCCCAGGGTCCGGTGCTGTTCCCCGAGGGGATCCCGAACCCTTGGCGCGGGTCGGGCATCGAGGCCCACGGTCTCGCCGCCGGTCCCGGGACGCGGCTCTCCTTCGCCGTGCGCTGGCATGGCGAGCGACCGGCGGTGCTGTGGGAGATCGAGGGCGAGGCGATGGCGTTGAGCGCCCCCGCCGTCGACCCGACGTGGCGGACGAACGAGCCGTCGGGCGAGGCGCTCTGGCCGCCCGTTCCGCCCGGGTCCTAACCTGGCCGCGTGACCCTCGACCGAGCCACCGACGAGCTCCGGCTCACTGAATGGACCTCGTGCGGCGGCTGCGCGGCGAAGTGGGGTGCCGCCGTCCTCGCCGAGCTGGTCGGCGACCTCCCGGCTCCGACCGACCCTTCGCTGCTCGTCGGGCTGGCTCCGTTCGACGACGCCGCGATCTATCGCCTCGACGCCGACACGGCACTGGTGTCGACCACCGACTTCTTCCCCCCGCTCGTCGACGACCCCGCCGACTACGGGGCGATCGCCGCGGCCAACGCGTGCAGCGACGTGTTCGCGATGGGCGGAAGAGTCGTGCTGGCCATCAACGTCGCCGCGTTCCCCGAGGAGTTCCCGCGTTCGGCGATCGCCGCGATCTTCGACGCGGCCGCCCGCGTCGTCGCCGAGGCCGGAGGCACGGTCGCCGGCGGACACACGATCCGCAACCCCGAGCCGGTCTTCGGGCTCGCCGTGCAAGGTCTGGTCCACCCGGACCGGGTGTTCCGCAAGTCCGGCGCCCGACCTGGTGACGCGGTGGTCCTGTCCAAGCCGCTCGGAACCGGCCTGGTCCTCGCGGGAGGGGACGCGGCCGACAAGGCCGAGGCCGTCATCGGGATGCGGACGCTCAACCGCGCCGCCGCCGAGACCCTCCAGTCGCTCGGGGCGGCCGTGCACGCGGTCACCGACGTCACCGGCTACGGACTGGCCGGCCACGGCTGGGAGGTGGCCCAGCGCAGCGGAGTCCGGCTCGTCGTCGATTCCGGCGGGCTCGTGGCGTACCCCGGCGCGGTGGCGGCGGCAGAGCGGGGGGTGCGCACGGGAGGCGACGCTCGCAACCGCGACTACGTCAGCGGGCGACTCGACTCGGCCGCGCCGCCGGCGGTGGAGGCGTTGTGCCTCGACCCGCAGACGTCCGGCGGGCTGCTCGCTGCCGTCGATCCGGTCGCCGTCCCCGAGCTCGTGAGCGCCGGGTTCTGGATGGTCGGGACGGTCCAGGCAGGCGAACCCGCGCTGGTCCTGAGGTGATCGTCCGCCCGGTGTCGGCGCGCAAGCAGGCGCGACCGGCGATGTCGAAGAAGCATCCCCCGACGCGGTCGGCCGAGCGGGAGCTGTGGGAGCGCGGGTACGACGTCGTGGTCGGGATCGACGAGGTGGGTCGCGGTGCCTGGGCTGGGCCGTTGACCGTCGGCGCCGTGATCCTGCCGCGGGACCGCCGCGTGAACGGTGTTCGCGACTCGAAGCTGCTGACGTCCGAGGAGCGCGAGCGACTGTTCGAGCGGGTCAAGTCGTGGTGCCTCGCCTGGGGCGTCGCCAGCGCGACCCAGGCGGAGTGCGACGAGCTGGGGATGGCGGCCGCACAGCGCCTCGCCGCCCAGCGGGCGCTGGCGCAGTTGGTCGTCGCGCCCGATGCCGCGGTGGTCGACGGCACGTGGGACTTCGTGTCGCCGAACGTCGGCCACGTCGAGCGCCGGGTGAAGGCCGACGCCAACTGCCTCAGCGTGGCGGCGGCGAGCATCCTCGCCAAGGTCGTCAGGGACCGGATGATGCGGGCGGAGGCCGAGCACTATCCACCGTGGTCGTTCGACACCAACAAGGGCTATCCCTGCCCGGTCCACAAGGCCGCGCTGCAGGCGTACGGCCCGTCGGCGATCCATCGCCGCTCGTGGGTCTTCATGGACCACTACGTGCCGTGGTCGGGCATCCACCGGGTGTACCGAGCCGAGCAGCCGGTGCTCTTCGACTCGGCCGGAGTGTGCGTCGTCGACACCGACATGGGGTGACCGAGCGCCGGTCGATGTCCGGATCGTTCAAGACGCCGGACCGACGGTCGGGGAGGATGGGCGCATGAACACCGACCTGAAGGCCGCGACCGCGTTCATGGCCACCCACGCCCGCACGCTCGACCGCCGTCGGTTCGACGTGCTCGTCGGCGACGGCGCGCCGGAGGACGTCCTCGCCGCGGTCGACGGCTACCGCAACGACGACGGCGGCTACGGCTGGGGGCTGGAACCCGACCTGCGCTCGCCGGAGAGCCAGCCGGGCGGGGCGCTCCACGCCTTCGAGGCGTTCGCCGACGCCGCCCCGGCTACCACGTACCGGGCGACGGGGCTGTGCGACTGGCTGGCATCGGTGTCGCGGCCCGACGGTGGCCTCCCGTTCGCCCTGCCGGTCACCGACCCGGCGGGCTGCGCGCCGTTCTGGGCCGAGGCCGACACGATCACGTCGTCGCTGCACATCACATCCGCCGTCGCCGCGATGGCCCACCGGGTCGCCCGCGACGACCCCGCCGTCGCGGCCCACCCGTGGCTCGCCCGGGTGACGGAGTACTGCCTCGCCGCGATCGAGACGATGAGCGAATCACCGCACGCACTCGAGGTGCTGTTCGTCCTCGGCTTCCTGGACGCGATCGCCGACCAGCGTCCGGAGGCGGTGGATCTCATCGACCGCGTCGGGAAGGTGATCCCCGCGTCGGGGTCGATGCACGTTGAGGGCGGGCAGGAGGACGAGGCGATCCACCCGCTCGACTTCGCCCCCGATCCCGACCGCCCCGTGCGCAGGCTCTTCACCGATGACGTTCTGACCGCCGACCTCGCCCGGCTCGCCGGCGGGCAGGCCGACGACGGTGGATGGACCGTCGACTTCAGCAGCTACTCGCCGCTGGCCGCGCTCGAGTGGCGCGGCTACACGACGGTGCGCGCCGTCTCGATCCTGCGCCGCAACGGTTAGCCGGACGCCATCCGAGGGTTTCGTACCGGGACGTGTCGCGGGAAACCCTCGGATGACCTGAAACCCTCGGATGGGCTCAGGCGAGGGCGCGCATCAGGGCGTGGAGGAACTGGAGCACCTCGGGCGGGCCGGCGAGGCGAAATCGGGCCGCGGTGGGACCGGGGCCGACGCGGATCGAGCACCCGTGGTCGCCGAGGGCCACGAACACCTCCTCGTCGGTGTGATCGTCACCGACGAACACCAGACCGCCGCCGCCGACCTCCCGGTGCAGCGCCGTCATCGCCGTGGCCTTGCTCGTCGACCGGGCGAGCAGTTCGACGATGCCGTGGCCGGGGAGGACGTGGGCGCCGGTCACGTCGGCCGCCTGCCGGTGCAGCTCGGCCACCGAGGCCGCCGACGTCTCCGGCGGCGCCTCCCGCACGTGCAGCACCACTCCCGCCGGCTTGACCTCGACCCACGCGCCGTCGCCGGCCTGGCTCGCCGCGTCGGCCGCGAGGCGGGCCAGCCGCTCGAACCGGTGCTGCTCTTGTTGCTCGAGCTCGACCGGTGCCTCGTTGCGCCGTTCCAAGCCGTGGGTGCCGAAGATCTCGACGTTGTCGGGGAAGCCGAACCGGCCCAGGTCCTCGACGCTGCGCCCGGACACGACGGCGACCGGCGTGAGCCCGGCCAGCGCTCCGACGGCTTCGAGCACGCCGGGCAGCAGCTGGGCGTCGCTGGCGTGGCTGACGATCGGAGCGAGCACGCCGTCCACGTCCAGCCCGACGACCACCGGCCGCGGCAGCGCGGCCGCCACCGCGGCCACCGTGTCCGAGTCGTCGTAGTGCTCCCCCCGCCGCGCGCCCATGACGTACCTCAGCTCGCCGCCGCGGTGAGGTCGGCGAGGAACCGTTCCGCCCACCCCTGCACGTCGCTCTGCCGGACGACCTCGCGCAGCCGCGCCATCCGGGCCCGCCGTTCGTGGCGATGCATCTCCACGGCGGTGACGATGGCCTCCCGCAGCGCCTTCCCGTCGTGCGGGTTCACCAGCACGGCGTCGGTCAGCTCGTCGGCGGCACCGGCGAACTCGGACAGCACGAGCACCCCGTCGCCGTCGAGACGGGTCGTCACGTACTCCTTGGCGACGAGGTTCATCCCGTCGCGCAGGGGCGTCACGAGCATCACGTCGCCGGTGCGGTACAGCGGCACGAGCTCCTCGAGCGGAAGGGTCCGGTAGAGGTAGTGGATCGCCGGATAGCCGAGCCGTCCGTACACGCCGTTGATCTCGCTGATCAGCTGCTCGATCTCCCGGCGCTCGGTCTGGTAGGTCTCGACGCCCTCGCGGGTGGGGGTGGCGACCTGCACCATCACGCAGCGCTCGGCGTCGAGGGTGCCGTCCTCGAGCAGCGACTCGAACGCCCGCAGCCGCTGGCTGATGCCCTTGGTGTAGTCCAGGCGGTCGACGCCGAGGAGCACGACCTCGGGCTCGCCCAAGCGGCTGCGGTAGCGGTTGGTCAGCTGGCGGGTGGCCCGGCCGGCGGCCACCGCCTCGAGCTCCTCGACGTCGATCGAGATCGGGTAGCTACCGACCCGTGGCTGGCGCCACAGCAGCTCCTCGCACACGGTCGTGAAGTTGGCCGCGTTGATCGAGCGTTGGAACCCGACCAGGTCGCAGCCGGCCAGCCCGGCGGCGATCTCGGTGCGCCACGGCAGCCGCATGAACAGCTCGACCGGCGGGAACGGGATGTGGAAGAAGAACCCGATGATCAGGTCGCTCCGCCGGTCGCGCAGCATCTGCGGGACGAGCTGGAGGTGGTAGTCGTGGATCCACACGATCGCGCCCGGCGGGGCGACCTCGGCGAGGGTCTCGGCGAAGCGCTCGTTGACGGTGCTGTAGGCGCTCCAGTGCTGGGGGTCGTACGTCGAGTCGCGCAGGGCGTCGTGGTACAGCGGCCAGAGCGTGTCGTTGGAGAACCCCTCGTAGTAGTCCTGCACCTCCGACGCGGTGATCTTCACCGGGTTGAGGCGCACCCCGTCGTAGGCGAAGGGGGTCGGGGCGTCGTCGGCCTCTCCCGTCCAGCCGACCCATGTGCCGCCGGTGACGCGCAGGAGCGGGAGCAGCGCCCGCACCAGCCCGCCCGGGCTCGGCGCCCAGCCGCTCGACCCTCGGCTCACCGGGAGCCGGTTGGCGGCGATGACGAGGGGGCGACCGGCGTGGAAGTGCGGCTCGTGGGGCGCCCGCTCCGGCGCCGGTCGCTCGCGGTCGATCCCGCCGATGATCGGGAGCTCGCCGGTGTCGGCGGGTCGGTCACGGTCGCGGGACATGCTCATCGGCAGTTCAGCGCCTGCTCGAGATCGGCGACGAGGTCGGCGGAGGACTCGATGCCCACCGACAGCCGGATCAGGTTGTTCGGGACCTCCAGCGGCGAGCCGGCAACCGACGCGTGGGTCATCTCGGCCGGGTGCTCGATCAGGCTCTCCACCGCCCCGAGCGACTCGGCGAGGGTGAACAGCAGCGTCGCCGCGGCGACCCGCTTGGCGGCCTCGGCACCGCCCCGCAGGGTGAAGCTGACCATCCCGCCGAAGTCCCGCATCTGCTTCGCCGCGGCGGCGTGACCGGGATGGTCCGGCAGTTGCGGGTACAGCACCCGCTCGACGGCGGGGTGCCGGACCAGCAGGTCGACGACGGCGCGGGCGTTCGTGCAGTGCCGGTCCATCCGGACGCCCAGGGTCTTCACGCCCCGCAGCACCAGATAGCAGTCGAACGGCGCCGGCACCGCGCCGACGGCGTTCTGGGTGAAGCGCAGCTGCTCGGCGACGGAGTCGTCGTCGAGGGCGACGAACCCGCCGACGACGTCGCTGTGCCCGCCGAGGTACTTGGTGGCCGAGTGGATGGCGATGTCCGCACCGAGCGCGAGGGGCTGCTGCAGGTACGGCGTGGCGAACGTGTTGTCCACGACGACGACCGCTCCGTGCTCGTGGGCGAGGGCGGCGACCGCCTCGATGTCGATGCACGACAGCAGCGGGTTCGTCGGCGTCTCGAGCCAGATCATCGCGGTGTCCCCCGGCCATTCGGCGGCCAGGGTGTCGAGCGCGCCGGGGGCGGTGAGGTCGACCGCCGACCACGCCATGCCGCGCGGGCCCCACACCTTGTCGATGAGCCGGAACGTCCCGCCGTAGACGTCATTGGCGAGAAGTACCCGCTGACCGGGCGGGATCAACCGCAGGACGCTGTCCTCGGCGGCGAGGCCGCTGGCGAAGGCGAGCCCGTGTCGCGCCCCTTCCAGCGAGGCGATGCAGGTCTCGAGCGCGGTGCGGGTCGGGTTGCCAGACCGGGAGTACTCGTAGCCGCGGTGCCCGCCGACTCCCTGCTGGGCGAAGGTGGTGCTCAGCGAGATCGGCGGGACGACGGCGCCGGTGGCCGGATCGGGCTCCTGGCCGGCGTGCACGGCGCGGGTGTCGAAGCCGAGCGCCGCGGCGAGGTCCTGGCCCTCGGCCTCAGCCATTGGGGATCACCACGTCGGCGTCGTCGGCGACCGACTCGAAGTAGGCGAGGATGTCCGTGCGGGTGATGACGGCGAGGGGCCGACCGCCGGACAGCACGAGGAGGGCCGGGGCGGACTCGAGCATCTTCACCGCCCGCTCGACCTTCTGGCCGACGCCGATGGTCGGCAGGCTCGGCCCCATCACCTTCTCGACCGCGGTGCCCATCACCGAGGGTTGGCGGGCGATCGCCTCCATCAGCTCGAGCTCGTCGACGGCACCGGAGATCTCGGCGGCGGCGAATGGTGGCGTGTTCTTGCACACCGGGAGCTGGCTGACGCCGTTGGCGCGCATCAGCCCGATCGCCTCGTGCACCGTTTGGTCCGGGTTGACGTAGAGCAGCTCGGGCACACCGGATCGCGTTTCGATGACGGCGCCGACGCACTGGTCACACTCGCGGGTGAACCCGTAGTTGGCCATCCAGTCGTCGTCGAACACGCGGGACAGGTAGCCGCGGCCGGAGTCCGGGTTGAGCACGACCACGATCGCGTCGGGGTCGGCCCGCTTGGCCACGCGGATCGCGGCGGCGACGGCCAGCCCGCCCGACCCGCCGATGAGGATGCCCTCGACCTCCGACACCCGCCGGGCCGTGAGGAAGCTCTCCTCGTCGGAGATCGCGATCACCTCGTCGTACAGCGCGGGCTCCCAGGCTTCGGGGAAGAAGTCCTCACCGACGCCCTCGACGAGGTACGGCCGGCCCGAGCCACCGGAGAACACCGACCCCTCCGGGTCGGCGGCGACGACGCGGATGGCGGGGTTCTGCGCCTTGAGGTATCGGGCGGTCCCCGTGATCGTCCCGCACGTGCCGGCGCCGGCCACGAAGTGGGTGATCCGGCCGCCGGTCTGGGTCCACAGCTCCGGCCCGGTCGTCTGCTCGTGGGCGAGCGGGTTGGCCGGGTTGGCGTACTGGTTGGGGCGGAAGGCGTCCAGCTCGCGGGTGAGGCGGGCGGCGACGGAGTAGTAGCTCTGCGGGTCCTCCGGCTCGACCGCGACGGGGCACACGACGACCTCGGCGCCGTACGCCTTGAGCAGCGACACCTTCTCCGGCGCCACCTTGTCGGTCATCACGAACACGCAGCGGTACCCGCGCTGGGCGGCGACGATCGCCAGCCCGACCCCGGTGTTGCCGCTCGTCGGCTCGACGATCGTCCCGCCCGGGCGGAGCAGGCCGTCACGCTCGGCGGCGATGATCATCTCCAGCGCCGGCCGGTCCTTGGACGAGCCGCCCGGGTTGTTCGTCTCCATCTTCATCGCCAGCACGCTCGGGATCCCCTCGCGCTCGCTGATCCGCGTCAACCGAACGAGGGGCGTGTTGCCGATCAGCTCGAGTACCGAGCCGGCGATCGTGGTCCCGGCGAGCCGGTCATCACCCACGGCTCCGGATCGTACCGGCGGGAGCGCCGTCGTTCAGGTGGACAAGGTGGTGAGATGAAGCCGGCGCAGGAGAATCACCAGCGAGCGGGTGACGAGGGCGGCGAAGAACACGACCACGGTGCAGAGGGCCATCGTCGCCCCGGCCGCGGTGGCGTGGTGGTAGCTGATCAGCAGCCCGACGACGCCCGAGACGGCGCCGATGGCGACGCCGAGCACCATGATCGCCGGGACCCGCCGCACCACGAGCGTGGCGGTGGCCGGCGGGGCGATCAAGAAGGCGAAGACGAGCAGGTTCCCGACCGTCGAGAACGAGGCGACGATGGCGACGGCGAGGAGGACGAGGAGGATCCCGTGGACGAGCCGCGGCCGGAGCCCGAGGACCTGGGCCTGTCGTTCGTCGAACGTCCCGACGAGCAGGGCGCGGTAGAGCACGGTGACGGCGACGATCGTGACCGCGGTGAACACGACCTGGCGGGTGAGGTCGCCGGTGTCGACCCCGGTGATCGAGCCGAACAGGAAGCGGGTGAGGTCGCCGGTGTAGCTCGATTGGTGACTGGACATCACGACGACGGCGAGGGCGAGAAAGCCGACGAACAGGATCCCGATCGAGGCGTCGTCGGGAAGCGGCGAGGCGGCCCGTACGACGTTGACGCCGGCGACCATCGCGACCGCGGCGATGAAGGCGCCCAGCGTGGGGTCGCCGCCGAGGACGAACGCGATCGCCAGCCCGGGCAGGACGCCGTGGGCGAGGGCGTCGCCGAGGAAGCTCATCCCCCGCAGCACCACCCACGTGCCGACGACGGACGTGCAGAGGGCGGTGAGCAACACCGCGGCCAGGGCGTACCGCATCGGCTCACCGGAGGAGCCGAGGAACGGCTCGATCCACCAGTTCCAGGGATCGGTCAGGAAGTCCATCGTCAGGCGAGGGCGTCGGCGATCGCCTGGGCGTTGAACCGCATGAAGTCGGGGTAGGTCTCGGCGCCCGATCCCGGGGCGCCCAGCGATTCGGTGTACAGCACGACGACGTCGACGCCGATACGGTCGGCGAGCGCGTCGGCGTCGGCGGTGGAGCTCACCGACTCGGCGAAGATCGCCGGCACGCCCTCGGCCTGGATCGCCTGACCGAGCTCCTCCAGCTGCCCCGGGCTGGCTTCGGTGAGCGTGCTCGTCGACGGGAGGATCGATCCGAGCACGGTGAAGTCGTAGCGATCGGCGAAGTAGCCCAGCGAGTCGTGGTTGGTGACCAGCACCCGGCGGGCGGCGGGGACGGCGGCCAAGGTGGCGGCGACTTCGCGGTCGAGGGCCGCCAGTTCGTCCTGGGCGGTGGCGACGCACTCGTCGATGTGTCCGCGGTCGGCGCCCGCGGCGACCAGCGCCCCTCCGAGGGCGGGCAGGGCGGCGCTCACCCGGGTGGGATCGAACCAGACGTGGGGATCGGCACCGCCGTGCTCGCCGCCGGTGGCTCCGAGCGTGTCGACGTGCTCGCCGACGCGGAAGACCGGCACGCCTTCGGCCTCGACGGCGGCCAGGGTGTTGTCGAGCCGCTCCTCGAGACCGAGCCCGTTGGCGACGACGAGGGCGGCGCCGTCGAGCACGCTGCGGTCGCGCAGGGAGGGCTCGTAGGAGTGGGTGTCGGTTCCGCTCGGCAGCAGCGTCCGGACGTCGAACGTCCCGTCGCACGCCACCATGCTCGCCACGTCGGCCCAGATCCCGGTGGTGGCGACGACGTACGGGCCGTCACCGGCCCCGGCGGCCGAGTCGTCGTCGCCACCACAGGCGGCGATGGCGAGGACCCCGGCGGCGAGCGCCGCGATCGACCGCCCGATGCGGCGGCTCCCGACGGGAGTGAGAATCATTCTCACTAGACTACGCTGTGATCCAGCAATGAGCGAGCGAGTTTACGAGCGAGCGAATCAGCGTTACGGCGCCGAAGGCTCACTGGTGCACCAGGTACAGCAAGTGGATGAACTGCTCCACGGCGGAATGGTGCACCAGTGAGCAAACGGGCCGCCCTCCAATCCCTCGACTCGGCGTCGGACTCGCCGCCCGTCGTCGCCACTGCGAGCGGCGTCTGCGTGCACTACGGGTCGATCGTCGCCCTGGCCCCGAGCACGTTCGAGATCGACGCCGGTACCTCGACCGCGCTCGTCGGAC
>JBKOUV010000243.1:0-2700 GCA_046723555.1 Actinomycetota bacterium | reverse complement strand
ATGAGTCACCCGAGGGTTTGCTGCCGGTACGTCCCCGCACGAAACCCTCGGGTGGCGCGAAACCCTCGGGTGGCGTGAAACACTCGGCCGCCGAGCTGCTCGCCCGGTTCGCCGCTGGTGACACAACGCCGTCCGCGGCGGTGGACGCCGTCCTCGAACGCATCGCCACCTGCGAACCGAAGTACCACGCGTTCCGGACCGTCGTCGGCGACGCCGCCCGCGAGGCGGCCGCGTCGGCCGACGAGCGCTGGCGGCGGGGCGACCCACGCCCGCTCGAAGGGATCCCGTTCGCGGTCAAGGACAACGTCGACACGGGCGGTGTCCTCACGACCGCCGGGACCCGCCGATTCTCCGATCGGGTGCCGGCGGGCAGCGCCCCGGTCGTCCAGCGCCTGCTCGACGCCGGGGCGATCCTGGTCGGCAAGACGGTGACGCCCGAGCTCGCCTTCGGCGACGCCATCGACGGCCACCGGGCCGTCAACCCGTTCGATCCGGACCGCTGGACGGGCGGCTCGTCGTCGGGCTCGGCGGTCGCGCTGGCGGCCCGCGAGGTTCCGCTGGCGGTCGGCACCGACACCGGCGGATCGATCCGCGTGCCGTCGTCGTACTGCGGGGTCTGCGGCCTGAAGCCGACGCTCGGCGCGATCCCGCGCGACGGTGTCGTGCCGGTGTCGACGACGCTCGACCAGCTCGGACCGATGGGCCGCACCGTCGAGGACGTGGCGCTGATGTGGTCGGTCATCGCGGACGACGGGCGGCAGTGCGGCGACCGGCCGCTGCGCATCGGCGTGCCGACCGAGTGGTTCTTCGACTGGGGCACTCCGGACGTCCTCGACGCAGTCCGAGGAGCCGTCGACGGCCTGGTCGTCCACGGCGCCAGCGTCGAGCCAGTCCACTTGAAGACCGCAACGACGGCCGGACTCGTCGCCTGGACGATCACGGTCGCCGAGTTCGCTGCCGGCTATGGCGGCGATGCCGTCGACGACCTGACCGACGGGGCGCGGGCCCGGATCGCCGCCGGCGGCAGCCTGACCGCGGTGGATTACGTGCGCGCCCTCGAGATGCGGGCGAGCGTGATCGCCGAGCTCGACGACGTGTACGAGCGATTCGACGCGATCGTCACGCCGGCCACGCCGACCGTCGCCCCTCGGGTCGCCCCGACCAGCGACCCGCTGTTCGACGGGGGCGACGAGGTGTGGCTCGAACGCATCGCCCGCAACTTCCTCATCGCCAACGTCGCCGGGATCCCGGCGCTGGTTGTGCCGGTCGCGCTGGCCGACGGGCTGCCGATAGGGGCGCAGGTCCTCGCCGCGTCCGGCCGCGAGGACCGCTGCCTCCAGGTCGGGCGGTGGCTCGAACTTGACCCCTCGCCAAGCGGACTGATTGACTGACAATCATGGCGATCACGGGGATGAATCACGCCGTGCTGTACGTCCGGGACGCCCGCCGCAATGCCGCCTTCTACCGTGACGTGCTCGGCTTCACCACCGTCATCGAGGACGGTGGTGGGGCGTTCGTGTTCCTGCGGGCGCCGGCGTCGAACAACCACCACGACATCGCCTTCTTCTCGATCGGGGAGAACGCCGGCCCGTCGACCGCCGGACGGCAGACCGTCGGCATGTACCACATCGCCTGGGAGGTGCCGACGCTCGACGATCTCGAGGCCATCCGGGAGCGGCTCGTCGAGGCCGGCGCGCTGGTCGGGGCCAGCGACCACGGGGCCAACAAGAGCCTCTACGCCAAGGACCCCGACGGCCTCGAGTTCGAGGTGATGTGGCTCGTCCCGCCCGAGCTCTGGGGCGACGAGGAGCACGAGGCGATCGTCCGCCCCCTCGACCTCGCGGCCGACAAGCGCCGCTATGCCGGGGTCGGCAACAACCGATGACCGAGCGCAGCGAGGTCATGCCGGTCGAGCGAGCGCCAGCGAGCCGAACGGCGATGGGGTGCGGGGGCGCAGCCCCCGGAGTGCGATGACCGAGGCGACGGTCCGCTTCGAGCCGATCTCCCGGCGGACGATCTCCGAGGAGATCCGGGACGTGCTCGTCGACAAGATCCGCAGTGGCGAGATGGCGCCGGGGGCCCAGCTGCCGTCCGAGCGGGAGCTGTGCGACCAGCTCGGCGTCGCCCGCACTTCGGTCCGCGAGGCCGTGCAGGGGCTCGTCACGCTGGGCCTGCTCGAGAAGCGGGGCAACCGCTCCCACGTGGTCGAACACCTCCCTGACGTCAACTTCGACCACGACAAGCGCAAGCGCCGGGTGCGGGAGCTGTTCGAGGTGCGCCAGGTGGTCGAGGTGCCGATCGCCCGAATCGCCAGCAAGCGGGCGACCGACGCGCAGCGGGCCGAGATCCTGACTCTCGCCGACGGTTTCACGATGGACTTGTCGATCACCGAGTTCCGCCGCCGCGACCGGGCGTTCCACACCGCGATCGCCCGCGCCTGTGGCAACGAGGTGCTCGCCGAGCTGCACAGCAAGGTGCTCGACACGCTCTTCCATTCCGGCGAGTTCGACGAGCTGCTCAACGCCGACGAGAACCGGCGCGCGGTGCGGGACCTGATCCGTGACGCCTGCGCGAGCCACCGGGCGATCGCGCGGGGGATCGCCGACGGTGACGTGAACGACGCGGTGACGGCGGCCGAGGGCCACCTCGAGACCGTCGAGCACCAGATGATCTCGAAGATGGTGTGACTCGAAGTGCGAG
>JBKOUV010000277.1:0-34880 GCA_046723555.1 Actinomycetota bacterium | reverse complement strand
GATGTACTTCCTCATCGGGGGCTGGGGCTATGAGGGCCGGGTCTACGCGGCGACGAAGTTCTTCCTGTTCACGATGGCCGGCTCGGCGTTCATGCTCGTCGGGATCATCGCCACCGTCTTCCTCGCCCGGGACAGCGTCGGCGGGCTCACGTTCGACCTCGTCACGCTGGCCCAGAACGCCCAGTTCCCGCTGTCGACCGGACGGTGGCTGTTCTTCGCCTTCGCCATCGCCTTCGCCGTCAAGGTGCCGATCTTCCCGCTGCACACGTGGCTGCCCGATGCCCACACCCAGGCGCCCACGGCCGGTTCGGTGATCCTCGCCGGAGTGCTGCTGAAGCTGGGCACGTATGGCCTCGTTCGCTTCGGGCTGTACCTGTTCCCCGAGCCGGCGTGGTGGAGCCGGCCGTTGTTCCTCACCCTCGGCGTCGTCGGGATCATCTACGGCGCCGTCGTCGCCACGATGCAGCGGGACCTCAAGCGCCTCGTCGCCTACTCGTCGATCGCCCACCTCGGCTTCATCATCCTCGGCACGTTCGCGATCACCACCCAGTCGCTGACCGGAGGCGTCGTGCAGATGGTGAACCACGGGCTGTCGACCGGCGCCTTGTTCCTCCTCGTCGGCTGGATCTACGAGCGCCGGCACACCCGCGAGATCAGACACCTCACCGGCATCCAGACCGTGGCGCCGATCTTCGCCGCCGGGTTCATGGTGGTGATGCTGTCGTCGATCGGGGTGCCTGGGCTGAACGGGTTCATCGGCGAGTACCTGATCCTCATCGGGTCGTTCCTGTCCGCCCGCTGGTGGACGGTGGTCGCCGCGACCGGGGTGATCCTCGCCGCCCTCTACCTCCTGTGGGCGTACCAGCGGGTGTTCCACGGCGAGCCCGACGACGAGAACCGCTCGTTCCCCGAGATCAAGGCGCGTGAGGGCGCGGTCCTGGGCGTGATCATCGGCCTCATCGTCTTCCTCGGCGTCTATCCCAAGCCGCTCACCGATCGGGTCCAGCCCAGCGTCGACGCCCTCATCGCCCACATCGCCGACAAGACCGGCGAGCGGGTCCCCGAACCGCAGCTCGTCGAGCCATCGGAGACGGAAGGCGAGGGGGGCTGATGCTCGCCCAGCAGGACGCGACGCCGTTCGCCGGCCCCGACGTCGCCTGGTTCTCCCTGTCGCCGTTGCTCGTGCTCGTCGGGGCGGCGCTGTTCCTCCTCGTCGCCGGCGCGCTCTTTCCGCGCTGGCCGCGCGGCCTCTACGCCGGGGTGACGGCCGCGGCGGCGGTTGCGGCCGGCGTGCTGTCGATGGTGCTGTGGAACGACATCTCCGACAGTGAGCCGAGCACCCTCGTGGGCGGCGCGTTGGCGTTCGACACGTTCGCGATGTTCGTCACCATCGTGATCTGCGTCGCCCTCCTCCTCGTCGCCCTCGTCACCGACGACTACCTCCGCCGCGAGCAGTACGACGGGCCGGAGGTGTACGCGCTCTACCTCGTCGCCGCCACCGGCGGCATCGTGATGGGGGCGGCCAACGACCTGATCGTGCTGTTCATCGGGTTGGAGACGCTCTCGCTGGCGTTCTACGTGCTCGCCGCCAGCCACCGCCGCCGGTCCGGCAGCGCCGAGAGCGGGATCAAGTACCTCGTCCTCGGCAGCTTCTCGTCGGCGTTCCTGCTCTACGGGATCGCCCTCGTGTACGGCACGACCGGCTCGACGAACATCTCCGAGATCGTGGCGTCGTTCGAGGGAACGGTGCAGCTCGACCGCAACGACGCCCTGATCCTCGCCGGCGCCGCGCTGTTGCTCGTCGGGCTCGGCTTCAAGGTTGCCGCGGCGCCGTTCCACGTGTGGATCCCCGACGTGTACCAGGGCGCGCCGACGCCGGTGACGTCGTTCATGGCGTCGGCGGGGAAGGTCGCCGCGTTCGCCGCCTTGCTCCGCGTGTTCCTGGTCGGCCTGCCGTACTTCCGCGACGACTGGCGGCCGGCAGTGTGGCTGCTCGCCCTGCTGTCGATGATCGTCGGGTCGTTCCTCGCCGTCGTCCAGACCGACGTCAAGCGGATGCTCGCCTACTCGTCGATCAACCACGCCGGGTTCATGCTCGTCGGCCTCGAGGCGGCCGCCCACCAGGCGGGCGAGGCCGACAGCGGGCTCGGCGTCCCGAGTGTGCTCGTGTACCTGCTCGCCTACACGGTGCTCGTCATCGGCACGTTCGCCATCGTCACCCTCGTCGCCCGCACCGGCGACGGCCAGACCGACCTGGACGCGTTCCGCGGCCTCGGGCGCGCCCGCCCGCCGATCGCGCTCGCCCTCACGATCCTGCTCGTCGCCCAGGCGGGGGTGCCGTTCACGAGCGGGTTCATCGCCAAGTTTGGCGTGATCCGGGCCGCGGTCGACGAGCGCAGCTACGCACTGGCGATCGCGGCGATGCTCACCTCGGTCGTCGCCGCCTTCCTCTACCTCCGGATCATGGTCAGTACGTGGCTCGACGCGCCGGAAGAAGGCGACGGACGGGAGCCGGTACGGCTGCCGTTCGGCAGCGGCCTCGCCATCACCGCGGCGGTCGGGTTCACGCTGGTGGTCGGGTTCTTCCCCAACTGGCTGCTCGACGCCGCCGACGCGACCAACCAGTTCGCCCGTTGACCGCGATCTGGGCGGGAATTGTCTCAAAACTCCATCTGGGCGGGAATCGTCTCAACAGGTGCGACGGATCCCGCCCAGATCGACGCCGGTAGCGTCCGGCGCCGTGCCGGTCACCGATCTCGACCGCCTGCGGGCCCTCCGCCGGATGAAGGTCGTCGCCACCTCCCTGCTCGTCGCCGCGGCGGTGGTGTACATCCTGGCCCGGGCGAACGAAGGCCCGGCGTGGCTCGGCTACGTCGAGGCGTTCGCCGAGGCGGCGATGGTGGGTGCGCTCGCCGACTGGTTCGCCGTGACCGCGCTGTTCCGCTACCCGCTCGGCCTGCCGATCCCGCACACCGCGATCATCCCGCGGCGCAAGGACCAGATCGGGCGCAGCCTGGGGCAGTTCGTGCAGGACCACTTCCTGACCAAGGAAGTGCTCACCGAACGGATCCGCGGCGCGCGCATCGGCCGGCGCCTCGGGCTGTGGCTGCACGACCCGGCGAACGCCGAGCGGGCGGGCGAGGTAATCGTCGACGGCATGCGGGGCACCATCGAGGTGCTCGACGACCGTGACGTGCAGGACGCGATCGGCGGGCTCGTGCAACGACGACTCGAGGACACGCCGGTCGCCCCCCTCCTCGGCAAGGCCATCGATGTGGCCGTCGAGGGCGGACACCACCAGCGCCTGCTCGACGCCGTGCTGACCGGGTTGTCGTCGTTCCTCTACGACAACCGGGCCGCGCTGCGCGCCCGGCTCGAGGAGGAGTCCCCGTGGTGGATCCCCGAACCCGTCGACGAGCGCATCTTCCGGAAGATCTTCAACGGAGTCCAACGCTTCCTCACCGACGTCGTCGAGAATCCGAAGCACGAGGTGCGGGCGGCCCTCGATTCCCGGATCCGGACATTCGCCGAGCGCCTCCGGGAAGACCCGGTGATGCTGGCCAAGGGCGAAGAGGTGAAGCACGATCTCCTCGCCCACCGCGACGTCCAAGCGTGGCTGCAATCGCTGTGGGGGGAGCTCAAACAGGCGTTGCTCGCCGCCGCCGCCGATCCGCAGAGCGAGCTGCGCCGCCGGCTCACGGTCGGGCTGGCCCGGGCCGGAACACGCCTCATCGAGGACGAGGAGCTGCAGGCGAAGCTCGACGGGTGGGTCGAGCGGGTCGCCGGCTACGTCGTCGAGAACTATCGCGGCGAGGCCGCCGCGCTGATCTCCTCGACCGTCGAACGGTGGGACAGCGCCGACACCTCGCGGCGCATCGAGCTCCAGGTCGGGCGCGATCTCCAGTTCATCCGGATCAACGGCACGGTGGTCGGTGGCCTGGCCGGACTGGCCATCCACGCCGTCACCGTGAACCTGTTGTGACCATGTGAGATAGCCTCCAGCGGCGATGGAGCATCTCGCCGATGCGGACCTGGCCCGGTTGGCGATCAGCGTGCTCGACCTCACCGACCTCGGTGACGAGACCGACGCCGACGCGGTCGACGAGCTCTGCGACCGGGCGATCCACGCGGGGGTGGCGGCCGTCTGCGTGTGGCCCGGCTACGTCGCCCAGTGCGTCGAGCGGCTTTCGGGCACCGACGTCAAGGTCGCCACGGTCGTCAACTTCCCGTCCGGCGAGGAGCCGCTCGACGATGTGATCGACATGACCCGGCGCGCCCTCGATGACGGGGCCGACGAGATCGATGTGGTGCTGCCGTACCACGCCTGGCTGCACGGCGACGAGGAGGCCGCGGCAGCACTCCTCGACGGGGTGCGCGACACGATCAACGAGGACTCCGACCTGAGCCACGGCGATGGTCTGCTCAAGGTCATCATCGAGACCGGTGCGCTTCCCGACCGGGCGGCGATCGACCGGGCCACCCACTTCGCCATCGCCCACGGCGCCGACTTCGTCAAGACCTCCACCGGCAAGATCGAGGTGTCGGCGACGCCGGAGGCGGCCGAGGTCGTGCTCGAGGCGATCGAGGTGTCCGGGATGCCCGTCGGCTTCAAGGCGTCGGGCGGGGTGAAGACGCTCGCCGACGCCCGCGTGTACATCGAGCTGGCGGACCGGGTGATGGGCCCGGGCTGGGTGTCACCGGAGACGTTCCGTTTCGGCGCCAGCGGCCTGCTCGACTCCCTCCTCGCCGTCGCCGCGACGGCCTAGGACGCGAGGTCTCACGCGGGAGGCCGCACCAACCGGGCCGGATCGAGGATGCGCCGGGCCTCGGCCGCCTCGAGCACGCCCTCCTCGATGACGACGTCGATGATCGAGCGGTCCTCGGCCTGCGCCCGCTTGACGATCTCCGCCGCCCGTTCGTAGCCGATGATCGGGTTGAGGGCGGTCGCCAGCGCCGACGTGCGCTCGGCGTAGCCGCGGCACCGTTCGACGTCGGCCTCGATCCCGGCGACGCACTTGTCGGCGAACACCCGGGCGACGTTGGCGAGCAAGGTGCCCGACTCGAGGAGGGCGTCGGCCATCACCGGCAGGTACGTGTTCAACTCGAGGATCCCCTGCGACGCGGCGTAACCGACGACCGCGTCGTTGCCGAACACCCGGGCGGCCACCTGGTTCACCGCCTCGCAGAGCACCGGGTTGACCTTGCCCGGCATGATCGACGAGCCCGGCTGCAGCTCGGGGAGGCGCAGCTCGGCGAGCCCGGCGGTGGGCCCGCTGGCGAGCAGGCGGATGTCGTTGGCGATCTTGGTCAACGCCACCGCCAGACCGCGGAGGCCGGACGACGCCTCGGCCAGCGCGCCCTGGCCGCCCTGGTGGACCATCGGGTTGGCGGCCGGCCGCAACGGGAGCCCAGTCTCGTTCGCCAGCGCGGCGATCACCGACGGGGCGAAGCCCGCCGGCGCGTTGATGCCGGTGCCGACCGCCGTGCCCCCGAGTGGCAGCTCGCCGAGCACCTCGACGTCAGCCCGCGACCGGGCGAGCGCGGCGTCGAGGATCCCGGCCCACGCGTCGGCCTCCTGCCCGAGGGTCACCGGCGTGGCGTCCATGAGGTGGGTGCGTCCGGCCTTCACCACGTCGGCGGTGCGGGCGGCCAGTCCGCGCAAGCCCTCGACCAGGGACCCGATCGCCGGGTGGAGCTCGTCGGTCAGCTGGCGGGCGACGGCGAGGCGGATCGCCGCCGGCACCGTGTCGTTCGACGACTGCGACGCGTTGACGTGGTCGTTGGGGTGGACCGCGGTGCCGTCGCCGAGGGCCGCGGTCGCCAGCGCGGCGAGCACCTCGTTGACGTTCATGTTGGTGGACGTGCCGGATCCGGTCTGGAACACGTCCACCGGGAAGGCGTCCGCGACCGCTCCGGCCTCGACCTGCCGGGCGGCGTCGACGATGGCTGCGGCGACCCGCTCGTCGACGCCGGGCACTCCGAGCGAGGCGTTCACCACGGCGGCGTGCCGCTTGATCGCGCACAGCGCCAACGCCACGCGGACGTCGAGCGGCCGGCCCGAGATCGGGAAGTTGGCAACGGCCAGCTCGGTCTGCGCGCCCCATGGGCGGTTCACAGGCACACGCTAACCACGGGGCGTAGATTTGACGTCTACATGAGCGCCAACGAGCTGGACTGGTCGGCGTACGGCGCCGTGCTGTTCGATCTCGACGGGGTGTTGACGCCCACGGCCGAGCTGCACAAGCAGGCGTGGACGGCGATGTTCGAGGAGTTCCTCGACGAGCGCCTCGGACCCGACCACGATCCGTTCACCGAGGCCGACTACCTGGCCTACGTCGACGGCCGGCCCCGCTTCGACGGGGTGCGAACGTTCCTCGAGTCACGGGCGATCCGTCTGCCGGAGGGCAACCCCGACGAGCCTCCTGGCACCGGCTCGATCTCGGCCCTGGGCAACCGGAAGAACGCGGTCTTCCAGGAGCTGCTCCGCACGCAGGGCATGCAGCCGTATCCCGGTTCGATGCGGCTCCTCGATCACCTGGCGGATCTCGGCGTCCCCGGCGCGGTGGTGTCGTCGTCACGCAACGCCCGGGAGGTGTTGAGCGCGGCCCGGTTGGCCGGCCGGTTCGCCGTGGTCGCCGACGGAGTCCTCGCCGCTGAACGGGGGATTCCCGGCAAGCCGGCACCCGACCTGTTCCTGGCGGCCGCCGAGAAGCTTGCGGTGGCGCCGGAGTCCGCCGTCGTCGTCGAAGACGCAGTGTCCGGGGTCGCCGCGGGTCGGGCGGGCGGATTCGGGTTGGTGGTCGGCGTGGACCGCGGGGCGGGACGGGACGCCTTGTCGGAGAACGGCGCCGATCTCGTCGTCGACGACCTGGGGGAGCTCGTCCCGTGAGGTACCAGGCACCCGATCACCTGCCGCTCCATCGCTACCCGATCGACCCGTGGCGGCTCGTCGAGAAGGAGTACGACGTCACCGACATCGGGCTCACCGAGACCCTCTTCGCCGTGGCCAACGGCTACATCGGGATGCGCGCCAACCCGGAGGAGGGCCGCGACGCCCACAGCCACGGCACCTTCCTGAATGCGTTCCACGAGACGTGGCACATCCACCACGCCGAGGAGGCGTTCGGGTTCGCCAAGACCGGTCAGACGATCGTCAACGTCCCCGACGCCAAGGTGATGAAGCTGTACATCGACGACGAGCCGCTGCTGCTCTCGGTCGCCGACCTCGAGGGGTACGAACGGGTCCTCGACTTCCGGGAAGGGACGCTGACGCGGGACCTGCTCTGGCGCACCCCCGCGGGCAAGCGGGTGCGCGTCCGGTCGCAACGCCTCGTCAGTCTCGCCCACCGCCACCTGGCGATGCTGACGTTCGAGATCACCATGCTCGACAGCGCCGCACCGGTCGTCGTCTCGTCGCAGCTGCTCAACCGTCAGGATGGCGAGGACGAGTACCACGTTGCCGCGGCCGCCCTCGGTCACGGCCGTGATCCGCGCCAGATGCGGCGGTTCGACCACCGGGTGCTCATCCCGCGCCTCCACCGGGAGATCCGCGACGGCGTCGTGCTCGGCTACCGCTGCGCCAACAGCGGGATGACGCTCGCCTGCGCCTACCGGCATCTCGTCGAGTCGTCGTCCCCGATCAAGGTCGAGACGTCGGTGAGCCCGGACCTCGCCAAGACCGTCTTCACCGCACGCGCCGAGCCGGGACAGACGATCCGCATCGTCAAGCTGGTCACGTACCACACGTCGCGCGGCGTCCCCCCCGAGGAGCTCGCCGATCGGTGCGCCCGGACCCTCGATCGGGCGGTGGACGACGGGCCGCAGGCGATACTGACCGAGCAGCGCGAGTGGCTCGCCAACTTCTGGGAGACGAGCGACGTCGAGCTGCGCGGCGACGAGCCGGCGCAGCAGGCGATGCGGTGGAACCTCTTCGAGCTGGCTCAGGCGAGCGCCCAGACCCAGGAGCACGGCATCGGCGCCAAGGGCCTCACCGGCGGCGGCTACGAGGGGCACTACTTCTGGGACACCGAGATCTACATCGTCCCGTTCCTCGCCTATACGAGCCCCGACACCGCCCGTAAGTTGCTCCGCTTCCGCTGGCACATGCTGCCCGCGGCGCGGCAGCGCGCCGTCGAGATCAACCAGCGCGGCGCGCTCTACCCCTGGCGCACGATCAACGGTGAGGAAGCATCGGCGTACTACGCCGCGGGGACCGCGCAGTACCACATCAACGCCGCCGTCGCCTTCGCCCTCAAGCGCTACCTCGACGCCAGCGGCGACGTCCACTTCCTCGCCGGCGAAGGCGCCGAGATCCTCGTCGAGACGGCCCGGCTGTGGGAGGACCTCGGGTTCTACGCCAGCAACCACGCTGAACCGACGTTCCGGATCCACGGAGTCACCGGTCCCGACGAGTACACCACCGTCGTCAACGACAACCTGTACACAAACGTGATGGCGCGCTTCAACATGCGCTACGCGTCGCGCGTCGTCGAGCTGCTCGAGGAGTGGGACAACGACGCTTACGGCAGCCTGTGCCGCCGCGTCGGTCTCGGCCCGGACGAGACGAAGCGATGGACGAAAGCGTCCGAGGCGATGTACCTGCCCTACGACGAGGGGCTGGGCATCCATCCCCAGGACGACAACTTCCTCGAACGGGAGCCGTGGGACTTCGAGCACACGCCCCCCGACCACTACCCACTCCTCCTCTACTACCACCCGCTGGTGATCTACCGCCACCAGGTGTTGAAGCAGGCCGACGTCGTGCTCGCGATGGTGCTGCGCAGCGACCAGTTCTCACTCGATCAGAAGCGGCGCAACTTCGACTACTACGACCCGATCACCGCCGGCGACTCCTCACTGTCGGCGTGCGTCCAGGCGATGGCCGCGGCCCAGATCGGGTACGACGACCTCGCCGTCGCGTACTTCCGCGAGGCCCTGTTCGTCGATCTGATCGACGTCCATCACAACACCGCCGACGGGGTGCACATCGCCTCGTGCGGGGGGGCATGGGGGACCGTCGCCTTCGGCTTCGCCGGACTGTTCGATCACGGGTACGCGCTGCAGTTCTCGCCCCGGCTCCCTTCGGTCTGGCAGGGGTTGTCGTTCCGCATGCAACGACACGGCGCGAAGATGCTCGTCGAGCTCGACGCCGAGGGAGGCACCGTCAACGTGCTCGACGGTCCGCCGGTGCCGATCATCACCGGCACGGGCGCCGAGCACCAGGTCGTGCACGTGCAGCCGGGTTCGTCGCAGCGGATCCCCCGGGTCGAGCTGCCGCGCTGACTCGGCGCCGGCCCGTGAGCACGGCGACGGCGGCGCCGGTCGGTGCCGGCGGGGTGAACGACTCCGCGCGCAGCGAGCCGCCAACGTCGACGCGCGGGTAGCGCTCGGCCCACCGGCGGACGAGCCACCGGGGCAGGACGAGATCGGCGCGGACCAGATGAGGCGAGCGCAGCAGCGACGCCCGCACCGTCTCGGCGAGCGACCAGGGCGGGTTGGCGACGACCCGGAAGGGACGGCGCGGCAGGCGCGCCCGGCTGACGTCGGCCCGCACGACCGTGACGGGCGTGCCGGCGAACCGAACACGCAGCTCGGCGACCCGCGCCGGATGCTGTTCGATCGCGATCACGTGTGCCCCCGCCTCGACGAGGGCGGCCGTCAGCGCGCCGGTTCCGGCGCCGAGATCGACGACCAGGTCACCGTGGCCGATGCCCGCCCGGGCCACGACGTGGCGGGCGGCAGAGGGATCAAGCCGGTGCCAGCCCCACCGCTGAGGCGGCGCCGACGTGAGTGAGCGCGGCGCCGCGGACACGGCGCACCATCACCGTCGTCATCATGGCCGCCAGTCTGGCCGAATCGCGCGCTCCGTCCGCGCCCGGTTTTGTGTCACCGCAACCGCGTTCGATGACCGATTCGGTGACAGAGATCGTGGCGGGTGAGTCTCAGAGGTCGGTCGCGACGTGGAGGTCGGGGTAGCCGGCGGCGTGGGCGGCGTCGACGACCTTGCGGGCGTGGTCGGCGCTCCGCACCTCGAACGTGGCGTGGACGCCCGTCTGCCGGACGTGGAGGTTGACGCCTTCGCGCTGGTGCTGGACCTCGATCAGATTGGCCCCGGCCGCGGCGAACACGCCCAGCAGCCGGACGAGGCTGCCCGGGCGGTCGTCGATCCGGGCGAACACGACGAGCCGGCGTCCGGCCTCGGTCTCGTGACGGCGGATCAGTCCCGGGACCACGCCGAGGTCGACGTTGCCGCCCGACAGCACCGCGCACGTGGTACCCGACGCGGCGGGCGTCACGGTGCCTGACCGGAGCGCGGCGACGCCGACCGCCCCCGCGCCTTCGACGTACAGCTTCGCCCGGTCCATCAGCATCACCATCGCGTCGGCGATCGCGTCCTCGTCGACGGTGACGACTTCGTCGACCCACCGTTCGATGAGCGGCCCGGTGAGCTCACCGGGATGCTTGACGGCGATCCCGTCGGCCAGCGTGAGGACCGGACCATCGGGCGACGCCCCACCGGTGTACGGCGAACACACCGCAGCCTGCACCCCGACGATCCGCACGGCCGGGACGAGGCTCTTGACGGCGATGGCCACCCCCGCGGCCAGGCCGCCGCCGCCGATCGGGACGACGACGCACGCCAGGTCGGGGATGTCCTCGACGAGCTCGAGTCCGAGCGTGCCCTGCCCGGCGACGACGGCCGGGTCGTCGAAGGGATGGCACATCGGCATACCACGTTCCCGGGCCCGCTCCCGGGCCGCGGTCATCGCGTCCTCGAGCGACGGGCCGACCTCGAACACCTCGGCGCCGTACGCCCGGCACGACTCGATCTTGGTGATCGCCGCTCCCGATGGCACGAAGATCGCGCACCGCACGCCGTGGTGACGGGCGGCCAAGGCGAGGGCCTGGGCGTGGTTCCCGGCGCTCGCCGTGGTGACGCCGTTGGCGGCGGCGGAACCGAGCGACGCGACTTTGTGCATCGCCCCGCGGATCTTGAACGCTCCCGTCCGCTGGAGGTTCTCCGCCTTCAGGACCACTGGGTGGCCGTACCGCTCGGACAGGCTGACCGACGTGACGATCGGCGTCCGCTTGGCCACTGCGGCGATCATCGGGCGGGCGGCGCGGATATCCGCCAACGACACCGCGGTGGTCTCGACCGACATGCCCTTCGGACGCTACTGCGGCGTCCGACCGTTACCGTGTCTGCGGTGCGTGCGCTGGCGATCGGCAACGACAACGACTTCGACAGCGGATTCGTCGGGGAGCGCCTGCGTGAGCACGGGTACACGTTCGTCGAGCGCCTCCGGGAGCACCCCGATAGCTGGCCCGCGCTCGAGGGAATCGACCTGGTCCTGACACTGGGGTCGGAGTGGCACGTGTACGCACCGGCGACGGCCGAGCTGGTCGCCGCCGAGGGGGAACTGGTTCGCGACGTGGTCCGGCGGGGCACGCCGCTGGTGGCGATCTGCTTCGGCGCCCAGGTGCTCGCCGACGCCCTCGGCGCCACGGCGAGCCGGGCCGCGACGCCGGAGATCGGGTGGCTCGACGTCGAGTTCGGAGACGGTGACGTCGATGCGGTGCCGGCCGGGCCGTGGCTGGTGTGGCACGAGGACGTGTTCACCGTGCCCGACGGGTTCGAGGAGCTCGCTCGCTCGCCGGCGGGGCCGCAGCTCGTGCGGGGGGAACGGTCCATCGCCACCCAGTTCCACCCGGAGGCGACCGACGCGATGGTGGCCCGCTGGCTGGCGATGGGCGGCGCCGAACAGCTGCGCGGGTACGGGCTCGATCCGGACGACCTGCTGGCCCGGACGAGGGAAAACGTCGAGGTCAGCCGGCATAACGCGGCCGCTCTCGTCGACTGGTTCCTCGCCAAGGTCGCGGCCTAGGCCCGCAGGGTTCAGCCGGCCGACGAGCGTCGTACCAGGTTGGGAGGGTCTTCCAGAACCTTGGTAGCGTCCGAACCGATGTCGTCGTTCTTGCGCGACTACTTGACGGTGGTCTGGTTCGGGCTCGGAGCGTTGCTCGTCGGTGGCCTGCTCCTCGGCCTCGCGTCCGTGGTGCGGCCGGTCAAGCCGAACCCGGCGAAGCTGATCGCCTACGAGAGCGGCGTCGACCCGGTCGGCATGGGCTGGTCGCAGAGCCAGATCCGCTACTACGTGTTCGCCCTGCTGTTCGTCATCTTCGACGTCGAGGCGGTGTTCATCTTCCCGTGGGCGGCGTCGGCCGAGCGCTACGGCACGTTCGGCCTGGTGGTGATGATCGCCTTCATCGTGCTGCTGCTCGACGGCCTGCTCTACGCCTGGAAACGGGGGCTGTTGCGGTGGGTCTAGTCGACCGCGGCCGTATGCCCGGTGCGCTCACCAAGCTGATGAACCTCGGGCGCTCGTACTCGATGTGGGTGTACCAGTGGGGTCTGGCCTGCTGCGCGATCGAGATGGGGGCGGCGTTCGGCTCACCTCGATACGACGTCATGCGCCTGGGTGTCATCCCGCTGCCGGCGAGCCCCCGCCAGGCCGATCTGGTGGTCATCTCCGGCACGGTGACGGACAAGATGGCCCCCGCCGTGCTGCGCCTCTACGACCAGATGCCCGAGCCCAAGTACGTGATCTCGATGGGGAGCTGCGCCAACTGCGGCGGCCCGTACTGGGACAGCTACTCGGTGACCAAGGGTGTCGACCAGATCATCCCCGTCGATGTGTACGTCCCCGGCTGCCCACCCCGCCCCGAGGCCCTGCTGGAGGGCATCGTCCTGCTCCAGCAGCGGATCAAGGACGAGGACATGGCGGCGAAGTGGCGGGGCGAAGGGGCGGAGATCGTCCCGCGGCGGGAGCCGATCGTCGTGGGAGGCGGATCCATTGAGTGACACCCCCACCACCACCGAGACCGAGCCGCAGGCGCTGCCCGGCGACGGACTGCGCGAGGGGATCGTCGACGAGCTGCGCCGCCGGTTGGGTGAGGCCCTGCTCGACAGCCACCTTCGACCCAACGACGACCTGTGGGTCCGGGTCGCCACGGACTCCTGGCGTGTGGCGGGGGAGGCGCTGCTCGACATGGGCTTCGAGTACTTCTGCTTCCTGTCGGCGCTCGACTGGCTGCCGTCGCCGTACGGGCGCGGCGAGGAGGACCCGACCGAGCCGCCGCCGGAGCGCTCGACCGAGGTCGTGCAGGGCTACGCCGGCGGCGAGTCCCGGTTCCAGGTGTTCGCCCGGGTCACCGACACCCGCCGGCACGTCGGCGTCACGGTCAAGGCCGATGTGCCCGACGACTCGATGACGATCGAGTCCTGGTACACGGTGTACGCCGGCGCCAACTGGCACGAGCGGGAGACCAATGAGATGTTCGGCATCAACTTCGCCGGCCATCCCGACCTGCGCCACATCTACCTCCCCGGCGAGTTCGAGGGCTACCCGCTGCGCAAGGACTTCCCCTTGCTCGCCCGGATGGTGAAGCCGTGGCCGGGAATCGTCGACGTCGAGCCGATGCCGGCCGAGGAGGCCGAGGAGGCCGACAGAGTCGAGGAGGAAGAGGCGGCGCCGCCACCGGAGGATCCCACCGCCGAAGCCGGAAGTGAGTCTCCATGACGGATCTCCTGACCGAGCGCCAGCAACTCTCCTACATCGCCGCCAAGGCGGCCGACGCCCGCCTCAACGTCGAGCTGGAGACCGAGGGGATGACCCTCAACATCGGGCCCCAGCACCCGGCGACCCATGGGACGCTGCGGGTCATCGTTCGCCTCGACGGCGAGCAGGTCGTGTGGGCCGAGCCGTCCTGCGGCTACATGCACCGCGGCTACGAGAAGCTGAGCGAAGTCCGCACCTATCCGCAGATCACCACCCTCGTCAACCGCATCGACTGGCTCGGCAGCTTCGCCAACGAGGTCCCGTTCATCCTCGCCGCCGAGAAGCTGATGGAGGTCGAGGCGCCGGCCCGGGCGCAATGGATCCGGACGATCCTGTTCGAGTTGTCGCGGATCGCCAACATCACGCTGTTCCTCGGTGACGTCGGCGTGCAGCTCGGGGCGGTGACTCCGGTGTTCTTCGCCTTTCGCGACCGCGAACACGTGCTCAACCTCATCGAGTCGGTCACCGGCGGGCGCTTCCACCCGAACTTCGACCGTATCGGCGGGCTCAAGGACGACCTGCCGAAGGGCTTCGTCGACGAGTGCCGGTTGGGGATGCGCAAGATCCGCAACTTCTGCGACGAGATCGAGGACCTCCTCATCGGCAACGAGATCTTCCAGGCCCGCACCCGTGGCGTAGGCATCATCCCGCGTGAGGTCGCGCTGCAGTACGGCCTCTCCGGCCCGAACATCCGGGCCAGCGGCGTCGATTGGGATCTCCGGCGCGACCAGGTCTTGCCGATGGCGTGGGACAAGGTCGACTGGCGGGTGTGGACCCACCCCGATGGCGACAGCTTCGCCCGTTGCTGGATCCGCCTGCAGGAGACGCGGGAGTCGACCAAGATCGTCGACCAACTGCTCGACGGGCTGCCCTCCGGGCCGATCATGGCCAAGGTGCCGCGGATCATCAAGGTGCCCGCCGGCGAAGCGTGGGTCTCGACCGAGAACCCGCTCGGAGAGATGGGCTACTACGTCGTGTCGAAGGGCGAGCTTGGCCCGTTCCGGGTGAAGATCCGCTCGGCCAGCTTCAACAACATCTCCGTCGTGCCCTGGGTGCTGCGCGGGGTCTACGTCCCCGACGTCATCACGATCCTCGCCAGCCTCTACTTCATCCTCGGGGACATCGATCGCTGATGCTCGGGACGCTGGCGGTCGAGATCCCGTACTGGGGGCAGTCGGTGCTCCGGGTGATCGGGGGCATCGTTGCGGTGCTGATCCCCGCCGGCACGATCGTCTACGTCTTCCTGTTCAAGATGATGTCGTTCATGCAGAGCCGGCTCGGGCCGATGGAGGCCGGCCCCTACGGCACGCTCCAGCTCGTCGCCGAGGTCGGCAAGTGGATGCAGAAGGAGGACACCGCCCCCGAGCGCGCCGACCACAGCATCTTCAAGCTCGCTCCGCTGATCGTCCTCGCGTCGACGTTCCTGCTCGTCGCCGCCGTGCCATTCGGTCCCGACGCGTGGATCACCAACTTCCAAGCGGGCGTGTTCTACGCCCTCGCCGTCTCGTCGATCAGCGTGCTCGGCATCCTCGTCGCCGGCTGGTCGAGCGCCAACAAGTACTCGCTCCTCGGCGGGTTGCGGGCGGCCGGGCAGCTGATCGCCTACGAGCTGCCGCTCGTGCTCGGCGCGATCGGCGTGGTGATCCAGGCGGGAACGATGAACCTCCAGGAGATCGTCGTCGCCCAGGGCACGGGCGAGATCTTCGGCTGGGACGGCATCGGCAACCCGTACGTGCTGACGCAGTTCATCGGCTTCCTCGTGTTCATGGTTGCCGTCCAGGCCGAGCTCACCCAGCCGCCGTTCGACATGCCGATCGCCGAGTCCGAGTTGATCTCCGGCTACATGACCGAATACTCCGGTTTCCGCTTCCTCATCTTCTTCATCGCTGAGTTCGCCACCGTCGGCGTGTTCTCCCTCCTCGCCTCGGTCCTCTTCCTCGGCGGCTGGAGCGTCCCGTTCTCCTGGTTCGGCTGGGACAGCCTCGACCAGGTTCCCGACTGGATGAACCTGGCTGGCCCGCTGATCCTGTTCACGAAGATGATGATGCTGAGCTTCCTCATCATGTGGGTGCGGTTCAGCTTCCCCCGCTTCCGGGAGGACCAGCTGCAGCGCTTCGCGTGGAAGGTCCTGATCCCGCTCGCCCTGGCCAACATCGTGGTGACCGCAATTTTCAAGGTGGCCGTGTAGTCGTGCGCAGATGCGAAGGAGCGAGCGCCAGCGAGCGACTGGCCAGCAACGGCCTGCGTGGCCGGGGAACGCAGTCGAAGGTGGCCGTCTGATGCCGATTGCCAAGCCGAAGGTCCCCGGGCTGTTCAAGGGCCTCGGCGTCACGCTCAAGACGCTCGGGCGCACCGTGACCAAGGGGGCCGAGACGGTCCAGTACCCGCACGAGAAGGAGGCGCCACCGATCCGGGCCCGTGGCGTCATCGCGTTGCACGAGGGCAACTGCACCGTCTGCATGCTGTGCGCCCGCTCGTGCCCCGACTGGTGCATCTACATCGAGGGCCACAAGACCCTGGCTCCGCCGCGGCGGGCCGGCGGCAAGCCCCGCTCCGTAAGCCTGCTCGACCGCTTCGACATCGACTACGCGCTGTGCATGTACTGCGGGATCTGCGTCGAGGTGTGCCCGTTCGACGCGCTGTTCTGGAGCCCCGAGTACGAGTACTCCGAGTCCCACATCGCCGACCTCCTCCACGACAAGGAGAAGCTCGGAGAGTGGATGGAGACGGTGCCGGAAGCCCCCGAGCTCGAGGCGGGCGCGGTCAAGGGCAAGTGATGGTGAGCGCAGTGCTGGGGGCCGACGTCGACGTCGCGCAGAACGTCGGGTTCGTGATCATCGCGATCCCGATGGTCGTCGCCGCGCTGCTCGTGGTGACGACCAAGAACGTGGTCCACGCCGCGCTGTGGCTCGTCGTCGTGCTGGCGGGAATCGCCGCGCAGTACGTCCTCGCCGCCGCCGAGTTCGTCGCCGTCAGCCAGGTGCTCGTCTACATCGGGGCGGTGATGGTGCTGTTCCTGTTCGGCATCATGCTCACCCGGGCCCAGATCGGGAAGGAGCTCGGGCTCAACAACCGCGGGTGGGCGATCGCGATCCCGGTCTCGGTGATCCTGCTCGGGCTGCTCGCCTACGTGATCGTCGACGCCTACTCCGACGAGACGCTCCCCCAGCCCGACGGCCCGACACCGACGTCGGCGATCGCCGACAACGTCCTCTCCACGTACCTCATCCCGTTCCTCGGGATCTCGTTCATCCTCCTCGCCGCCGCCATCGGGGCGATCGTCCTGGCGCGGAAGGACTGACCACCGGTGTTCGCGGTCAACTTCCTCCTGCTCGGAGCGGTGCTCTTCTGCATCGGGGTGTTCGGGGTGATCGCCCGGCGCAACGCGGTGATGGTGCTGATGTCGGTGGAGCTGATCCTCAACGCCGTCAACCTCAACCTGATCGCGTTCGCGCTGATGAACGGGAACGTGGCCGGGCAAGTCTTCGTCCTCTACGTGATCGCCGTGGCCGCCGCCGAGGTCGGCGTCGGCCTGGCCATGGTGCTGCTCGTCTACCGCAACCGCCGCTCGATCGCCCTCGACGAGCTCAGCGAGATGAAGGGCTGACGGGGATGCCGGTGCTCTCTCGCCTTGGTCCGGAAAGTGGTCGCCCGGGCGCGCGATTGTCGGACCAAAGCGGGGTGGGCGAAGGGTCGCGATGCTCGCCCTGACAACGGGGTGGTTCCTCGAGAACGCTTGGCTGATCCCGCTCATCCCCGGGATCGCCTTCGCCGTCATCCTCCTCGTCGGGAAGCGGCTGCCGATGAAAGGCGCCGAGATCGGCGTCGCCTCGATGGCCGCCGCCACGGTCCTCGCCGGCGGAGCCGCCTACCAGTGGATCCAGCGCACCGACTCGGCGGCGGAGGGGGCGTTCGTCCCGCCGGTCATCCGCGCATGGACGTGGTGGCAGAGCGGCGGAGTCGAGTTCAGCATCGGCCAGTACGTCGACGGCCTGGCGACGATGCTGCTCCTGCTCGTCGCGTTCATCTCCCTGCTCGTTCAGATCTACTCGATCGAGTACCTGCGCGGCGACCGCCGCTTCACCCACTACTTCGCCTCGATCACCCTGTTCTCCGCCGGGATGCTGGTGATGGTGCTGGCCGAGAACATGGTCCAGCTCATCCTCGGCTGGGAGATCATGGGTCTGTGCTCGTTCCTCCTGATCGGGCACTGGTGGGAGGACGCAGCGAACGCCCGGGCCGCGTTGAAGGCGTTCTGGACGGTCCGGATCGGCGATATCGGCCTGCTCGTCGGCACGTCGATCCTGTTCTTCGCGGCGAACCCATGGGCACAGGAGAACATCGGGAACAGCGGGTTCAGCATCCAGGGGATCCAGGGCTGGGCGCTGTCCGGTGAAGGCAGTCACACCATCGTCCTGTGGATCGCGATCGCGCTGTTCATCGGGGCCATCGGCAAGAGCGCCCAGTTCCCACTGCACACCTGGCTCCCCGACGCGATGGCCGGGCCCACGCCGGTGTCGTCGCTCCTCCACTCCTCGACGATGGTCGTCGCCGGCGTGTTTCTCGTCGCTCGGCTCTACCCCGTGTTCTGGAACGGGTTCGAGATCCCCGACGTCAGCACCAACCTGATCGTCGTCATCGCCGCGATCACGATCGTGGTCTCGGCGCTGCTCGCCTTCGTCCAGGACGACATCAAGAAGGTGCTCGCCTACTCGACGGTCGGCCAGCTCGGCTACATGATGCTCGGGCTCGGCGCCGGAGCCTGGCTGCCGGCGGTGTTCCACATCTTCACCCACGCCTTCTTCAAGTGCTGCCTGTTCCTGTGCGCCGGCTCCGTGAGCCACTCCGGGTCGCACCACAGCTTCGACATGAGGCGCGACATGGGCGGGCTGGCGAAGAAGATGCCGATCACCGCGGGCGCCTGGATCGTGTCGGGTCTCGCCCTCGCCGGTGTGTTCCCCCTCGCCGGTTTCTTCTCCAAGGACGAGATCATCGACAACGTCGGCCACACCGGCTACACGGCGTTCATGTGGATCGCCCTCGGCGGGGCGTTCCTGACCGCGGCCTACACGACGCGCGCGACGTACCTCACGTTCTTCGGCGAGCCGCGGGGCGCCGCGGCCGGCGAGATGCACCCGATCCATGCCGAGCACACGGGCGACGCCCACGACGTCGACAGCGAGCCGGCGCTCGTCCACGTCGAACACGGCCCGTACGAGCCGCACGAGTCGCCGAAGCTGCTCCTCATCCCGATCTGCATCCTCGCCGTCCTCGCCGCGGTCGCCGGGTTCGCCAACGGCGCCGCGTTCGGCGAGGACTGGGAGCGCTTCGCCAAGTACGTCGAGCCCCGGGCCGTCGCCGTCACGGTCGAGTCGGGGGAGATCGCCGGTGCGGGCGAGGGGCCGGGCGGAGAAGCCCCCGTCGGCGAGGAAGCTCACGCCACGGGATGCGGTCACGAGGCGCCGGCCGAGGGGGCATGCTTCGCCCCGGCCACCGATCACGCCGAGTTCGAGTGGTCGAAAGCGGTGCTGTCGCTGGCGATCGTGGCGATCGGGCTGTTGTCGAGCTGGGTCGTCTGCGTCCTGCTGTACACCAAGCGCGACCGCCGGCTCGTCGGGCTCACCGCGCGGTTCGCGCCGGCCCGACTCAGCTACCTCTTCCTGTCCAACAAGCTCTACCTCGACGCCCTGTACGAGACCGTCATCGTCCGTGGCATCGCCGGCCCGGTCGCCAGCGCCGCGTACTGGATCAACCAGAAGGTCATCGACGGCATCGTCAACGGCGCCGGCCACGCCGGCCGGCGCGTCGGCGGATGGTTCTACCGCAACATCGACCAGCGGGTCGTCGACGGTGCCGTCAACGCCTCGGGGTTCGTCGCCACCGAGACGGGCGAGTCGCTGCGCCCCGTGCAGTCAGGCCGGATCAACCAGTACGGCGCCCTGCTCTTCGGGGCGGCCGCGATCGGCGCCGTCGTACTCGTGATCGTGAACGTGTAAGGACACCAGGACGCATGGAAGTACTCACCGACCAGAACTGGCTGCTGAGCGTGGGGGTGTTCCTCCCGCTCGTCGGCGTGCTGCTGATGCTGTTCGTCCCTCGCGAGCAGGAGCGGCTGCACAAGCAGATCGCGTTGCTGACCTCGCTCGCCACGCTCGGGTTCGCGATCTACACGCTGATCCAGTTCGACTACGACCAGGCCCAGAAGCTGCAGTTCTTCGCCGACACCCAGTGGATCGAGGTGATCCGGGCCAACTACATCGTCGGTGTCGACGGGATCAGCCTGCCGCTGTACGTGCTGTCGGCGTTCATCACCGCGGTCGTCGTGATCTACACGTGGGACAACATCCCGGAGGCGGGCAACACCAAAGCCTTCCTCATGTTGATGCTCGTGCTCCAGACGGGCATGGCCGGCACGTTCGTCGCCCAGGACATGATCCTGTTCTTCGTCTTCTTCGAGGTCGTGCTGCTGCCGATGTACTTCCTCATCGGCGTGTGGGGCGGTGAGAACCGGCAGTACGCCTCGCTGAAGTTCTTCCTGTACACGATGTTCGGCTCGGCGCTGATGCTCGTCGCGTTCGTCTCGCTGTTCGTCGTCACCGGCGGGAACAGCGATCCGAACGGCAGCTTCGCCTTCTCCTGGTTCCTCGACCAGGGTCCCCAGCTGGCCCGGACGACCCAGATCTGGATCTTCGCCGGACTGTTCGTCGGCTTCGCCGTGAAGGTGCCGATGTTCCCGTTCCACACCTGGCTCCCCGACGCCCACACCGAGGCGCCGACGCAGGGTTCGGTCATCCTGGCCGCGATCCTGCTGAAGCTCGGCACGTACGGGTTCGTGCGGATCGCGATCCCGTTCCTTCCCGACGCCGCCAAGGCCTGGGCGCCGGCGATCGGCATCCTCGCCGTGGTCGGGATCCTCTACGGCGCGCTCTGCTGCCTCGCCCAGACCGACATGAAGCGGCTGATCGCGTTCTCCTCGGTGGCCCACATGGGGTTCGTGATGCTCGGCATCGCGTCGCTCACGACGTTCGGCATCAACGCGGCGATGTTCGGGATGGTCGCCCACGGGCTGATCACCGGGATGCTGTTCTTCCTCGCCGGCTCGGTGAAGCACCGGTATCACACGCTGGAGATCCGTCGCCTCTCCGGGATGCTCGTCCAGATGCCGCGGCTCGTCTGGATCCTCGGGCTGTGTGCGATGGCCAGCCTCGGGCTCCCCGGTCTCGCCGGCTTCTGGGGCGAGTTCCCCGCGATCCTGTCGGCGTACAGCCCCGGCTTCGGGCTGTCCACGTCCCTGTTCCGGGTACTGATGGTGCTCGCCGCGCTCGGCACCGTGTTCGCCGCCGCGTACCTGTTGTGGCTGTACCAACGCACGGCGTTCGGTGAGCCGCGCGCCGAGTTCACCGGACCGACGCCCGCCCCCTACGCCGTCGGCGCCGCGGTCAACCCGCACCACGACGACGAGCACGGCCACACCGCCATCCACGACGTCACCGTCACCGAGTGGGTCACGTGGGCGCCGATGCTGATCCTCATCGTCGCCCTCGGCGTGTATCCGCAGATGCTGTTCAGGATCTTCGACCCCGCGGTCACCTCGCTCGTATCGCGGCTGGGGAACTACATCTGATGATCGCCTCGTTGCTGGGACAGGCCGAGGGATGGGTCGCGCCGGTCATCGACTGGCACGCCCTCGCCCCCGAGCTCGTCCTCGTCGTCGGCATCAACCTCGTGCTCGCCACCGACCTAGTCGTCGACGAGACCCGCAAGTGGATGACGGCCACGCTCACCGGACTCGTCCTGCTCGGCGCGTGCATCCCGCTGGTCACCCTCGCCGTCTCGAGCGACGACGTGCGCTCGTTGTTCGACGGGCGCTACGTCGTCGACGACTTCTCACTCATCCTCAAGGCGTTGTTCCTGCTCGCCGCCTACGTGGTCGTGCTGATGAGCCAGACCACGCTCGAGGAAGGTGGCTACTACCAGGGCGAGTTCTACGTCCTGCTACTGGCGAGCGTGATGGGCATGGTGATGATGGCCTCGAGCCGCGACCTGGTCAGCGTGTTCATCGCCCTCGAACTGCTCTCGATCCCCGCGTACATGCTCGCTGCGTGGCGCAAACGGGACACCAAGAGCAACGAGGCCGGGGTCAAGTACTACCTGATGGGCGTCTTCGCCAGCGCCGTGCTGCTCTACGGGATGAGCCTGCTCTACGGGGCGACCGGCTCGACCAAGCTCGTCGACATCGGGGCCAGCCTGGCCGATCGGAACCTGATCGGGCTCGACGTCGTGGCGGTGGCGTTCATCGTCGCCGGGTTCGGGTTCAAGGTGTCGGCGGTCCCGTTCCACACGTGGGCTCCCGACACGTACCAGGGCGCACCGACGCCCGTGACCGCGTTCCTGTCGGTGTCGGCGAAGGCGGCCGGGTTCGTCGCCCTGATCGCGGTGATCTTCATCGCCTTTCCGAGCGCCGACGGCGTGTACGGCCCGCTCGTCTGGGTGCTGTCGGCGTTGACGATGACGGTGGGCAACGTGCTCGCCCTGCGCCAGACGAACATCGTCCGCCTGCTCGCCTACTCCAGCGTCGCCCAGGGCGGGTTCATGCTGATGCCGCTGGCGTTCGTCGGCACCGGCGAGGCCGCGGCGACGGCGCTGCAAGCGGTCGTCGTGTACCTGGTCATCTACGGCTTCACCAACCTCGGCGCCTTCGCCGTGGTCATTGCGGTGGCGCGCAAGACCCGTAGCGGCGAGATCAGCTCCTACGGCGGCTTGATCACCTACGCCCCCGGCCTGGCCCTCCTCATGACGATCTTCCTCGCCTCGCTCGCCGGCGTGCCGCCGCTCGGCGGGTGGATCGCCAAGTTCAACGTGTTCAAAGCCGTGCTCGACGCCGGCACCACGTCGGCGTACGTGCTGGCGGTGATCGCGGCGGTGAACACCGCCATCGCCGCCGCCTACTACGTCCGGGTCATGCGCGAGATGTGGATGAACCCGGTGCCCGACGGAGACACCACCCGCATCACCACGCCCGCTCCCATCTCCGCCGCGCTGACGATCACCGCAGCGGGAACAATCGTCCTCGGCGTGCTGCCTGGTGTCGTGATGCGCTTCGCCGACCTGGGGGACCTCACCGGCGCGCTCGGCGCGGCCGGTCCCTGATTGAGCGCCGCTGACGATATCCGCCGGGCGATCCAGTCGGCGGGAGGGGTGATCCCTTTCCGCGACTTCATGGAGCTCGCCCTGTACGGGGGGCACGGGTTCTACGCCACCGGACGGACCGGGCGGAGAGGGGACTTCATCACGTCACCGGAGGTCGGTCCGCTGTTCGGGGCCGTCATCGCCCGGTTCCTCGACGCCGAGTTCGAGCGTCTCGGCCGGCCGGAGCCGTTCACCGTCGTCGACGCGGGCGCCGGACCGGGCACGCTCGCTCGCGCGGTCGCCACCGCGCGGCCGGCGTGTGCACCGGCGCTGCGCTACGTCGCGGTCGAGCGCTCGGCCGATCAACGTCGCGTCCACCCACCCGACGTCGAGTCCCGTGGCGACCTCCCACCGGGACCGGTCGACGGGGTGGTGCTGGCGAACGAGCTCCTCGACAACCTGCCGTTCCGCCTCGTTGTGTTCGACGGGGCGTGGCGAGAGGCGTACGTTGCCGAGGGGGCCGACGGCGCGTTCGTCGAGCGGCTCGACGCGCCGATCGACCCCGTGCGGTCCGTGCTCCCGCCGCGTCCGCCCCACGGCGCCCGCGCCCCCCTCCAGGAGGATGCCGCCGGCTGGCTCGCGGCGGCGAGGGCGATCATCCGCACCGGCCGCGTCGTGGTGTTCGACTACGCCCGCCACAGCACGAACGAGTTGGCGATGAGTCCGTGGCGGGACTGGCTGCGCACGTACCGCGGGCACTCGCGGGGCGGGCACTACCTCGCCGCACCCGGCGAGCAGGACATCACCGCGGACGTCGCCCTCGACCAGCTCGCCGCTCCCGACGCGGTGAGCACCCAGGCGCAGTTCCTCGGCCGGTGGGGCATCGAGCGGCTCGTCGGCGAGGGGCGAGTGGAGTGGGCGCGGGCCGCCGCCGCGCCCGACCTCCACGCGCTGGCGATGCGCAGCCGGGTCGGCGAGGCCGCCGCGCTCCTCGATCCGGCCGGGCTCGGGGGCTTCACCGTCGCCGAGTGGATCGTGTCCTGAGTACGCCATGCCTGCTGCCGATCGCCGGAGTTGAGTAGCTTCCACGGGGGGAGGTCAAGAGAGTCTTGGAGCAGGACGGCGGATCACCGGAGCCGCACGAAGCAGAGCCAGCGGGCGGGGATTCGGGCGGATCTCCTCCCAACGAACCACCCGGAGCCGTGGCCGGCCGCCCTCGCCGGCTGGTCGTCATCGGTGGGGTGCTCGCCGCCGTAGGCGTCATCGCCGCGATCAGCTACACGATTGGCGGCGGAGATCTCACGTCCTCCCCACCCGACGGCGACGACCTCGGCATCACCCTGCCCGAGGCCTCGACGTCGGCTCCGCCCGTCCCGACGTCCGCGGCGCCGACCACCGTCGCCACGACCGTGCCCCGGACGACCACCGCGCCGGCGGCCGTGACCACGACGGTGGCTCCGACGACGGTTGCGCCGACGACGGTCGCGACGACGCCCGACCGTCCCGGCAGTCCGACGACGGTAGCAACCGGTGGTGGCGTGTCGATCGAGTCGATCGTGCCCGACCTGGCAGCTTCCCGGCGCTACCTGGCGACTCCCGATCAGCGCCAGGCCCTCATCGACCGACTGCTGCAACGGGGCGGGCGCCACGACGTCGCCCTGCCCGGCGACGTTTCGACCCTTTGCGCCACGGTGACGCTGTCGGGACCGATCGAACTGTCGGGCCGGTGGGAACGGGACGGGGACGAATTCGCCGAAACCGGGATCGTCCTGCGCACCGCGCCGGGCTTCGGCGATTGCATCGACAACGACGGCGATCCGCTCGAGCCGGGCTCGTACCAGTACATCGCCACGGACGTCGACGGCACCGACTCGGCGGTCGGCAACTTCGTGGTCGGCGCGGCGCGCATCGACCAGCAGTTCGTGAACAACGGCGCGGACGACGTGTGTGCGATCCTCGTCGCTCCCAGCACGAGCGATTTCTTCGAGGACTACGTGTTCTCCACGCCGCTGCAGCCGGGAGCATCGGTGATCATCCCGATCGCCGACGTGTCGCAGGACGTCGAGGTCTGGGGCTGCGCCGAGGCCACTGACGATGACGACGAGGCCACGCCGCCCACCCGGTCCGACTTCGACTTCGACCCGACTCCCGGAGAGCCCCAGCCGCTGAACCCGTGAGCCGAAATCCGGCGCGGCGTCCCCGCTCGCCTGGTATCTAACGCGTATCGCCGACCGACCGGCGCGATCCGGTTGGGGGCGAAGGGCGGAACTGAAGTGAGCGGGACGAGTCATCGGGGCGGCGGAGCCCGACCGGCGTTGCCGGCCGGGCGTCACGTGTGGTTACCCGGACGCGGCCGCTCATTCGTGCGTGAGCTCGCCGGTCCCGCCGGAGCACCGGTCGTGATGCTGCTGCACGGCTGGTCGGCGACCGCCGACCTCACCTGGTTTGCCTGCTTCGAGCCGCTCGCCCGCCACTTCCGCGTGGTTGCGATCGATCACCGGGGCCACGGGCGCGGGCTGCGGACGGCGGAGCCGTTCCGGCTCGAGGACTGCGCCGACGACGCCGCCACGCTGGCCCATCTCCTCGGCATCGATCGGTGCGTACCCGTCGGCTATTCGATGGGTGGTCCGATCGCCCAGTTGCTGTGGCGGCGCAACCCCGGGCTCGTCGATGGGCTCGTGCTGTGCGCGACGTCCGCCCACTTCTCCGAGCAACCCGGCGAGCGGGTGGTGTTCGGGGTGGCCGCCGGCGTCTCCGCCATCGGCTCCGTCGTGCCGCTGCGACCGTTCGCCGGAGTCGCCCTGGCAGGGTGGTGCCGGTGGCAGCGGATGCGGCGCCGGTCGTGGTGGGGGTTCGACGAGATCGCTCGGCACGACTGGGCGCAGGTCGTCGAGGCGGCGCGCGCGCTCGGTCGGTTCGACTCGCGTGACTGGATCTCCGACGTCTCCGTGCCGACCGCCGTGCTCGTGACCGAGGACGACGAGGTCGTCCCGACGGAGCGGCAGCTGGCCTTCGCCGCGTCCATGGACGGAGCGATCGTCCGCCGCGTGCGGGGCGGTCACGGGGCGTGCACGATCACCGCCGAGCGGTTCGCCCCCGCGCTCGTCGACGCCTGTCTCGACGTCGCCGGCCGCGGCATGCTGGGTGGCGCGGCGGACTGACTCCGCTCGCCAAGGGGATCGGCCCGCCGCCTCGCCTACCATGCCCAAGGCGGGCCCGAACGGCCACTACTGACAAGGGGGTTGCCTGGATGTCCGAACCTTCCGGCCACGACACGATCGCCGCACTGCTCGCCGAGGACCGCACCTTTCCCCCACCCGAGAACATCAAGGCCGACGCACTGGTCACCGACGCGTCCGTCTACGACGAAGCGGCCGAGGACTTCGAGGGGTTCTGGGCCCGCCAGGCCGCCGAGCTGCTCGACTGGGACACCGAGTGGGACACCATCCTCGAGTGGGACCTCCCGTACGCCAAGTGGTTCGTCGGCGGCCGCTTGAACGCCGCCCACAACTGCCTGGACCGGCACGTCGCCGCCGGCCGAGGCGACAAGGTGGCCATCCACTTCGAGGGGGAGCGGGGCGATACGAGGACGGTCACGTACGCCGACCTGCTCGACGAGGTGCAGCGCTTCTCCAACGTGCTCAAGTCGCTCGGCGTCGCGCCCGGCGACCGGGTGAACATCTACCTGCCGATGATCCCGGAGGTCGTCGTCGCGATGCTGGCCTGCGCCCGGATCGGCGCTCCCCACAGCGTCGTGTTCGGTGGCTTCTCCGCCCAAGCACTCGCCGATCGGATCAACGACGCCGAGGCGAAGGTGCTGATCACCGCGGACGGCGGCCATCGCCGCGGCGAGGTCTTCCCGCTCAAGCCCGCCGCGGACGAGGCGGTGACGGCGACGAAGACGATCGAGCACGTCGTGGTCGTGCGCCGCGGCGAGAACGACGTCACGATGGTCGACGGGCGCGACCACTGGTACCACGAACTGATGGCCGACGCCGAGCCGACCTGCCCGGCCGAGCCGGTGGACTCCGAGCAGCTGCTCTACCTCCTCTACACCTCCGGCACGACGGGCCGGCCGAAGGGGATCATGCACACCACGGGCGGCTACCTCACCCAGGTCGCGTACAGCCACCGCTACGTGTTCGACCTGCACCCGGAGACCGACGTCTTCTGGTGCACGGCCGACGTCGGGTGGGTCACCGGTCACAGCTACATCGTCTACGGGCCGCTTACCAACGGGGCGACCACCGTGATGTACGAGGGCGTCCCCAACTACCCGGGCAACGACCGGTTCTGGGACATCGTGGAGAAGTACGACGTCACGATCCTCTACACCGCGCCGACCGCGATCCGGACGTTCATGAAGTGGGGGATCGAGGAGCCCGGCAAGCACGACCTCTCGAGCCTGCGGATCATCGGCAGCGTCGGTGAACCGATCAACCCGGAGGCGTGGGTCTGGTACCACACGTACATCGGCGGCGGGCGCTGCCCCGTGGTCGACACATGGTGGCAGACCGAGACCGGCGCGATCATGATCAGCCCGTTGCCGGGGGCGACGACCTGCAAGCCCGGATCGGCGACGTTCCCCCTGCCGGGCATCTTCGCCGAGCTGGTCGACGAGGACGGCAACGTCGTGCCCAAGGGCGGCGGCTACCTCACGCTCACCCGGCCGTGGCCGTCGATGCTTCGCGGGATCTGGGGCGATCCCGACCGCTACCGCGACACCTACTGGGCCCGATTCCCCGGCCGCTACTTCGCCGGCGACGGGGCCAAGCTCGACGACGACGGCTACCTGTGGCTGCTCGGCCGGGTCGACGACGTGATGAACGTCTCGGGCCACCGGATCTCGACGACGGAGGTCGAGTCGGCCCTGGTGTCCCATCCGGCGGTCGCCGAGGCGGCCGTGGTCGGGGCCACCGATCCCACGACCGGGCAGGCGATCATCGCCTACGTCATCACGCGGGGTACGGCCGAGGTCGGCGTCGAGGAGCTGCGCAACCACGTCGCCCAGGAGATCGGCGCGATCGCCAAACCGAAGACGATCTACCTCACGCCCGACCTGCCGAAGACGCGGAGCGGAAAGATCATGCGCCGGCTCTTGCGCGACGTCGCCGACGGCCGCAACCTCGGCGACACCACGACCCTGGCCGACGCGACGGTGGTCGAGGAGATCCGCCGACGCGCCGCCGAGACACCGACCGAGGAATGACGGCCGCGACCCGGTTCTGATCGCGATCCGGTGTCAGTCGTGAACCCAAATCGCGATCAGAATCAGGTCCGTTCGAGCCCGACGGTGCGGGCCCACACCCTCGTGACCGCGGCGACGAGGGGTTCGACGTCCTTCTTGGTGCCCGACGGCAACAGGTGGTCGTAGGCGACCCGGACGTTCATCGTGTGCAGTGCGATCGCGGTCGTGCGGGGATCGAGCGCGAGGTCGCAGACGCCCTGCTCCTGCAGCCGGCGGATCCACCGCTCGACGCGCTTGACCCCGACGCGCACGGTGCTCCGGCGGGACTTGTCGATGCCCTCGTCGCTGACGGCGAGCTGCTCCATCGACCGGACCACGCCGGCGTTCTGCACGCAGGCGAGGAAGTACTGGCGGCTGGCGTAGGCGATGTCGCGGACCGGGTCGCCGTCGGTGTTGTCGGGATCGCGACGGGCGGCGGTGGAGAGCTCGAGGAGGACCTGGTCGGCGACCTCGCGGAAGATCTCCTCCTTCGAATCGAAGTAGGTGTAGAAGGTGCCGGCGGCGACGCCGGCGGCCGCGGTGATGTCAGTGAGGCGGGCCTGCTGGAACGGGATCTCCTCGAACACGTCACGCGCCGCCACGACCAGCCGGGCGCGTGTGCGCAGCCCCCGCTGGGTCAGCAGCCGCCCTCCCGTCGCCTGACCCCCGCGGACACCGTCCCCGCTCATCCGACGAGCGTATTCCTCCGCTCGGGCGACCGGCAGGGGAACCGGTCAGCGCTAGCAGGGGCTCGGCTTCGCCCGCTGGCACTCACCCCAGGCGTCGATGTCCTGGATCCAGTCGCGAAACGTGACGGTCATGCCGTGCCCGGCCTCCGAGGACCAGTTCGGCGCGTTGATCACCTGTGTGCCCTCGCGGCGCTGCTCGTGGGTGAACGTGATCGTGCCGTTCGGCGGATCGGTCGCCGGCATGTAGGCGTCGACGCCGGACAGGAAGACCTGCAGGGCACGCTAGCCAGATATGAACCCGGCGTCAACATCAGCTAACGCCGGGTTCACGACTCCAGTCAGCCGCCGCTGAACACCCCGCCTTGGCCTTCGAGGTTGAGCTCGACGCCGTCGGACACCTTGTAGCTCGGGCCGGCCGGGTCGAACTCGGCCATCACGCCGCTCTCCGCGATGTAGGCGTCGGTGACGCCGTCGACGTGAGCTCGACCGACCAGCCAGAGCGGTTCGTCGAGGTCGGTCGACCAGAAGGCGTTCATCAGGTTGGCTCTCGTGAGCCCACCTTCCATCGCCGCGGCCCGGGTGAGCGCGTCGACCGTCCCGTACCCGGCGGTGTAGCCGGTAAGGACGTTGCCCACCTTCGCGTCGACCCCGGCGCCGTATTTGTCGACGTCGGCGAGGTACTGCTTGACAGCGGGGTCGTCGGCATATTGAGGATCGGCCGGATCCTTGGGGACCACGAACGTGAAGACGTTGGCCGCCGCCTCACCGGCCGGAACCATGAACGACTGGATCTCCTGGCAGGTGTAGGAGTTGATGATCGGACCAGTGAAGCCGCCCTGGCGGGCCAGCGTCATCAGGTTGGTGCAGAACGTCGACGTGGTCCCGCCGATGATGATGTCGGGGTTGGAGGCGAGGAGTTGGGTCACCTCGTTGGTGAGGTCCGACGTCGGCTCGTGGGCAACGTCGGCCACCAGCTTGAGCCCGGCGTCGGGGAGCAGCTGCTTGAGCGTGGTCTCGTAGATCTTGCCGAAGTCGTTGTTGTAGTACAGCAACGCGACGTTCTTGGCGTCCGGGAACTTCTCCTTGATGAACTGGACCCAGATGCCCGACTCGACTGCGTACGACGGGATGCCGCCCAGCGTCCACGGGTAGTGCTGCGGGTCGCCCCAGTTCGGGAAGCCGGTGCCGACGAGCGCCTGCGGCACGCACGCCTCGGCGTACAAGTCGCGGGTGCCCGCGACGTTCGGCGTGCCGACCTGGAACACCGATGCGAACACCTTGTCGCCCTCGATGGCCTCCTGCACGGCCGGCGCCGACTTGGCGGGGTCGTAGGCATCGTCCTTGGTGACGAGCTCGAGCTTGTGACCATCGACGCCGCCCTGTTCTGCGTTGATCTTGTCGAAGTAGACCTTCATCCCCTGGCCGATCACACCGAAGGCGGCGAGCGGACCGGTCTGCGGGCCGATGAACGCGATCTTGAGGGGCTCGCCGTCAGCCAGCGGTTCGGTGGCGTCAGGCGGGCAGTTGTCGGTGGGCACTTGGAACGCCTCGCCCTGGGCGCCGCCGGTGGTCGTGGCCGCCGCGGCGGTCGTCGCGCTCCCACCGGCAGTGGTCGCCGGTGCCCCCGTGGTCGCCGCCGCGGCGGTCGTCGCCGCCGCCGCAGTGGTCGCCGGTGCGGCGGTTGTCGCGGCCCCACCGGCGGTGGTTGCCGCGCCCCCGGAGGTGGTCGCCGCGCCACCCCCATCGTCATCGTCACCGCATGCCGCGGCGACGAGCGACAGGCACGCTCCTACGGCGAGTGCGGTGCTGATCCGGCTGGATCTACCTCTCATGAGTGTTCCCCCTGTGGTTGTTGGACCGGTGTGGATGCTAGGACAGCTGGAGCACCCGAAGGTGAGCTCGGCCTCAACTCTGGTTCGCCGGCCTCGGCGGCGATGGGCGCAGCTGCCCGGCTGGCGGGCAGTCGCGGCACGATGAGCAAGAACTTCGAGCGCAGCACGCGCAGGCCGTACACGATCCCTCCGGGCATGAAGAACACGATCAGGATGAGCAGCAGCCCGTAGAGGATTCCCGCCTCCGGTCCATCCAGACGGCCGATGATCGGCCAGTTGACGTCGAACGCCCAGTAGGGGAGGAACTCGACGAGCGCCCCGCCGATCGCCGGACCGAGGATCGTCGCCACCCCGCCGATCACCAAGCCGGCGATGAACTCGATCGACCGCTGGAGACCGAAGGTGTCCGGCCCGATCGTCGTCGCGGCGAGGGCGAAACAGCCGCCGCCGATCGACGTGACGAGTGCACTCGTCGCGAACGCGATCACCTTGTACTGGGCGGGGTACACCCCGGAGACGGCGGCGCCGGTCTCGTTGTCGCGCATCGCGACGAGACCGCGGCCGACCCGGCTGCGGACCAGGTTCGACGTCAACGCGAAGAGGACGATGGCGATGAGGAACAGGGTCGTGAAGACCCAGTCGTTGTTCGTCCAGCTGTCCGGCGCCCACGACGGCGGCGCCCACTTGAACCCCTCGACGGAGGTGACGTCCCCACCGGTGATCGACATGCCGTTGCTCCCGCCGGTCAGGGTGGCGACGTCGATGCCGAGGAAGTTGTCCGACTTGGCGATGGCGGGGAAGGCGAGGGCGAGACCGAGTGTGATCAGCGCGAGGTACAGGCCGCGGATGCGGAGCGCCGGGATGCCGATGATGAACCCGACGGCGAAGCCGAACGCGCCGGCGACCGGCAGGGTGGCGAGGAACGGCCAGCCGTAGTCGGCGACGAGGATCATCGTGGTGTAGGCGCCGATGCCGAAGAAGGCGGAGTGTCCGACCGAGATCTGACCGGAGTACCCGGTGACGATGTTCAGGCCGAGGATCGCGACGCCGAGCGTCATCGCCGTCGCCCAGTGCAGCGCGCTGAAGTTCTCCAGCTTGTTGACGACGATCAGGAAGAACGCGACGAGACCGACCACGCCCAGCAACTGGAGGCCGCGGTGGGGTGCCGAGCCGCGCCGGATCACCACGGGAAGGCGGTTCATACTCGCTCCACTCGCTTCGTTCCGAACAGACCCTGCGGCCGGAAGTAGAGCACGACGAGGATCACGAACAGCACCATCACGAGCGACAGCTCGTTGCCGACGAACGTGAACAGCGCCGGCGCGAACGTCTCGACGACCCCGACGAGCAGGCCGCCCACGACGGCCCCCTTGATCGAGTCGAACCCGCCGAGCGTCGCGGCCGCGAACCCGAACAGCAGCACCGCGCCCATGAAGTTGAAGTCGAGGACGTTGCGGTACTGGGCGATGATCGCCCCGGCGATTGTGCCGATGCCGGCGGCGAGGGCCCATCCGAGCATCAGCATGCGCTTCACCGGGATGCCGACGATCAGCGCCGACTCGGCGTTGGCCGCCACGGCGCGATAGGCGAGGCCGAGCTTCGTGCGTTTGAGGAGCAGGTTGAGCAGGATCACCAGCACCGCGACGGTGATCCAGACGCCGAGGGCCTTGTAGGTGACGAAGAAGTTCGGCACGCGGCCAGTGATCACGTCGATCTTGTCGTCGAGGCCACCCGGGAACGGAGCCGGGATCGGCGTCTTCGGCTGGGTGCCCCAGATGGTGGCGGCGCCACCGTTGAGGGCGAAGAACAGCCCGAGGGTGAGGATGACCGGGGCGAGCACGCTGCGGCTCTCCAGCGGCTGGATCAGAATCCGCTCGAATGCCGCCCCGACGATCATCGCTGCGATCAGGACGATCCCGATGGCCAGCCACACGGGCCATCCCTGCTCGATCGCCAGCACGTAGACGACGAACGTGGTGAACATCGCCATCTCGCCCTGGGCGAAGTTGAGGTGTCCGGTGGTCTTGTAGATCATCACGACGGTCAGCGCCATCAACGAATACACGGCGCCGTTGGCGAGGGCGTTGGTGAGGTTCTGGAGGAACAGCGTGAGGGTGAAGAAGTTGCCCTCGATGCCAGGGAAGGCGAGTAGTGACTCCATCGCGATCTCCTAGAAGCCCAGATAGGCGCGGCGGACGGCATCGTCGGCGCGCAGGTCGACAGCTTGACCGGTCAGGACGATGCGGCCGGCTTCGAGGACGTAGGCCCGATCGGCGATGTCGAGGGCGACGTTGGCGTTCTGCTCGACGACGAACATCGTCACCCCTTCGAGCTCGTTTAGCTCGTCGAACTTGGCGAACAGGTCGCGGATGATGATCGGAGCCAGGCCGAGCGAGGGCTCGTCGAGGAGTAGCAGCCGCGGCCGGCTCATCAGCGCCCGGGCCACGGCGAGCATCTGCTGCTCCCCTCCGCTCAAGCTGCCGGCGAGCTGCGACCGCCGTTCGGCGAGGCGAGGGAAGAGCTCGTACCAGCGGTCGATGTCGCCGCGGATCGCGCTGCGGTCCTTGCGCACATACGCCCCGACCTCGAGGTTCTCGTCCACCGTGAGCTCAGGGAAGGTCCCGCGACCCTGGGGGACGTGGGCGACGCCGAGGCCGGCCATCTGCTCGGGCCGCTTGCCGACGAGCTCGACGCCCTCCAACGTCGCGCTGCCCTTGGTGTCGACCATCTGACAGATCGCGCGGATGGTCGTCGTCTTCCCCGCTCCGTTGGCACCGAGCATCACGACGACCTCACCTTCGTCGACGTGCAACTCGAGTCCGCGCAGCACCTGGACCGGGCCGTAGGCGGCATCGAGACCACGGAGCGCAAGCATCGACGTCACGCGGCCGCACTTCCGAGGTAGGCCTCGATGACCTTCGGGTCGTTCTGCACCTCCGCAGGAGACCCCTCGGCGATCTTGCGGCCGAAGTCGAGCACGACGACCTTGTCGGAGATGCCCATCACCAATTGCATGTGGTGCTCGACGAGGAGCACGGTCAGGCCGAACCGATCGCGTAGCGCACGGATCGTCTCGCCGAGCTCATCGACCTCGGCATGGGCGAGGCCTGACGCCGGCTCGTCGAGCAGCAGCAGACGCGGCCGGGCCGACATCGCCCGGGCCAGCTCGATCCGCTTGAGCGTGCCGTACGGAAGCCCGGACGCCGGGTGCAGCGCGTGGTGGGCCAGCCCCAGGTCGCCGAGGATGTCCACCGCGTCCTGGGTCAGCCGCCGCTCTTCGGCCCGCACGCCGAGGCGGAAGGGCGCGGAGAGGAAGTTGACCCGGCACCGGCTGTGGGCGCCGACCATCACGTTCTCGAGCACCGTGAGGCGAGGGAACAGGGCGAGGTTCTGGAACGTCCGGGCGACGCCGAGCTTGGCGATGCCGTGCGCCTGGGTGTCGAGCAGGTTGCGGCCGTCGAACTCGATATGACCGCTCGCCGGTTCATAAATCCGCGAGACGACGTTGAAGAGGGTCGTCTTCCCCGCCCCGTTGGGACCGATCAGACCGCAGATCTCACCCTCGTCGATCGAGAACGACAGGTCGTCGAGGGCGACAACGCCACCGAAGCGGACGGAGACGTCCCGAACGTCGAGAAGAGCCAAACTTCCCCCCTAGTTGACGGCCACCCCCTCCGGCGGCCAAGGCGCAACGTAGCAAACCGGCGGGTACCAGTTGGATCGAGGTCGAAACCGAGTTCGGTTTCCGCGTCAGTTCCGGAAGTTCTCGAACTGGACGGGGATGCCAAGGTCGGCGGCCTTGAGCGCGGCGATCACGGCCTGGAGGTCGTCACGCTTCTTGCTGCTGACCCGCACCGAGTCGCCCTGGGTCTGACTGGAGACGCCCTTCGGCGCCTTGTCCTTGATCAGCTTGTTGATCTCGCGGGCCTTCTCCGAGGAGATGCCGACCTTGATCGTCGCGACTTGGCGCACGGTGTTGTGGGCCGCTTCCTCGACGGTGCCGTACTCGAGGCCCTTGAGCGACACGCCCCGACGCACCAGCTTCTCCTCGAGCACCTGGCGGATCGCCGCCAGCCGGTCCTCCGTCACGCTGCGGAGCGTGAGCACGAGCTCGTTCTGCTCGATCGACGAGCTGGTGTTCTTGAAGTCGAAGCGGGTGCTGATCTCGCGTTGGGCCTGGTCGACGGCGTTGCGAACCTCCTGGCGGTCGACCTCGGACACCACATCGAAGCTGGCCATGCCGGTCAACGTACCGCGACGCTACGATTGCCCGGCCGTCCCCCCGTGGGGACGTATGGGTCGGTACCCAAGCGGCCAAAGGGAGCAGACTGTAAATCTGCCGGCGTACGCCTACGTTGGTTCGAATCCAGCCCGGCCCACCAGG
>JBKOUV010000138.1:0-10670 GCA_046723555.1 Actinomycetota bacterium | reverse complement strand
TCGACGGACGGAACTGGGGGAACGTCGGGTTCGACGCCGCCTCGACGACCACGGTGACCGGGCCGGGCTCGTCCGCGACCGGCACCGCCGTGCGGCGCGGATGGATCCCCTGCACGGGCTGCCCCTCGGCGTCCCGGACGATGCCCTCGCACTGGAATCCCGGCGAGTCCAGCCGGAAGCCGAGGTCGACGAGGGCCTCGACCCGTCGGCCGGCCCAGCCGTCGGGAACCGCGCCCGACAGCCGGAACCACGTCGTCCCCCACGGCGGACCCCACCGATCGCCGACCGCGAACGGGCTCAGCTCGCCGAGCGACGGCCCGGCCTCGACGGCGAGCGGTCGCCGCTCCGGGTGGACGAGCGGGAGGACCCGCTCCGTCAGCTCGCGCGCGATCCGCTCCTCGGCCTGCACGCGGTCGTCGTGCATCAGCCCATTCTGGCCTCAGAGCCGCTCGGCGCGTAGGGCTGACCGGCGCATCTTGCCGCTGTCGTCGCGCAGCGGCTGGTCGACGAACTCCACCGTGCGCGGGAGCTTGTACCGGGCGAGGCGCTCCCCGGCGAACGCCAGGAGCTCCTCCGCGTCGACGGCGGACTCGTCGGCCTCGACGATGGCGTGGACGACGTTGCCCTTGTCCTCGTCGGGCAGGCCGATCACGGCCACCGACCACACGGCCGGGTGCTCCTGGATCGCCGCCTCGACCTCGGCCGGGTAGACGTTGGCCCCGCCGACCAGGATCATGTCCTGCATCCGGTCGGCGAGGTAGAGGTAGCCGTCCTCGTCGAACCAACCCATGTCGCCGAGCGACTCCCACCCGCCGTCGAGGGTCCGCGGCTCAGCGCCGACGTAGTGGTACGTCGGCTTGTCGCCCGTGTTGCGCAACCAGACCTCGCCCTTCTCACCGACCGGCAGCGGGTTACCGTCGACGTCGGCGATCATGAACTCGCCGATGACCGCCCGCCCCACCGAGCCGCGATGCTCGAGCCACTCCGGACCGGTGATCACGGTGACCGCCTGTCCCTCGGTCCCGGCGTAGAGCTCCCAGATCCGCTCGGCGCCGAGCCAGTCGATCCACGCCTCCTTGAGCCACATCGGGCACGGCTCGGCGAGGTGCCAGACCATCCGCAACGATGAGAGGTCGTAGGCCAGCCGCGTCTCCTCGGGCAGCCGCCAGATCCGCTTCATCATCGTCGGGACCAGGTACACGATGTCGGCCCGGTACGCGTCGATCGCGGCGAGCGTCGCCTCGGAGTCGAACCGCTCGAGCAGCACGACGTGACACCCGGCCAGCAGCGCCTGGCAGCACATAAGGGCCGGGCCGTTGTGGTAGAGCGGACCGGGCATGACCAGACAGCCGTCGATGGCGAGCCCGTGCGTCGGCGGCGCGTCCGTGTCGATGATCGACGGATCGCCGGACACGATCAGCTTCGGCCGGCCGGTGGACCCACCTGATGTCGGCGCCTTCCACGCCGGGGACACGGCGTCGGGCAGCGGGCCGTCGGACAGCTCGGTCGGCGGCTGATAGCCCACCGGCAGGCAGTCCGCACCGGAGAGGCTGCCGGGCTCGGCCCCCACCACGACCGGCGACCGGGCGAGGGCGACGATCTCGGACAGCTCGCGCGCCGGCAGCCGCGCCGACACCGGCTGCGGGATCGCCCCCAGCTTCCAGCAGGCGACGTACGCCACGAACCAGTCGACCGAGTTGGGCAGGGCGACGGTGACGAAGTCCCCGGTGACGACGCCCCGTGCGGCCAGGTCGCGGGCGAACCGGTTGGCCTGCGACTCCAGCTCAGCGCGGGTGAGCCGGCGCCCGGCGCACGTGATCGCCGGGTGGTCGGGATCCTGCTCGGCGAAGTCGGCCAGGCGGCGGGCGTACGAGATCAGCGGCATCGGGCGCAGTCTGGCCGACGGCCGGACCCGCGAGAGACATGGGACAGCCGTCCCGCCTAGTCTTGCCAAGGCGATGACCAGCGAGCGGGCACACGGCGTGACGGGTGACAGGATGTGGCGCCGCGCGCTCAGCCATCGGCTCACGCTGGTGGTCGCCGGGCCCGGCTGGGGCAAGTCGACCCTCCTCCGCCGGCTCGCCGCCACGGGGCCGAGCATCGAGCTGACCCGCCCCTCGTCGGGCTGGACGCCCTTCTCACTGGCGCGCGGCCTCGTCGACGGGATCCTCGAGCACGCCTCGGACGCGGAGGCCGAGGAGTTCCCCACCCACGCCGCGCCCGACTCGCCCGACAACCCCGAGCAGGTCAGCGCCCTCGCCGCCGGGGTCTGCTCCACCGCCGCCCGGACCCTCCGGGCCCGCACGCTGGTTCTACTGGACGACGCCGACGTCGCGCCGGACGACCCGCTCGAGCGGTTCCTCGAAGCGCTCGTCCTGCACCTCCCGCCCCGACTGCACCTGGTCCTCGCCTGCCGGCGGGCACCCAAGCTGCGGATCGGCCGGGTCCGCGCGGCCGGCGACGTGGCCCAGATCGGGGCCGACGATCTGGCGATCACCACGGAGCAGATCCGTGGGCTCGAGCTCGACGAGGCGGGCATGGCGACGATCGCCGAGATCGTCCGCACCACCGGCGGCTGGCCCTTGGCGGTGCGGCTGGCGGCCGAGGCGATCCACCGCGGCGGGCCGCTCGATCGGGCGGCGCTCGTCGAACGGCTGCTCGCCCAGGACTCGGCACTGTTCGAGTACCTCGCCGATGAGGTGCTCGCCGGACTGGCGACCCCCGACCAGGAGGTGCTCGCCCTCGCCGCCCACCTGCCGCACGTGTCCACCACCCTGCTCCGCGACCTCGGTCGGAGCGACCTGGTCCCGCGGGTCGCGCCGCTCGGCGAGGGCGGCATCTTCCTGGAACCGGACCCGAACACCCCCGACGGCTATCGCGCCACGATGCTCGGTGGCGAGTTCCTGCGCCGGAGCCAACCGGTCCCGGCACAGGCGGTGCTGCGCCGCACGGCCGACGCGTTGATCGGGCGCGGCGACCTCGAGAACGCCCTGCTGCTCAGCACCCGCGTCGGCGATCCAGCGCTGGCCACGCAGGTTCTCCGGTCGGTCGACCGGGTCGACCGCCTCCCTTCTCCTGACGTGCTGGACGAGACGCTGCGCATCGCCTCGCGTGACGGTCCCGATCCTCGCATCGCCGAGCTCCAGGGTGACCTCAACTGTCAGCGCGGCCAGTGGGACGCCGCTCTCGAGTTCTACGGGCAGGCGTGTGCGACGGGCGATCCCGCATCGCCCCGTGTTGCCCGTAAGCGGGGCGTCATCCACTACTTGCGCGGTCGTCTCGACGAGGCCGACGCGGCGTACTCGGCGGCTCGCCTGGACGGCAGCGACCTCGCCGAGGAGGCCCAGGTGCTGGCGTGGCAGGCCGCGATGCGATGGGTGCGGGGGGACGTCGAGGGCTGCGAGCAGCTGATGCGCCCGGCGGCGGCGGGGGCTACCGCATCGGGGGACGACGCCGCCTTGGCAGCCGTCTACACCACCCACGCCATGGTCGCAGCACTCCGCGGCGACCGTCGCGAAAACGAGCGGTCATATCGGCGCGCGCTGGACCATGCCCAGCGCGCTGGTGACGTGATCCAGATGGTGCGGATCCGGACCAACATGGGGAGTCACTTCTTCGAGGAAGGCGCCTACCCCGAGGCCATCGTCGAGCTCGATGCAGCCATCGAGCTGGCCGAGCTCGCCGGGACCCAGTGCTTCACCGGGCACGCCTACGCCAATCGCGGCGAGACGTACACCCGGATGGGGCGCCTCGACGATGCGTTGCGTGATCTCCGCCAGGCGCAGCGGATCTGGGAGCTGCTCGGCTCCGACGACGTGGGTTACGCCCTTACCTACCTCGGCGACGTTCAGTACCTCCGTGGACAGCAGACCGAGGCGGGGTCGCTGTACCTCCGTGCGATCGAGCTCGCCGAGCAGCACGGGGACATGCAGGGGCTCGCCCCCGCGTTGGTCGGCCTGGCCCGTGTGCTCGCTGAGGACGATCTGGCGGCGGCTGCGGAGGCCGCCGAGCGGGCGATCTCGATCGGCCAGCCGTTGTCGCAGTCGCACGCTCGCTGTGCCGCCGGATGGATCGCCCTGCGCACCGGCGACGGCGACGAGGCCCGCAAGCAAGCCACCTTGGCGCTCGAACACGCCCACGCCCAGCTCGACCGGCCGGCGACGGCCGAAGCGCTGCTGCTGCTGGCGTCGATCGAGCAGCCGCCGTCGGCGACCCGAGCGGAGGAGGCCGGCCGGCTCTGGCAGGAGCTCGGGAACCCGATCGGGCAGGCGAGAGCCCTCCTCCTCGCGGCCGAGACCCGCAGCGGCATGGCACGGGCCGACCTCGTCTCCACCGCGGAGCGGCTGCTGTACGAAGCCGGCGCGTGGCGCTACGTCGCCGACGCCCGCCGGCTGGCGGCAGTGCCGGCGACGGTGCCCGCCCCCGTGGCAATCACCACACTCGGCGGGTTCCGGGTGACCCGCGCCGGCGTCCCGGTCGAGGTCAGCGACTGGGGCTCCCGCAAGGCGCGCGACCTGCTCAAGCTGCTCGTCGCCCGGCGCGGCGCGCCAGTGGTCCGCGAGGAGGTCACCGACCTGTTGTGGCCGGACGAGACGGACCGATCGGCGCGGCGGCTGTCCGTCCTGCTCAGCACCATCCGCGCCGTGCTCGACCCCGGCAAGGAGTGGCCCCCCGACCAGTTCGTCGCCGCCGACCACGACTCGATCTGGCTCGTCCGGGAGCACGTCGACGTCGACGTCGAGCTGTTCCTCGCCGAGGCGGCGGACGGGCGCCGGCTGCTCGCCGCGGGAAACAAGGACAAGGGAACCGAAGTCCTCGCCCAGGCCGCGGCCCGCTACCTCGGCGACTTCTGCGCCGACGATCCCTACGCCGACTGGGCGGCCGGGCCGCGGGAGCTGGCCCGACACACCTTCGTCGAGACGGCCCGGACCCTCGGCGAGCTCGCCGAACAGGAGGGTCAGCACGGGGAGGCGCTCCGCCACCACCTGCGGATCCTCGACGTGGACCCCTACGACGAGATCGCCCACCTCGACCTGATCCGATCGCTCCGGATCCAGCGCCGCCACGGCGAGGCCCGCCGGGCGTACCGGACCTACTGCACCCGCCTCGGCGAGCTCGACGTGGATCCGGCGCCGTTCCCCGGCTGAGCCCGCGACCAGGACTTTCGCGGTTCCGAGCGAACCCCGGAACCGGATCTGAACCGGATCTGAACCGCGGCGTTCATGATGCATCGCCATGGGCGGGTATGCACCAGCGGGTGGATCGACACGGGCCGGGGCGGAACGGGGACGGGTTGATCCGTACCCGCTGGTAGTACGGCCGCTGAGCGCGCCGCCGGCGGCGGCGCCGGTGGTCGACCTGCGCGACCCGGCCCTCGCCATGCCGCTCGCCGAATCGGCAGACACGGCGTGGGACGGGGCGATCGACTACCTGCGCAGCTTCGTCGCCGCGGGAGCGGTGCTCGCCGACAGCGAGCTCGTCAGCGAGACGATCAAGCCGTTCAACCGGAACCGGGGCGCGGACCACGAGCAGATGCGGCGGGTGCTCGACTGCCTCGACGCCGGCCGGCCGATCGCCTTCTACGGCTGGTGGCCGACGGCGGAACTGGCGATGACGACCGAGATCCTCGGCGTCGACGCGATGGAGGTGCCGCCGCCCGACCGCAAGCGGAGCGGGCTCGCCGACGGCCACGCCGTCGTGATCGTCGGCTACGGCCGGCATGCCGCCTTTCCCGGGGGCGGCTATCTGATCGTGCGCAATGCGTGGGGCGACCGTGGATGGGGTGATGGCGGTGATGGCTACATGCCCTTCACATACCTGCGGTCCTACGCCACCGAACTGCGCACGTACCGCCTCGCCGACGGGCCGAGGCGGGGGAGGGACGGGGACGGGCCGTCCGACGTCGACCGCCCGGCGGCGGGCTCTGTCCGCCTGCCGGGGGTCACGCCGCGTAACTCCGTGGACGCCGAGATCGACGCCGGCGCCCGCTGCGCCGATCCGCGAGCCGCGCTGACCCACCTGTTCTTCTCCGAGGAGCCGATGGAGCTCGCCCGGGCCAGGGCGATCTGCTCGACGTGCACGGTCCGCACGCGCTGCCTGTCCAGGGCGCTCGAGCGGCGCGAGCCGTACGGCATCTGGGGCGGCGAGCTCGTCCTTGAAGGCGTCGTCGTGCCGGACAAGCGCGGCCGGGGCCGCCCGCCGAAGGTGCCTCGCCCCCGTCTCGTCGTCGACGAGATCACCGGCATCCCGATCGTCGCCTGAGCTTCTCCCGTCCTGGCAGTTGAATCCGTCGCTGGAGCAACGCGATCAGCTGCAAGAACGTGGCGCCGGCGTCGTATCGTCGCAGCGTGGCCGGACCGCTTGCCGGGATACGCGTGCTCGACTTCACTCGCGTGCTGGCGGGTCCGCACGCGACGCGGATGCTCACCGACCTCGGCGCCGATGTGATCAAGGTCGAGCCGCCGGCGGGCGACCTGACCCGGTTCGCCACGCCGCGGGTGAACGGGCTGTCGACGTACTTCGTCCAGCAGAACGCGGGGAAGCGCAACGTCAGCATCGACCTCGGCGATCCGCGGGGGCTCGAGCTCGCCCTCAGCCTCGCCGAGCACTGTGACGTCCTCGTCGAGAACTACCGGCCGGGCGTGATGGACCGCCTCGGCCTCGGCCCGGCGGCGGTGTCAGCCCGGAACCCCCGGCTGGTCTACGCCTCGATCACGGGCTACGGGGCCACCGGACCGTGGGTGCACCGCCGGGCGTACGCGCCAGTCATCGGCGCCGAGGCCGGGCTGACCAAGGACCAGGGCGACGCCCGCGGCGCGACGTACGCCAACGACCCCCACAGCCACGCCGACGTCTACACCTCACTCGAGGCGACGACCGCGATCCTCGCCGCGCTCTACCAGCGCGAACAGACCGGCCAGGGCCAGCGGGTCGAGGTCTCGATGGCGGAGACGATGCTGTACGTCAACGAGCACCTCCACGACCAGCTGTACGACGGTCCGGTCGACGGGCAGTGGATCCGCAGCTTCTCGCCCGGCGACTACCTCACGTTCACCCTCGCCGACGGTGAGATCGTGGTGGTCAGCGGCCATCCCGCCGAGCGGGGAACGTTCGAGCTGTTCCTCGGGGCCCTCGGCCTCGAGCACCTCGCCGCCGACCCGCGCTTCTCCGACGTGGCGGCGCGCATGGCCCACTTCGACGAGCTGCGCGAGACGCTGCTCGCCGCCGGCGCCGCCATCCCCGACGCGATCACGTTCGAGGAGCAGTTCGCCAAGCACCGGCTCGCGGTCGGTGTGGTGCGCGACGCGCGCGAGCTCGCCGAGAGCGAGTGGGCCCAGACTCGCGGCGCGATCGTCGAGGTCTCCAACCGCGGCGGTGGCACGATCCGGATCCCCAACGTCCCGTGGCGGTTCTCCGCCGCCGACGCGCGCGTCGAGGGGCTGCCGAAGTACCGGGGTGAGGACAACCGAACGGTCCTCGCCGACGTCCTCGGCTACGACGACGCCACGATCGACGCCCTCGAGGCCGATGGGGTGTTGTCCTCTCGCCTCCCGGCCGCCCGTCAGTGACGCTGTCGTTCCCCGTCGCGCCGATGAAGGCGTCCCTCGGCACGCTGCCGGGCGACGACGCCGGCTGGGCGTACGAGATCAAGTGGGACGGCTATCGCACGCTGGCGTTCGTCGAGGATGGCCAAGTCCGGCTGCAGAGCTCCAACCTCTACGACGTCAGCGCCAAGTACCCCGAGCTTGCCGAGCTCCCGACCGGGGTGGCCGCTCGCCGGGCCGTGCTCGACGGCGAGCTCGTCGTGCTCGACGACGAGGGGCGGCCCCGCTTCGAGCTGATCCAGCGCCACGGCCTCGAGCCGCGCCAGGCGGCGCTGTACGTGTTCGACCTCTTGTCGATGGACGACCACGACACGATCACGCTTCCCTACGCCGACCGCCGCCGTCTGCTCGCCGAGGTCGTCGAGAGCGGATCGAACTGGTCGGTGCCCGCCCACCGCGTCGGCGACGGGCAGGCCCTGCTCGACGCCACGGCCGGGCGCGGCCTCGAAGGCGTGATGGCGAAGCGACTCAGCTCGACCTACCGGCCGGGTTTCCGGACCAAGGAGTGGCGCAAGGTGAAGCACCGCCAGAAGGCGGTGGTGGTGATCGGCGGCTACAGCGCGGGCACGGGGAACCGCACGTCGAGCTTCGGGGCGCTACTCGTCGGTCGCTGGGTCGGCGACTCACTCGCCTTCGCCGGCGGCGTCGGCACCGGGTTCACCCAACGCCGCCTCGACGACTTGACCAAGCGACTCCGCGAGCTCCGCACCGCCGAGTGCCCGTTCGACCCGCCGCCGCCCACCGCCTATCGACGCGGCGCCACGTGGGTCGAGCCGGTGCTCCGGGCCGAGGTCGAGATCACCGAATTCACCAACGAGGGCTACGTCCGTCAGTCCAGCTTCATCGACCTGGTGGACGACGACTGACCCCGATGATCTCGCGCGACGACGCCCTCGATCTCGACGCCGGGGACGAGCTCGGCCACTGGCGCGACCACTTCGTCACGCCGGAGGAGCTGGTATACCTCGACGGCAACTCGCTCGGCATGGCGCCGCGGGCGGCGCTGGACCGGCTCGCCGGCGTCGCCGCGGGCGAGTGGGCGCACGGACTGATCCGCTCGTGGGACCACTGGGTCGACCTACCGGCCCGGGTCGGCGATCGGTTGGCGCCGATCGTCGGGGCGCCGAGTGGTTCGGTCATCGTGCACGACTCGACGACCGTGAGCCTCTACCAGCTCGTCCACGCCGCGCTCGCCCTGCGGCCCGATCGCCGCGTCATCGCGGTCGATCCCGCCGACTTCCCGACTGATCGCTACGTCGTCGCCGGGATCGCCCGGTCCGCGTCACTCACCCTGCGCCGCGGGTTCGATGACCTCGCCGACGTCGCCGTCGTCGTGCGGTCGCTCGTCGACTATCGCACCGCCGAGCTCGTCGACCTGCAGGCCGAGACCGCGCGCGCCGACGACGCGGGCGCTGTCGTCGTGTGGGACCTCTCCCATGCCGCCGGCGCCGTGGAGGTCGACCTGACGGCCGCCGGTGTCGCGCTCGCCACCGGCTGCACCTACAAGTTCCTCCACGGAGGCCCCGGGGCGCCGGCGTGGAGTTACATCGCCCCCGAGTTGCAGCCCACGGTCGCCCAACCGATCTGGGGTTGGTTCGCCCAGCGGGAGCAGTTCGAGATGGGCGAGCAGTACGCGCCGTACCCGGACGTGCGACGGCTCCTGCTCGGCACGCCGGGCATTCTCGGGCTCGCCGCCGCCGAGGTCGGGATCGGGCTGGTGGCCGACGCCGGCATGGCCGCGATCGCCGCCAAGGGCCGGGCGCTCACCGGGTTCGGCCTCGAGCTGTGTCGCCAGCTCGAGCTCGACTCACCCACCCCGGTCGATCCGGCACGACGCGGCGCCCACGTCGCCGTTCGCGTCGGCGACGCCGACCGGGTTCACCGCGAGCTGACTCGTCGAGGCGTGCTGACCGACGTGCGCCGGCCGGACGTCATCCGCCTTGGCTGCGCTCCGCTCACGACGCGCTTCGCCGACGTGTTCGACGGCGTGATGGCCGTGGCCGGTGTTGAGCAACGGGATCGGCATCGGACGCCCTCCTAACGGGCGACAGCCCAGATCGCCTCGTTGGTGGAACTGGGCGGGAATCGTCGCGACAGGTGAGACGAATCCCGCCCAGATAATGGGCCAGCACGGCCTGGAGCACTGCTCGCCGAGATGGATTGACCCAGGCTCACGCTCGCTACGGGACGGCGAGGATCACTTCGCACCGCCGCTGCACGTCCCTGCCCGCGCCGCCATTCCCGCGATCGAAGCCCGCCTGGCCGTCGAGCACGTCGTTGCCGGCGAGTCCGACGAGACGGTCGTCGCCGCGGCCTCCCCGGATCCTGTTCGCGCCGGCCTGTCCGACGAGCGAGTCGCGGAACCGCGACCCGACCAGGTTCTCGATCGTGAAGAGAGCGTCGTCTCCTTGGCCGCTCGCCCGGTGCGTCCGCAGACTCGCCGAGACCCCCACCGCCGCGTCGACATACGTCACGGTGTCGATCCCCGCCGCACCGGACAGGTGATCGACGCCCGGACCGCCCGCGAGCACGTCGTTCGCACCCCCACCGTCGATGAGGTCCTCGCCTCGACCCCCGCTGATCCGGTCGCCCCGGTCCAGCACCCGGGCGTCGATCTCGCTGGACCCGTGGAGCGTGTCGTCGCCATCGGAGCCGGTGATCACGTCGGCACCCGCGCCGCCGAAGGCGAGGTCGTCGCCGCGGCCGCCATCGACTCGGTCCGCCCCCTCGTCACCGTACGCCGCGTCGTCGCCATCGCCGCCGACGATGACGTCGGCGCCGGCCCCCGCCGCGATCGAGTTGCTTCCCGCATTGCCAGTGAGGACGTCATCGAACGCCGACCCGCCGAGGTGCTCGACGCCCGCCACGCGGTCGGAGCCCTCGCCGCTTACCCGTCCGGCGCGCAGGTCGGCCGTGATTCCCACGTTCGACCGCGCGAAGTTCAACGTGTCTTCGCCGGCCGCACCGACGAACACGTCGTCGCCGGCCGACCCGAAGAGGATGTCGGCATCGGCCCCGCCATCGAGACGATCGTTGCCCGCCCGGCCGTCGAGGCCGTCGATACCG
>JBKOUV010000223.1:0-17353 GCA_046723555.1 Actinomycetota bacterium | reverse complement strand
GTCAGCGCCTGCTGGTTCGACAGGATCGTGAGACGCAGACCGCCGGGATTCGTCTTGAACGTCAGGTTCACCGTGAGCGGGTCGAGCCGCACGCTGGTGGTGGCCGTCAGGCCCCCGGAATCTGTGGCCGTCAGGCGCAGCTCCAAATACGACGGGTAGGCGTGGTCGGGCGCCGAGAATGTCCCACTTCTCACACCACTCCACGTTTGGATGAGGTGCGTGTGGCAGTCGGACGGAGTGTCGCAGTGGTGGATGAGCAGGTCCCACGACAGCCCCGACGCCGGTATCGACCCGTCCTGCGCGTCGGCGGCCGATCCTTGGAAGGCGATCGTGTCACCCACCTTCCAGCGGAGGCTGTTCGGTGGGTTGGCGATGGTCGGGACGGGTGGGGTGTTGCCCACGGTGATGGTGACGGACGCTGTGTCGCTGGCGCCCTGGGGGTCGGTCACCCGCAGGCTCGCGGTGTAGGTGCCCGTCGTGTTGTAGGTGTTCCAAACCTGCGCGGCGGTGCCGTCGTCGTAGCTCCCGTCACCGTCGAGATCCCAGGCGTAGGTGAGCGGGCCGCCTTCGGGGTCGGTGGACCCCGTGCCGTCGAACTGGACAGTGAGCGGGGCCGAACCACTCGTGGGAGTGGCCGCGAGGGAGGCGATGGGGCTCTGGTTGGCGCTCTGGTACGTGATGCGATGGATCGCGCCGCCCTCGAGATCGGCGTAGAAGATGTCGCCGTTCGGGCCGGCCTTGAGGTCGACCGGATGGCCGGCGGTCGCCTCGAAGGCCTGGACCGCCTTTGGGTCGGGATTGCCGTTGGTGAGGGGCATCACCCAGATGCAGTTCCGGGAGTGGTCGCCGAAGAAGAGCGCACCCTGGTAGGCGGCTGGATAGCTGGTCCCCGTGTAGAACGCCATGCCGCTGATCGAGGAGCCACCCGAGCTGGGGCAGCCGTCGCCGGAAACGACCGGGTTCGAGTGGTCATACGAGAACACCGGCGCGGTGACGGCCCCGGGCGTCGAGTAGAGGGAGTCGCACTGCGCGAGGTGGACGCTCTGGTACGAGCCCTGGGGGCTCGAGCCGGCGTTGGAGCCCTCGTAGCAGGGCCAGCCGAAGTTCTCGGCGACAGCGTCCTTCGTGTCGGCGACTCTGTCGATCTCCTCCCAGGTGCCCCAGCCGACATCGCCGACCCACAACTGGTCGGTGCCCGGTCGCGTCGTGAACCGGAACGGGTTGCGCATGCCATACGCGATGACCCGTTGCTTGTTGGCGTCGCTGCTCGAGGCGAACGGGTTGCCGGCCGCGGCCTGTCCCGTGGCCGGATCGACCCGGATGATCGTGCCGTCAAGGGTTGTAGGTCCGTCCGTGCGACGCACCGACTGGCTGCGCAGCGCGCCGCCTTCGGCGCCCGGCGGGCTCAGCGGTGAGCCGACCGCGCCCGGGGGATCGCCGCACGGGTTGGCGTTGTCGCCCGCGTAGGTGTTGCCGAACTGGCCGTAGTCGACGGCGTTGAAGCTCGCCCCGTCGCCGCCGCCCGCGTAGAGGGCACCGTCGTTCCCGAACAGGACCGTGCCGATCGAGTGGCTCGGGTACTGCTGGCACCAGTCATTGATCAGCACCTGCTCGGAGCCGGTCATCACGTCACCGGCCGCGGTGAGGCGGGACAGGCGAGCGCTCACGAGGCAGCCATCGGACGTAGCACCGGGTGGTGTTGGACAGCCGTCGCCCCATGTGGGCGGGTTCCCCCCGATCGGGGCGTCGTAGGTGTAGAGCACGTAGACGTTCGGGTCGGTCGGGAAGTTGGGGGCCAGTGCCATGCCCAAGAGCCCCCGGTCCCAGAAGTCGTGCACCTCGGGGCGCAGGTCGGCGAAGAGCGTGGGCTGGCCGCCCAGGCTGTGGTACACGAAGATGCGGCCGTCCTTTTGGGCGACGAAGATCCGGCCGTCGGCCGCGAACTGCACGACGGTCGGGTTCACCAATCCATTGATCACGACCGTGTCGTTGAATCCCGTCGGCACGGCCGCGCTCGCAGTGTTCGCGCCTGTGGGCGCGACGGCGGTGACGATGGCGAGTGAGGAACTGAACATCGCCGTGGCCACGAGCGCGCGCACGTGTCCGAAGTGCTTCGTAGCTGAGCTCCGCCCTCCGCCCATCATCGCCCCCTATAACGCCGACCGCCGGCACTGTACCCGCAACTGCTGACGAGCGGCGCCAATTGAGCAGTGGGCAGATGGCCGGCAGCTCCAGCGAGAGACCGTCGTCGCGCCAGTCGATGTCGGTGTTGTCGGATCACCGTTGCGGGGATCGCGTCGAGGCCTCCGGCCCCGGCCCGGGCCGTGTACCGGTGCTCAGCTTCCTATCTCGTCGATGCCCGCGCCGGCGAGTTTGCGGTGATCCCACGAGACGACTCGATCGGGCTCGACGACGACCGCAACGCGCACTGGCACGAGTCGGTCGACCGCGGCTCTCAGCTCGTCGTCGAGCCGACCGTTGTAGCGGGCGAACAGCGTCTCGCCGGCCCGCCGAGACGTTTCGGGTTCGTCGATGACAGTCGCCCGTCCGGTGATCTGAACCGCGCGAAACTCGGCGAACTCTCTGCCGGTCTCGATGAGACACGTGATCCGCGGGTCGCGCCGCAGGTTCTTCACCTTGCGCGATGCGGGGTCGGTCCAGAACGCGAGCTGCCCGTCGAACCGCATGAAGGAGAGCGGTACGACGTGCGCCGAGCCGTCGGGATTGAGCGTGGCGACGTAAGCCCGCCAGCACTCGTCGAGGAGCGCCTCCACCTCCTCGTCGCTCATGCCCAGTCGTTCACGCTCTGACATCGAGTTTCCTTCGGTTGCTTCGTGGTCATCCCTTGATGGCGATGCAGCTTTCAGAGTGAACGAAGGGTCCGTGCGCTTCGTCGTCCAGTCCGCGATCAGCTCGACGACATCCTTCAACGCGCTCTCCTCCCCTTCAAGGTAGTGCGCGCCGCGAACGAACTCGAGCGATCGGTCCTCGGCGCCGAGACTGTCGAAGATGTGTCGTGCGTCGATGGGAAGACACCCTGATCGCTGGTCGATTGCACGACGAGCGCGGGCACCTGGATGTTCCGCAGATGCGCGGCGCCACGGCATTGCGCGGCCTCGAGGCTCCACATCGACGCCCTGGTGTGCGTAGCTCCCGAACCGGTACCGCTCAGCCGTCTCGGACACGAACGCCACCCACGTGCGCTCGACGTTGCTCATCCGACGCCTTTCGCCCCGGAATCCAGGCGCTGTTCGGCGACGCTCACACGTCGACCGGCTCACCGGCCGCGTTGACCGGGTTCGCCGTGACGTCGTCCGGGCGGCCCATGTCACGGCACCAGGACGCAAACTCGAGCATGATCCCGTCGGGATCGAAGAAGTAGAACGAGCGCACGAACACGCCCGGGTGGAACGCCTCTGCGACCTGGTCCTCGCTGTCGTCGTGGTCGAGCACCGTGCTGACCTCGACGCCGGCATCGATCAGCTTCTGGCGGTACTCCTCGAACCGTTCGAGCGGCACGTCGAACGCAAGATGGTTCATCGACGCGTGTGCCGACGCGATGTCACCCAGCCCGGGAAGCGCAGCTGCGTTGGACACGCCCGGCTGGGCCGGCGCAGCGTGCGGGAACCAGAAGAACGCCAGGCAGTCGTTGTTGCCGATGTCGAAGAAGAAGTGCTGCCCCTTGCCGTCCGGAAGGTCGAGTGTCTTGACGAGGGGCATGCCCAACACGTCGCGGTAGAACCGCACGGTCCTCGCCATGTCGCTCGACACCAGCGCGATGTGGTTGACGCCTCGGAGCTCGAACTTCTCGTTGATCCCCATCGGTCGGAAGGTAGTCGGGGGCTGGCAAGTCGATGACTGCCCGCGCTGTCGCCCGTCTGCTCCCCAGGCGAGCCGAGGCCAAGGGCACGATCCGCTTCGAAGGCATCGACGTGCTCGCTGCCGAGGGCCGCCGGCTGCGGGCGCTGCGCGACGACATCGGGATCATCTTCCAGGACCCACGGGCCCACGTGAATCCGGTGCGGCGGATCGGCGACTTCATGACCGAGGCGTTGCGCACCAACCACGGCCTGACCAACGACGAGGCCCAGCGCCGGTCGGTGCGACTTCTGGCCGAGGTCGGCGTGGGCGACGGCGAACGGCGGCTGAGGCAGTACCCGCACGAGCTGTCGGGCGGTCTCCTGCAGCGCGTGATGATCGCCACCGCCCTACTCACCGAGCCGACGTTGCTGCTCGCGGACGAGCCGACCACCGCGCTCGACGTCACGACGCAGGCGGAGGTGATGGCGATCCTCGACGAGCTGCGCCATGAACGCGGCTTGGCATTGCTGTTCATCACCCATGACCTCGACCTCGCCGGTGCGGTGTGTGATCGCACCGTCGTGATGTACGCCGGCCAGATCGTCGAGCAGCAGCCGTCGGCGACCCTGCACGCGCGTCCTCGCCATCCGTACACGGCGGCACTCGTCGGCGCTCGCCCCGACGTGTCGTCGACCGCACCGCGGTTGATCGCGATCCCCGGGCAACCGCTTTCGGCGTTTGAGGCCCCGTCGGGTTGCGCGTTCGCGCCCCGGTGCCCGCTCGCGATCGACGACTGCAGGGCAGCGCGACCCGCGCTGCGCGACCTAGACGACGCGACAGTGCGATGCATCAGGGCCGAGGAGCTCGTGCATGACTGAGCCGCTCTTGCGCGTCGACACGCTGCGCAAGGTTTTCGGTGACCACGTCGCCGTCGACGACGTCTCGTTCGAGATCGCCGAACGCGGCAGCCTCGCGATCGTCGGCGAGTCGGGGTCGGGCAAGACGACGATCGCCCGCATGCTCGTCGGGCTCGAACGCCCGACGGCGGGCGCGATCACGTTCGCCGGCCACGACCGCACTCAGCCCGCCAAGTCGAACAAGGATCGCAAGGCGCGTTCCCACGAGATGCAACTGGTCTTCCAGGATCCCTACACGAGCCTCGATCCGCGCCAGACCGCCGACGCCTGCATCGACGAGGCGCTGCGGCTCTACCGCGGCGGCACCAACGAGTCGCGCCGCCCGCGCGTGGACGAACTGGCGGACATGGTCGGCCTCGACGCCCGCCAGCGCCGGGCCCTGCCTCGAGCGCTGTCGGGTGGGCAGCGCCAGCGGGTGGCGATCGCACGCGTGCTCGCCGCCGAGCCGTTGCTGGTCATCCTCGACGAAGCGGTCGCCGCGCTCGACGTGTCGATCCAGGCGCAGGTGCTCAACCTGCTGGCCGACATCCGAGATGCCACCGGCGTGTCGTACATCCTGATCAGTCACGACCTCGCGGTCGTACGCCAACTGTGCGAACGGGTCATCGTCATGCACCGCGGCGTGGTCGTCGAGCGCGGCGCGACTGCAGACGTACTCGACACACCGCAGCACCCGTACACCCGGCTCCTGCGCGACAGCGTTCCGGGACCGGGCTGGAAGCCGCAGCGACGCGCTGCCGCAGCCAGTGCCTGAATCCGCGGTGAGCCGACCATCGGTTGACGGGAAGCATCTTTGGGTTCCGCGCTCTCGGCTCACCGCCGACTCGTCGGCGTCCTGTATCCGGCGGATCGCGTCGCGGCCCGGCTCGCGGGCGCGTTCAGCCGCGTATGGTTCGACTTCACCCTGCCGCGTTGCCCGCAACCGGCCAGTGAGAGCGGAAAAAGGGCGGCCGGGGCGGCGAAAGGGCGTGAACTACATGTCACTTCTGGCCGCCGCCGGCCCCTCCAGGACACTCGAAAATGGCCCGAACGCTGGGCTGATTGGCCGTGAGCAGGCCTGACACGTGACGGCACCGGCGGGTTCGATTCCCCCCAGCTCCACCACGGAATACCGCTCAGTGGGGATGCGCTCAGCTCAGCGGTTGTGTCACCGACGCCGCCGGCAACCGCCGAGAACGGTGACACAAACCGGGGGAAGACTCAACGGGTCGTAACCGGCGTCCGGACCGCGGGACGCAGTTGGGCTCAACGTGGGGGCGCCAGCAGTTGATTGAGTCGCGCCGCTTGCCGCATCTGGTGGTCGCGTTCGGCGAGGTTGGGTGCATTGCGCGCGGCCTGGGCGTACAGGCGGGCCGCCAGCTCGAGGTCGCCGTTCTTTTCGTGGAGGTAGGCGGCGACTGCGTCGCGGCGCGGGACGTGCTCGTCGACCTCGGCCAGGGCCGCCAGTCCGGCGGGCGCGCCGTCGGCCTGGCCGATGGCGACGGCCCGGTTGAGCCGGACGATCGGCGTGTCGGCGAACCGGAGGAGCTCGTGGTACCACTCGACGATCTGCACCCAGTCGGTCTCCTCGACATGTCGCGCGTCGGCATGGAGCGCGGCGATCGCGGCTTGCGCCTGGTACTCGCCGAGCTGATCCCGGGCCAGGGCCGCTTGGAGGATCGTGATCCCCTCGGCGATGAGCTGGGTATCCCACAGGCTGCGGTCCTGATCGGCCAGCGGCACGATGCTCCCGTCCCGTCGGGTGCGGCTGCTCCTGCGGGCATGGTGCAGGAGCATCAAGGCGAGCAGCCCGTAGACCTCCGGGTCATCGACCAGGGCAGCCAGTTGTCGGGTCAGTCGGATCGCCTCGGCCGCGAGGTCGACGTCGCCTGAGTAGCCCTCGTTGAAGACGAGGTACAGCACCCGCATCACGGTGCGCATGTCGCCAGGTCGATCAACACCAGCGCGACTGACGGTGCGCTTGGCGCGGCTGATGCGCTGCGCCATCGTCGCCTCGGGCACGAGGTAGGCCTGCGCGATCTGGCGCGTCGTGAGGCCGCCGACGGCTCGAAGCGTCAACGTGACGGCCGAGGACGAGGTCAGGTCGGGATGCGCGCACAGGAAGTACAGGCGCAACGTGTCGTCGGCGCTGGGGATCGCACCGACCGGCGGTTCGGTGTCGAACCGGACTTCTCGGTCGCGGCGTGCCGACTCCGACCGTGTCATGTCGAGGAAGACACGCCAGGCGACCGTGATCAGCCAACCGGCGGGATCCGCGGGCGACTCGTCCCGCCACGCGGCCAGCGCTCGGATCAAGGCCTCCTGGGTGACGTCCTCGGCCGTCGCGAAGTCGGCACCGCGACGAACGAGCACGCTCAACACCCGTGGGACGAGCTCGCGCAGCCCGGCGTCGTCCACCGTCATTCAGTCACCGTGGGCGGCGAGGCGAGGAACGGTCGGACCTCCAGCCACTCGTGGATCGGCTCGCCGCGGGCCCCGGGCGCGGCGGACAGTTCTCCGGCCAGCTCGATCGCCCGCTCGTAGCTGTCGACGTCGATCACCGTCCATCCCGCGATCAGATCCTTCGTCTCGGCGAACGGTCCGTCCGTCACCGGCGGACGCCCCTCACCGTCGGACCGCACCCACACGCCATCGGGCGACAGCGCCTGTATGTCGACGAACTCGCCCGTGCGCTCGAGGCGAGCCGCGAAGTCCTTCATGAACTGGACGTGGGCGTCGACCTCCTCGGGCGTCCACTGGTCCATCGGGACATCGTTGACCGACGCCGGCGCGCCTCGATAGTGCTTGAGCAACAGGTACCTGGCCATGGTGTTCTCCTCGTCTGACGTTGGGTCTCCCGACCGGTCAGCCGCGCTGACCGTCCTCGCGCTCGCGGACCAGCTCCTCGACCGCGCTCGGCAGCGTCATGTCGAAGTCGATCAGCTTGGCCCACGTCGGGGTGACGACGATGCGGACCATGCCGTCGTAGAGCGAGCGGACCTCGGCCTCCCACTCCACCCGCTGTTCGGGCGTCATCTGGTAGCTGCCGTTCATCTCGAGGTACTCGTCGGGGATGCCGTCGACGACGTCCAACTCCGCTCGACCGCGGATGAGCAGGATCTTGGGCGGGTGCACCTCGGTGTCGATGGTGAGGGCCACGATCGGATGCGTGCGCAACCCGTGGAGCTTCGGCGCGTTCTTCGAGGTGCACATGACGACCTCGGCGCCGTTCCACGTGAAGGCGATCGGGACGTTGCGGGGTGTGCCGTCCTTGGCGACGTAGGCCAGCCGGGTGATGTCGCGGGCCAACAGCTCCTGGCTGATCGGCCGGTTCAGAACCTCGGTGATCTCGTTCGGTTGCATGGTCGCACTCATCTCCTTGTTGCGGCACGGCCGGCCGTGGCCGTGTTCGTTCGGGGGGACGAAGCCGGACGCCGGTTCTCGACATCCGACGGACAGCAAGAGCTAGCCCACGCCCGGAACGGGCACGCCGACGCGCGCGGCGAACGCGGCTCGCTCGCCGGGGTCGTCGAACCACACCAGGACCCAGGCGACTTCGGCGCCGGCCCGCCGCAGCGCCTCGTAGCGGTGGTTGCCGTCGTGGAGCACCAGGGCCCCGTCCTCCACGCACGACAGCAGCGGCGGCGGTTCCCAGCCATCGTCGAGGCTCTCCTCCATGGCGGCCACGTCGTGCTCCCATTCGCCCGGTGCGATGGGGCACTCGATCCCGTCCTCCGGACCGGCGAGCCGCGCGATGGCCCGCAACGGGACACGCAGCGGACCGAGCCACCAGTGCGGGTGGTGGGCGAGCGCGGCACCGAGCACCACGTTTCCAGTCGCGGCGAGGAACTCGCCCACCCACTGGGCGGTGCGGTCCTCGAGCGCCGCGGCCCGGGCGGACGCGAGGTCGAACCGATCGTCGCCGGCGGCCGTGATGCGGGCGGCGAGCTCGGCGAGCGAGGTCACACGGTCGTAGCGGGCGCCGTGGTGCAGCCCCAGCGGGTCGAGCAGGAAGGGTCGGATCCCCGCCCGCCATGCGCCTACCACGTCGATGCCCGGTGTGTCGCCCACGTACCACACGCGCTCGGGCGGCAGGTCGAGCAGTTCGAGCGCCACCCTGAAGATGCGCGGGTCGGGCTTCATCACGCCGACCGCACCGGAGTCGACCACGCACTCCACCGGCACGCCGACCCCCGGGCCCACCTGCAGGACCTCGAGCCCGCGCAGACGCTCCCCCATCACGCCGTCGGCGTTCGACACGACGCCGAGGCGCACGCCCGTGGCGGCCAGGACGCGGAGATCGTCTACCGATCCCTCCACCACACGGGTCCAGAGCGCGGCATCGGCGAACTCGCTGTCGAGGTGTTCATGGACCTCCCGTCGCCACTCGGGCGGTGTGCCGCAGGCCTCGACGTAGTCCTCGAGATAGCGCTGCCAACAACCGGCCCAGTCGGACTCCGCGTCGGCCTCCACCGAGAACCCGACCGCGGCCCGGTAGTGGGCGGGGTCGAGCGCACTCGCAGGTGGCGTCCACCCCGCCCGTTCGAACGCGCCGAGGATGCGATCGTGCTCGGGCAGGACGAAGATCCCGCCGCTGTCCAAGAGGACGCCCGCCGGGGCACCGGTCGCACTCGCGCTCGCTCGCACAGGGTCCATCCTTCCGCCCGCGCCGAGGTTCGCGCGCCACGCCTGCGTCAAGTGCCAAGCCGGAACGCAAATCAAATGGCCGCGAAGCGCCGTCAGTGGAGGGTGGGCCGGTAGATGAGCTCTTGGGTGTGACCGTCGAGCGTCTTGCTCTCGATCAGCTCCAGGTCGAAGTCGGCGGCGCCCTGGAAGATCGGGTCCAACCCGGTCTGGCCGGTGATGACGGGGAACAGCGTCACCTGCACCCGGTCGACGAGGCCGGCGGCCATCAGTGACCGGTTCAACGACAGGCTGCCGTGCGAGCGCAACGGCACGTCGGATTCCGCCTTGAGCCGGGCGACGACGTCGACGGCGTCACCACTCACGAGGGTCGCGTTCGGCCAGTCGAGGGGTTCCTCCAGGGTCGTCGACACCACGGTTGCCGGCAGGTTTCTCATCCGCGTGACCCAGGGGTCATGCACTTCGGCGTCCGGGGTGCTCGTCGCCAGCATCTGCGCGAATGCCCGATAGGTGTTGGCCCCGAAGATCATCCGCTGCTCTTCGCCGTACAAGGCGAGGCGGTGGTCGAGCAACTCGGGGCCCTGCTTACCCCAGTAGCCGCCCCAGTCGCCGCTGGCCGCGCCGTAGCCGTCGAGGCTGGAGAAGATGTCGAAGGTGTAGGTCGCGGTCATGTCGTTCTCCTCGAGAGCGGTGGATCGGTCGTGTGAGTGCAGACTGGAGCCCGCCGGCGAGACTCATCGGTGTCGGGTGGCCCGCAACGCCGGATCGCTCCTGCCGGACCGCGCGGGCGACAGCTCGAGCAACACCGTGCCCCGGTCGCCATCTGGGACGTGGCGTCAGCTCACCACAGCGATGGATTGGCTGGAGCCTCGTCGTCCAAGAAGGCGGTGATCATCGGCTCGAGGAGCGGCACGAGTGTGGAGATCGCGATGTGAGAAGTGGCCGGGACGATGACCAGTCTCGCTTGGGGGACCTTGGAGATCGTTCCCGTGGCCGCTGCCTCCTCGTCGCCGCCACCCCGCAGCTTGAACATCGCCACGGCGTGCTCGGGCTTGACGCCGTCGGCATCCCCCACGATGACCATCGTCTTGGCTTGGATCGACCGCATCTGGGCGTCGCTGATGTCCTGGTCCTCGGCATTCAGCACCCTCATCTTGTCGATGTAGGCATCGAACGCTTCGGGATCGGCGGTGTGCTGCCGGAAGGCCTCGCCGACGGGCGTGTGCCTCAAGTCGTCCGCGGAGAGACCGGCGAGCGCCTCCAACACCGACGGGTACCAACCCTCCTGGCGGTACGTGGCGGACAAGATGACGAGCTTGCTGACTCGCTGCGGGTGACGCACCGCCAGCTGCAGTGCGACGCCGCCGCCCTGCGAGTAGCCCATCACGTCGGCCCGCTCGATCTGCAAAGCGTGCAGCAACGCCGCGGCATCGTCGCCGAACTGCTCGTATGACATCGCCCGCGGCGTGTCCGCCGTCCGGCCGTGTCCCTGTTGATCGAAGACGATCAGCGGGCGCCGGCGTTCGAATGCGTCCACCCATTGGTTCATCGAGTCGGTGGACATGAACGCCCCCGGGATGAGCATCAACGGGACTGTCTCCGAGACGCCCGGCTCGCCATGAACCTCGTAGTAGAGCTGGAGACCGTTGATCGGAAGATGACCGCTGCGCGAAGGCTTCATGTCGAGCCGCTCCTGTGCGACGGGCCGTTCAGCTGACGTGGTGCGGTCAAGCGAAAAGCCTGGAAGAACCGCCGCCGCCATTACCAACATAACGCGAGGGCGGGGGCTTGCCTCAAGCGAGATAAGTGTGCAGATCATTGCTCGTCCGCTGAGCCGATCACGGCCAGCACCGGCGAAGCCAGGAGTTGTGGAATGCACGCGGCGATGACCGAGCATGCGGTGACGATCGCGGGAGGGGGCCCGACCGGGATGATGTTGGCCGGCGAGTTGGCGTTGGCAGGGGTCGACGTCGTGATCATCGAGCGGCGCACCAGTCAGCAGCTCGACAGTTCGCGAGCCGGAGGTCTGCACTCCCGCACCATCGAGGTCCTCGATCAGCGCGGGATCGCGGAACGATTCACGTCGGCGGGGCAGAAACACCCGGCGGTGGGCTATGCCTACATCCGCCTGGACATCACCGACTTCCCCAGCCGCCACAATTACCTGCTGGCGCTCTGGCAGAGCCACTTCGAACCGATCCTGGCCGGCTGGGTCGACGAGCTCGGGGTTCCGATCCTCCGGGGCCGCGAGGTGGTGGGCTTCGGCCAGGACGACGGCGGCGTCGACGTCGAGCTGTCCGGCGACACCTCGATCCGAGCGCAGTACCTCGTCGGCTGCGACGGAGGCCGCAGCGTCGTCCGCAAGGCTGCCGGCATCGACTTCCCTGGCTTGGACCCCTCGACCAGCTGGATGATCGCCGAGGTCGAGATGGACGAGCCGGTCATCGGCCTGCGCCCCGAGGGCGGTGGCATCGGTCCCGTGAACCGGGTGGAAGGCGGTGGGCCGTACGGGGTGGTGCTGAAGGAAAAGCAGATCGAACACCCCGACGAACCGACCTTGCCAGACCTCCGCGAGGCGCTTGTCGCCGCCTACGGGACGGACTTCGGAGTGCGCAACCCGACGTGGATCTCCCGGTTCACGGACATGTCGCGGCAGGCAGCCTCCTACCGCCAGGGCCGGGTGCTGCTCGCCGGCGACGCCGCCCACGTCCATCCTCCGCAAGGCGGCCAGGGCCTCAACATCGGCGTGCAGGATGCCGTGAACCTCGGATGGAAGCTGGCCCAGGTGGTCAACAAGACATCACCCGAAAGCCTCCTGGACACCTACCACGCCGAACGGCATCCGGTCGGTGCCCGGGTGTTGCACAACACCATGGCGCAAGTGGCGCTCAGCACCCCCGACGACCGTCATCGAGCCCTCCACGAAACCATGGCCGAGCTGCTGAGCATGGACGAGCCGCGGCGGCGCTTCGCCGGGATGCTCTCCGGTCTCGACGTCCACTACGACCTCGGCGAGGGACACCCGCTGCTCGGCCGGCGGATGCCCGATCTCGACCTGCAGACCGCGGACGGTCCCACGCGCGTCTTCACCTTGCTGCACGAGGCGCGGCCCGTGCTGCTCAACCTCGGTGAACCCGACGGTTTCGACATCTCGCCTTGGGCGGATCGAGTCCGGCAGGTCGACGGCCGGTACGAAGGCGGGTGGGAGCTCCCGGTCCTGGGCGAGGTCGCTGCTCCCCCCGCAGTCTTGATCCGACCTGACGGGCACGTGGCGTGGGTCGGCGACGTCTCCGACCCGGAGCTACCGCAAGCCCTCGCGACCTGGTTCTGAGCGTTCGGGACAAGATGGCCGGCATGAGCGCCAAGAAATCCGCGAAGCCGGTACTCCTCGCCGGCGGCAATCCGCAGATCCCGAAGGGCGAGGGCGACCCCCCGGTGCAGGCCTACATCGCAGCCATGCCGGGCTGGAAGCGCGACGTCGGGCGCCGGCTCGACGCGCTGATCGTGCGCACGGTCCCTGAGGTGCACAAGGCGGTCAAGTGGAACTCGCCGTTCTACGGCATCGAGGGCGAGGGCTGGTTCCTCAACTTCCACTGCTTCACCAAGTACGTCAAAGTGGTGTTCTTCCGCGGTGCGTCGTTGCAGCCTCGTCCCCCGGGCGAATCCAAGCAGAAGGACGTGCGCTACCTCGACATTCACGAGGACGACGAGATCGACGAAGCTCAGCTCACCGATTGGGTGATGCAAGCCAGCCAGCTGCCGGGCGAAGCCCTCTGACTTCGTCGACCGAGGGGCTACTGCTCCGACGCGCGGGTCAGGTCTCCCATCGCACGCGGATCCGGCCTTGGACGGCGGGCAGGGGGAACGACTGCGCCTCGAGTTCCACTGCGTCGCGGGCGGCGGCCGACAGCCGGCGCCACGTCTGGATCGTCACGACCACTCCAGCCCGCCGCCACGTCCCCGCCACTTCCCCCTCGACCACCACCGCTCCCGGCCAGACCCGCGGGGTCCAGAGCTCGGGGCGCCGCCGGGGATCCGGGACGAGCAGTTCCCGATCGGCTCCCTGGAGGAGGAAGAACGTGTCCCCGCTCGGGAGGAGCCGTGTCGGTGCCACCGCTCCGCCACCCTCGGCGCGGAACGACTCCTCGTCCGCCGCCAGGATCCACGCATCGCCGACGGGCGTCCGGGCCGGCGTCAATGAAGCCGTCAACGCGTCGAAGATGGCCGGACCCCGCGCCGGCTTGATGCCGGCCCACTCGGCGAATGCCGCCGCCGTCGCTGGTCCGAACACGTGGAGGTAGCGACGCGCCAACTCGAGCCGGACCTCGACCGGATCGTCGGCCGGCGCCGGCACCATCCAGACCATCGGCTGGCGCGCCCCATCCCACCGCATCATGACTCGGCCAGTCGGCGCGGCGTAGCGAAGGGAGCCCGGGTGCCGACCGAGGGCGCGGCCGACGTCGCGGCAGCTCATCCGGCGGCCGTCCAGGAACGCGTCCATCTTGTCCGCCAGCGCCTCCAGCTCGCCGCGTGCGGCTGCGTCATCCGGCAGTCGCCCGACCGTGAACACCGCCCGGTCCGGTTCGGCGACGACGTAGGCGCTGTACCGCGGTCCCCACACCTGCGCGAGCGAGGGGTCCTTCCAGCTCTCCGGTCCGGTCCCCTCGACCCGAGCGTGGATCGAGAGCAGCGCGGCCCGCGGCATACTGTCCTGTAGCCCGGCCCAGGCTGCCGTCCGTAGTGAGGTCGGACCGGGCGGGAGCCGCTGATCGAGGCCGCCGGCGCGTCGCCGAAACGCCAGCACCTGCTCACGGGTCAGTTCGAGTCGACGCTTGGCCACCAGCCGTGTGTACCACCTCACCACTCCGCGGCCGCGCTGGCGCCCCGCCTAGTCTGCCGCGGTGGACGTCATCCAATGGCTGCTCGAAGGGGATCCGGCGATCCGCTGGCAGGTGCTACGGGATCTCACCGATGCCTCGCCCGACGAGGTCTCGGCCGAGCGGGCGCGCGTCGAGCACGAGGGCTGGGGCGCCCGCCTCCTGGCGGCCGAAGACGCCAACGGGTTGTGGGACGGCGGCGCCTGCTTCCCCGCCGGGTACACCGGCGGCGAACCGGGGCAGCCATGGACCCCGACGATGCACACGCTGCAAACGCTGCAGCTCTTCGGGCTCGACCCGGCCTCGGCCTCGGCCCGCCGCTCCATCGCGCTCGTCGCCGAGAACGGGCGCTGGGAGCACGACGGCCAGCCGTACTTCGAGGGTGAGGTCGAGCCGTGCATCAACGGGCGCACGGTCGATTCGGGCGCCTACTTCGGAGTGGACGTCGCTCCGATCGTCGAGCGGCTCCTCAGTGAGCGGCTCGACGACGGCGGTTGGAACTGCGAGGCCGAGAACGGATCCGTGCGTTCGTCGTTCGACACGACGATCGACGTGCTCGACGGGCTCGTCGAGTTCGAGCGCACGACCGGCGGCACCGACGAGCTCAGCGAGGCCCGCCGCAGCGGCGAGGAGTACGTGCTCGAGCGGAAGCTGTTCCGGCGCAAGAGCACGGGCGAGGTCGTCAAGCCGGAGTACCTCGACTTCGCCTTCCCGTACTACTGGCACTACGACGTGCTGCGCGCCCTCGACTACTTCCACGGGTCGGGCGCGGGCCCTGATCCCCGGATGGGCGAGGCCGTCGATGTCGTGCGGTCGAAGCAGCAGCCCGACGGCCGGTGGCTGCTCGACCGGGTCTATCCGGGCCGCGTCTACTTCGATCTCGAGGACGGCGTCGGCGCGCCGAGTCGGTGGAACACCCTCCGGGCGCTCCGGGTGCTGGACTGGTGGCGTAGCTAGCGAACGGCGCCGCCTCGGCGGACGCTCGCCGGGCGGGGCGGCGTTCCAGTCCCGGTTCGAACCACTTCGGGCGTCGAGCTGACCGCTTATGTGACGATTCCGTTACGATGCCCCGCTTCCATTTGGCGGAGAAGGCGGAAGCGACATGAAACGAGTCCTGACGGCGGCTGTGGCAACGGCGAGTGTGGGTGTCCTGGGTGCGTGCACCCCCGCCCAAGTGCGGATGTGGAAGGCGTGGCATGGCCAGGATCCGGCGGCCGCCGAGGCGTTCCTCGCCGATCAATCGGCCGACGCGCCAGCGCAGCCCGTTGGAGTCTGGGACTCCCTCGCCGCGTGCGAGTCCAGCGCCGACTGGAGCATCAACACGGGCAACGGCTACTACGGCGGTCTGCAGTTCAGCAGCTCCACGTGGCTGGCGTACGGGGGCGGCGAGTTCGCCGCGCGCGCCGACCTGGCGAGCCGCGACGAGCAGATCACCGTGGCCGAGCGGGTGGCGGCCGATGGTGGCTTCGGTGCCTGGCCCACCTGCGCCGCCCGTCTCGGCCTGCTCTGACCCGACCGCCGGCCCCGCTCACACCGCCAGGTAGACGGTTGCGTTCGGCGGCAGCGGAGCCCCGGCCTTCACCACCATCTTGCCGAACGGCACGAGCGCCAGCCCGGCGAGCTTGAACGACGCCACGCCGAAGGGGATGCCGATGATCGTGATGCACAACAGCACGCCGGCGATGATGTGGCCGAGAGCGAGCCAGAGCCCCGAGAGGACGAGCCACACGGCGTTGCCGATGCACGAGAGCGCCTGATCGCGGTCGGCGCGCTGGACGACGACCCGCCCGAACGGCCACAACGCGTTGCCGGCGAGCTTGAACGACTGGATCCCGAACGGGATCCCGATGATCGTGACGAACTGGATCAACCCGGCAATCACGTAGCCGATGGCCATCCACAGCCCGGCGAGGACGAACCAGAGGATGTTGCCGATCACGTGGAGCGGCCCGTGACCGCCCGGCGCAACCGGGCGAGGGGCCGTGACGGGAGAAGTCGGCTGCGCCATCGACCGACCAGCTTGTCACTGCGGCGGCACGGGAGTCCGCCGGCGTGAGGGAGGACGGGGTCACCCGTCGGGCTGCGGGCGAGCCGTTGCCGACCATCCTGGCGGTCGACTTCTACCGCCGAGGTGATCTGCTCGACGTGGTGGTCGACGAGCTCAGCGGGCTCTGAGGCTCACCAGCGCACGAGGGATGCGCCCGCCCACGGTCGTGACCCGTGGACGTCGGACGGGACGGCGTGCCGCACAACCGGCACGCCGAACCGGCGCAACAGGGCGACGACCTTCGAGTCCACTCGCCGCCACCCGGACGCGAACGAATGCCCGTACAAGGTCCGCTCCACGGGCGTGTACAGCTGCGGCCCGCCCGGCGCGAACGGATACAGGTCCTGGCTGAGCCGGGACGTCTCACCATCCACGCCTCCGCCCACGATGATCCACGTGAGGCGAATCCGCGTGCCCGGGTCGGACACCGGGACGACGCCACCAGTCTCCGACGCCGCGTCGAACTCGAAGAACCGCATCGCTTCGACGAGCGGCCACCACCGCGCCGGCCGGTCCGTGGCCTGGACCACCATGACGCCGTCGATACCGTCGCCGCTCACCACGATCTCGGTCGGGCCCTTGGCGTCGACAGAGGCGCGGGATCCGCCGAACGCGGCCAGTGACAGGGTGGCGGCGATGACGATGCGGAGCCTCATAGCTGATCGTCCGACACCGCCGGACCGGCCGATGTTCCACGGACGCTGGCGATGGGGTCTGTCAAGCTGCCGGGGGTGAGCGGTTCCCCACGACCTCGCCCACTCGCCGGCCGAGTGGCGGTCGTCAGCGGTGCGACGCGGGGCGCCGGGCGGGGAATCGCGGCGGCGCTCGGCGAGGTCGGGGCGACCGTGATCTGCACCGGTCGGTCCAGCCGCACGGGCGCCTTGCGCTCGGACTACGACCGGCCGGAAACGGTCGAGGAGACGGCCGAGCTCGTTTCCGCCCTCGGCGGCGTCGGCCGGGCCGAGGTGGTCGACCACCTCGACCCCGCGCAGGTCGCGGGGTTAGCCGGTCGAGTCCATGACTCGTACGGGCACGTGGACGTGCTGGTGAACGACATCTGGGGCGCCGAGGTCCTGAAGGGCGGCCCG